>NZ_JBJKOP010000019.1:0-11338 GCF_046707225.1 Caproicibacter sp. | reverse complement strand
GCTATATTCAATATCTGTAAAAGTTTGTTGCTTTTTCATTTCCCCGCACCACCTGTGTCTTGATAGTTCTATTTTACCAGAGTTCTTCTCTCTTCGGTAGAGGGCGGATTAAATCAGAGGTTCCTTAACAATGGCGATGGTTGCCGCACCCGATTTTTTAGCCTGACGCAGAGCCTTAATGGTATCATTAGAAGAGCCGGAAAAGGAAAAAGCAATTCCTACGTCTTGCGGTCCCAGATGCCCGGCGGAAATCTGTTGGAGGTAGCTGTCACAATTTAGACGGCACGCAAGGCCCAGGTAAGTTAGCTTGTTCAAAAGATCGCTCGCCGGAGTAAAGGAGTTTTCCACACAGTAAATATCAATCAGGCTCGCGTTTACAAGCAGATGAACCGCTTTTTTTAGCTCGTCGGCAGAGACGGATTTCAAAGTATCGTCAAGCAGGCTTTTTGTAACCTGTACGGCCTTCAAAGGAATACTGGCAATCGAATCCCAAGGCTGCAAATCAAATCCCGCCAGAGCATCGAATGTCTTTTCCGAATCGCCACTGTGCTTTTTTTCAAGGGATACCGAGCGTTTCAGTTCACGATAGCCTTTAAAACCAAGCGCACGGGCGAACCGGATGACAGTTGGCTGGCTGACGTCCGCACTTTTCGACAGTTCCATAATGGATAAGAGGGTAAAGCCATCAAAATTCTTTAGTGCAAAATCGGCGACCTTTTGTTCTGAAGGGCGCAGGGAAGCATAGATGCTTCTGATCCGGTCGATGATTGCTACAGGGCGGTTCATAAGCGGTTCCTTCCTTTTCAGTTTCCCGATCTTTTTAATATCCGTTAATAATATGGTCTGCGATCGGTTTGTAACGGAAGAATTTTCTCCCTTTTCAGGCGGAAGCTGTTTCTTACCATATTATCCTTCAGTATATAAAAGACGGACCGACGGAACAAGGGCGGAAGGAGCTTCTGCGAAATTTTAATATGGATTTTACATGGAACCGGGTCATTAAGTGTGAGCTGGAACCTCGGTAAAAAGTCGACACCAAAAAGCTTTTTGCAGTTATGGGTTTAGCCGTTCAAAAAGAGGCCGTTTTGACATTTTATGCGGAAAATCCCGGCGAAGAGAAGGGAGCGGAGGAGCTGAAGACTCCATCAGGCAGATCGGCGCCTTGCCCGGCATACCGTACCGCTTCTATTGCGGGCCAAATAACCTGACGCTGAATTCAGGCAAGTTCTGCTATTTGGGAACCAGCATCAAAATGTACTATGGCGGCGGCTGCCACAAGCTTTGGAACACAGGGGCGGAACGCCGGAGCACCAAAGACGTGGATGTCTTAGCGGACAGCGATGAATAGGAAATCTTTTCGCCGATCAGGATCGAAATGGAAGCTTCTTTGGGAAAAGCCCGACGCTGACAATCAACAGCATCAAGCCGATCAAACGTCCTTTGCAGGTCACGCTGAAAGGAGCCGACGCGCTCACCTTCATAAAAAGGTTAAATTCTAAAGCAAAAAGCCGGGGCAACTTTTTCGGTTCCTCCGGCTTTTCCCTATTGGAAGGCTGCCTTTACGGCGGCCCTGACTTTGATTTGCCTGGATTCGGGCCTTGATCAGGTTATTCTGACGTAATCCATCATAACCGGCTTCTGTCCGGGTAATGTGCAGTAAACTGCCGTCATTTGTCCGGATTTCCCAATCGCTTTTATCGTGAAGAAGTACGTGTTGTCCTTGCGCCTCAACCGGCTTGCAAAGGCGGTCCCGTTTCCGACCGCGAAGCTGGGCGCGGCCGTTCCGGTTACCGTAAAGGCGAAGGTATAGGTCCTGCCGTTCTGCACGCTGACCGGGTGCGAGGTATCCGATTTTACCGGATACGGGTGGGTCGCGGCCTGCGGCAGCAGGATGTAATCGGAGCAGTGGATAATAGAGAAGGTGACATAGCCGTTTCCGTCCACGATGTACCTGCTCTGCGGCATCTGCTCCAGCTGATTCGTCGTGCGGTTCAAATAATACAGGAACACGGTTGAACCGGGAGCGCAGTTTGCCTGATCGCCTACATAGACCCGCATCTGCGCGGCGCTCGGAAGCAATCCGTTGTCGGCAAATCTCAGCAAAAGGCCGGCGGCTTTCTGACCGGCAGTGTTTTTCGCGGCAGCCGCGCTTGCGGAAGCATCCGCTGTGACGGGGGAAACGCTTAATGCCAGATCAATTCCCGCGACGGTGGAAACGGAGTTTTTTAGCCCGGTTCCGAAGAATGTCCAGGAATACGCTTCCCTGCCGGTTTCTTCATTGGTTACCGTAAGGGTCACATTTTTCCGCGCGTCTTTGGCGGCCTGCAGGACCGCCGGTTCCACGCGGACAGAGACCCGGGCATTCGCGTTGGTGTTGCCCGTAACCGCGGAGGGAACCCGGATCGTCAGATGGACGGTCTGCACCGCATCATTCCGGATCTGCTCCGTGAGGGCGCCGGTCGGGGCGGTGATTCTTACTTCCGCCGGTTTTGCGGCTGTCGCCGCAGCGAGAATGGAGGCGACGTTCGCCGGGACAGTGACGCTGACGGAGGAATGATCCCCCGTCACCACCGGCTCGCTGTCCGGCCGGGTGGAGACGGTCGTTGTGGTTCTGCCGTCCGCACCCACGGCTGTCGTAATCGTGCTTTTGCCTGTGGCTCCCGCGGGAGCGGACAGCCCAGAGGAGGAACTGCCGCCCGAACCTGATTTTTTGCTTTTTGCCGCAGATACCTCGACCCGGATCACCGGGGCGCCGACTCCGTCCGCAAGCGCGTAGCCGCTTGGAAGGACTGCAGTGAAGAGATAGGTTCCGGCGGCTGTCGGCGTATAGGACGGACCGGCGCTCCAAGTGATGCCGTTGATGGCGGACGCGCTTCCGCCCACCGTCGCATTCAGGGAATCCGGCAAATTCAGGGCGGAGAGAGGGGTGCCGTTTGCGACACGCTGCGATTTTACGGAAGCGTCCAACTCGTCGAACGATGAGACGATCAAAGAAGGCTGGGTCAGGGAAAGGTCGATGCTGCCTGCGTTGTCGGGAACCGTATCCAGCTTTGGGTTGGTCAGGTCGCCGGTCGTGTCATTAGCCAATGCCCAGGCCGTCCCGCCCAGCAGCTTTTGCAGAGGGTCGGACGAGTTCCGGAGGGCCGTGATGACCGGCGCAAGCACGCCGGGCGTCTCGTCTCCCGCGTAATGCTTCGCCATGCAGGCAGCAAGGAATTGAGCCAGCGTCATGCCGCTTCCCGGAATCTGCTGGTTGGCCAGCGCCTTTGCGGCGTCATCCGTAAGAGAGGGGCCGACGGCCTTGAGCATGCCCGGAACCAGGCCTATGATGCCGGTCAGCAGGTAATTTTTTTCATAATCGGAGAAATTGCTGTACTGGCCAAGGTTAAGCCCGGCCACACTGTCGATGTGATCACTGGTATAGGTCACATTCTCGCCGTCGAGCGTCACATAGCGGATCGGGCACGGATCGGTGACCAGCGAGCCGGTCTCCATGTCGTACAGCATATTGCCCGCGGGGGACGAGACTGCAGCGACATCCTGCGAATGGAAATGACCGGTGAACACAAGGTGCATGCCCGCGTCGGCCAGTTCCTGAGAAACCTGCCGGTAATCGTTCAGCAGATATTCCGGGAAAAACTGCGGCTGCACCGCGGTGTGGGGAACAAGGCCGTGGTGTTCCATGCCGATGGGAATGCGGCCGTCGTCCTTGGCCTTCCGAATCTGATCCATGATCCACGGGAGTCTGTTGTTGGAATCATAGGCGTTGCCGGTCAGAGAACCCCCCGTCTGCTGCTCTCTCTTGCCGGGGGCGGTCTCATTGTTATAGATGGCCGAATCCATCACGATCAGGCGGTACCGGCTGCCGAGGTCGACGGCGTAGGAGAGGGAATCGGGATCCTGTGCCACCGCCAGATCGTAGCCGAAATCCGCGTAGATGCTTTTAAAGGCGGCCCGGTCGATCGTGTCCACCGGCGTCGTCGTACCGTCGGCGTTATACCGGACCGCATCCGCATTGGAAAGGTCGTGATTGCCGTCGATGACAATCACCTGTTTGCCGGTCGCGTCTTCCAGTGCTTTGAGTTTTTGTGCCATCCGTTCGTGGTCCTGTTTCTCGCCGTCCTTGGTCAGGTCTCCGGAAATCAGGACATAGTCCGCGTCGCTTGCCTTGATGCGGCTCAGGGCCTCGTCCAGAATCTTCTCGCTTTCCACAATCATTTTTCGGTCGTTTGCAAGATATTCCTCAAAGGCTTTTCCCGTCGTGCCGAGGCTGTCGTCGTAAACGTGGGTGTCGGAAATAATCGCCAGCTTCAGGTGATGGGAGATGCTGACTGTCGCGTTGACCGTTGCTGTCACGGCCGCTGTCACGCCGGCCCCGCTGTAATTGTTGACCAGCACGTCGTCCGCGTCGCCGATCTTAACGGCGTGCGGCCCGTCCGGCAGCGCGGGTAGGATGGCTGTGCCGTCCGCGCCCGTCGTCGCGTGGAGGACGGTTCCGCCGTCCACCTGATAATCCACCGCCGTGTCCGCGACCGGGGCGGCGCCTTTTTTCACTGTCACCTTCGCGTCGTAGGGCTTGGGGATATAGCCGCCGCTGCAGGTGATGCGTCCGGAGGTGATCGGAACGCTGACCGAGCCCTTGCTGGTCAGGTAATCCTCCAGGACGGTGTCCAGCGCCCCGCCTTCCCCGACGGACGGCAGACCGGCCAGCATGGTGTAGTTGTCGCCGCCCGCCAGCTCGTAGTCGTTGGAGGCCAGCACCAACCTGGTGGCCTTGTCGTTCCGGTTCAGCGCCGCGCCGCTGTCAAGGGTGACGGAGGTCACGCGGGACCCCTTGGGCTGCCGGGGATCGTAGGTGAATTTGAACCCTGAAATCTGCGGGAACGCTCCGGCGGCGCCGCTGATCCGCCCGGTTGATGCGTCCTGCCCCGTCACGCCGCCGACGCCGTTCTCCAACGCCGAATACAGGATGTCGGGAGTCACTTCCTTGAACGCGAGCGTGTTGCCGAACGGAAGGACATTCAGCACGCTGCCTACCGTTACGCTGCCCGCCTTGATGACGGCGCGCACGCCGCCGCCATTCTGCAGCGCGACTACCGGCAGATTCTTATACGCGTCCGCCGTGATCAACCGCTGTGCTTTCCAACGCATGGAATCCGCCACCAGGGAACCGAGGTTCGTCTCCGCGAGGCGCGCCTCGTTGATTCCATTGATCGTGCCGCCCCAGAGCGTCGTTTTGGTCAAACCCACGATCGGCGCAAGCAGAGCTTTCTGGGAATCGAGAATCTCATTTGCCATTTTGGTGACGGCGGCGTCGGGGGTGTATGCTGTGCCGGCGGCCGCCGCCGAAATCAGTTCGGTTGAAACCTTGTCGACGGCTTTCTTTTCGTTGCTCCAGCTGAGTTCCACCTTGCCGACGTTGGCGCTCGAACTGCCGGTCTGGACGATCGGGACGGCCTTGCCGTCTTTTCCTTTTACATCTTCAATCTGCTCCAGTTGGTGGCTGTGCCCGTCGATCAGCAGGTCGAGGCCCTGAATTTCCGGAACGATGGCCTTTGCCGTGACCACGCTGGAGGGATCGTCCCCGAGGTGCATGGCGCCGACGACGATATCGCATTTTTCCGTGTTCCTCAGATTGTCGATCTGATTCTGGATGACCGGTACGATATCGTTCACGTCGTTTGCACCGAAGCTGATCCCCGCCGTGCCGGCGGGATTTGTCTTGAACGCGGTTTCCGGTGTTGTGATGCCGAACACGCCGATTTTCAGACCCTCGGCGTACTCGACCGAATAGGCGCCGTTGTCGGTTTTGGCGCCGCCGCAGTACTGGATCCCCTGCAGGAACGGTTTGCCGCTTTTCAGGACGTTCGCGGCCAGCATCGGGAATTCCGCGGCCTGTGCGTTTGTCAACGTCAGGTCCTGCCCATAGTCGAATTCATGGTTGCCGACAGCCATGCCGTCGTAAGCGGCCGCGTTCATCAGCCGGATGACGTCCCTGCCCTTCGTAAGAGTCGCAAAGGAACTGCCTTGGGTCGCGTCGCCCGCGTCAATGAGCAGCGAACCTGGGACGCTCTTTTTCATGGCTGCCACCAGGTCGGAACCGGCGCTCCTGCTCTGTGCCGTTGCCAGAGCGCCGTGCATGTCGTTCGTATGGAAAATGGTGATTTTGCGGTCGTCCGTGTTCCGGTCGTTTCCGACTCTCATCAGGGATACCGTGCCGCTGACTTCATTCCCCACCAGCAGCATCGGGTAGCCGACGGGGCTGTCCGCCGCCGGAACAAAGTCGATCCCCTCTGGGGAATCGTCGCCCGCGATATCCAAGCTGAAATTTCTCTGGTTCAGATAATCCACGGCTGTCGGATTGGCCGGGTCGGTGATATCGTAGGCCATCACGCCCCCGATGCGTTCCAGCCCGATAAAGGCGTAAGACGTGCCGTTTACCGTGCCGACGGTGATGCCCTCAGGTTCCGGGCCCTTCTTGTTGCTGCGGCTGTCGAGCTCCGTGTCGTCGTTGGAACAGTTGAAATGCCCCGGATCCAGTTCAGCCGTGATGGCTTCAAACTGTGCGTGCGTGTCGTACACCTGCCTCAGCGTGCCGGAGTCCCCCATGGAACCGGCATCCCAGACGGAGAACGAGCGCCCGCCGAACAGGTAATGGCAGCCGTCTTCAAAATTGCCGTCGTAGCCCTCGTAACCGTCGCCGTTGTTCCTGGCATCGGACTCGCTGGAGTCCGTCGCCAAGCAGGTAAGCTTTTTGTAGTCGCTTTTATTCTTGTACGCATATTTGTATTCGTTGCAATAATAATTCGCGCCGCTGCCCCATTCGCGGCTGTCTCCCTCGTTGGCGGTCAGCAGATAGGTTTTTCCTTTCTCCTGAACCACCGCGATTCCATCCGGCATGTAAATGCCGCGCAGGGTCGACTCCGTTTCCAGATACGCCGAATCCTTGATTGCGTCCGGGTCGGCACTTTTCAGCACATCCACGGGTACCTTGCCGTAATCCTGAAAGCCGAGGCCCTTGACCGTGTCAAAGGTGTCGGTCGTCAGATCCAGCTCGGCAATCGCGTTGGCTTCCTGCAGGGTGACATAGGCTTTATTGCCCGCGACCGCAATGTACTCCGGCTCCAGGTCTTCGGAAGGTTTTGCGCCGTGCTTCAGAATCACGCCGTCCGCAATCAGCTGATTCCGCGCCGAATCGGAATCAAAAACCGTAAAATCCACGGTCTTTTCGGCAGCCTCCGTCAGGCCGCGGGAAAGATCCACGACTGTGACGGATCCTTTTGGGTCGACCGTGCCGCTGCCGTAACCATTGCGGGGTTCGCCCTCATCCGCAGTCAGTGCATAGTTGCCCCCCGGCGAGAAACAGACCATGTCCGGCTGTACGCCCGTGCGGAAAGATTTTACAAAGTTTCCGCCGTAATCCAGCAGAACGACCGCACCCGGCTTGGTGTAGTCCGCGTCCTGAACCGAAACGGCGACCAGGTTGCGGTTCGTGTCAATGGCAACGGAGGTCAGGTCCCCGTAACTGAAATCCGCCTGCGTGTTCCGGATGCCGGCCGCGATTGTGCCGGCGTCGGAGAAGTCGATGTTTTTCTCAATGGAAAGGCCGTTGGTTCGATCCCCTCCGGCCGGAGGATCGCCGCCCGCCAGACGGTTCATGTCCACGATCGCGAGCTTCTTGTCCTTTCCGTCCAGAACGTAATAGCGGCGGTTGTCCGGGTTATACTTGACGATTTCCGCGCAGCCCCCGTCCGGGTCCTTTTCGGAGCTGATCTGCAGACTGCCGAGGTCCGACAGCAGGCTGCCGGACGAACGGATCGGCGAGCCGGAATCAAAGTTGGAATCGTAGCCCGAGAAGCTGTTTTCAGCGGCGAGTGCCTGCATTGGCAAGCAGGAGATCGAAACGGCCCCCGCCAGAAGCAGCGCCAGCGCACGCCTGTTTATGGCTGATTGCAATCGCATGTAATTCCCTCCTATTATAAATTCACCAAAGAATAAGCATAATTTATTCTAAAGAATGAAGATTAAGAGGGAATTAAATTGGCGTTAATATTGAAGGATTATGAATGGCGGAACTTCCATCCCGCGAGGCCGGCGGAACCTTATCCCTTGATCCCGCCGGTCTGCAATCCTTTCACAAAATATCGTTGAAAGCAGATAAAGATGATCAGTACCGGAATTAAGCTTGCAACGGACATGACGAAAACATAGCCCCACTGCGTGAACTGATGTTCGCCGAAAGTGCGTTTCGCGTTGTCGTTTATGACAGTCAGCGCCCAGGGATACTCTTCCCAGGCGGTGAGAAAATTGAAAATGCTTACGGACGCGATCGCCGGACCCGACAGCGGTACGGCAATCGCCCGGAAAACGGTAAATACGTTGCCGCCGTCCATATAGACGGCTTCGTCGAAATCGCGCGAATCCCCTCGATGAATCCCTTGATCATAAAGGTGGAAAACGGAATCACCCACGCGACATAGAAGGGGATCAGTCCCCATAATTCGTTTGTAATATGGAGAAAAGTCGCCAGTTCAAACTGCGGAACGATCAGCGCCGTACCGGGAATAATCATGGTTGCGACCACCAGGCCGAACAACATCCTTCTCCCTGGGAACCGAAAACGGGCAATGCAGAAAGCCAGAGCCGTCGATATGGCGGCGGCCAACACGACTGTCAGCAGCGAAACGACCAAGCTGTTTATAAAATTGATATAGAACTTTTGCTGTTGAAAAATATAAATATAATTCTTGATTGTGATATTGCTTTTATCGGGAAAGAAATGAGGCGGATATTCATAGAGCGCCCCATTTGGCTTGAGGGACGTACTGAGCATATAGATCATCGGCAGCACGGAGACAAGCCCGCCCAAAGATAAAGCAAAGTACATCAATAATTCGGAGTATCTGATTCTTTTCATAGGCACGCGTCAATCTCCTTCGTCCCTGTTTTTCATTGCCCTGAACTGCAGCACCGCGAGGAAGACAAGCACAACTGCGACAATAAAGGAAAGAGCGGCGGCATAGCTGAACCGTCCCTAGTTGAAAGCCTTGTAATACATCCATGTTAAAACGGTTTCCGTTTGGTGCATCGGCTTGCCGTCCGTAATCATTTTAATGGAAGTGAAAACGTTAAACCCGCCTATGGTCATCATCACCAGAGCGAACAGGGTCGTGCTTTTGATGCTTGGAAGCGTAATGTAGAAAAATTTATGCACGGCGCCGCATCCGTCGATCGATGCGGACTCGTAAAGGGCTTTCGGCACGTTTTGCAGAGCCGCCAGAAAAACAACCATATTCCACCCGACGCCCTTCCAAATTCCGAGAAGCATGGCGACGGTAAGCCCGCCCCAGCGGCTGTCAAGCCAGGCTACATTTCCTCCTGTCGCGCGGATCACTTGCGACAGAAAGTAATTCAACATCCCTTCCGTATTGAAAATGTATTTAAACACAAGGGATACGATTACCCGCGAGGCGATAACGGGGAGATAATAAATTACCCGAAAGCCAACCTGAAAGCGGGGAAGTCCGTTGATCAGGACGGCAGCCAGAAGGCCGATCGCCATTTGAGCCGGTACCGTAACCAAGGTGTACAGTAATGTGTTTTCAAAGGAAACCCAGAATGTCCGGTCGGATAAGACCGTTTGATAGCTCTGAAAGCCGACAAAGGCATCTGCCGGAGAGGAGCCGTAGCCGCTTTGGAAAAAGCTCATGAAAAGCGGTTTCCCGATCGGATAAATGGTAAACACCGCGAACATGAAAATTCCGGGCAGTAAAAGCAAAAAGATCTGCAATCTGTTTTTCAGCGATCCGGGAAAATCTGGTAATAAATCTGTTGTTCACACCACTCGGGCGGATGGGGTCCGTCACTCACATTGGGGTATAGATATTCGAAATAATTTTCATCATCGCATTGGAATTCGGCGGTTTTTTTCGGGGGCTTCGTTCCTTCTCCAGCAAACCAAAAAACAGGACTTCAAATCTTTTCTTGCGGCCTGAAAGCGAAAGACAAGTTTTTTTGAATGAACCGGATAGACATCACTTTCCACAGGCCGATGTGCCAGAGCCGCTTTATTCACCGTCCTGCCCCCTTCGATTCCTTTTTGTGGATTCCCGTTCAATAATTTTTGTGGAAATCAAAATCTGCCTGCTGCTCATATCTTTGTCTTTGATCTTCCGTATTAATACGGAGGCCGCCTGTTCGCCCAGCCCGAACGTATCGATATCCACCGTCGTGATAGAAGGCTCCGAAAGCTCGGTTACCGGAGTGTTGTCAAAGCTGATAATCCGAACGCTTCGGGAACCGGGATTCCGTGTTGCCGTGCCGTGCGGAGAGCACCCACCGCCAGGCAATAGTCGCTGCAGATCGCCGCGTCCGGGGGCTGCTCGGCTTGAAACATCCGCGACATGACGTCCAAGCCGCTTTCCACATCGGAATTGCAATGGCAGATCCGCTCTTTCAGGACGGGCAGCTCCAGCTCATTCAGCGCGCGGCTGTACCGGTAATGCGGTCCTGATTAAAAATTTTACTGCTGCCGCTCGACAAAAAAGCAATGTTTCGGTAGCCCTTTTCCACCAAGTGATGAACCGAAGAGCTCCGCCCTGAACGTTATTGATATCCACCCAGCTGTTTTCAGCGTCAAGCGTCCTTGGGTCGCCTAAGACGACATAAGGAAATTGAATTTTATTCAATTTCTCAATCAAGGTGCGGTTAATCAGGGAATTCGGCAAGATAATGCCGTCAACTTTTTTCCGAATACCAATTTGTCTGCCGAAGTTATATTCCCCTTCTGCATGCGCCCGTTGGTTATCATCAGGTCAAAGTTATTTTCATGCGCGATTGTTTCAATGCCAAACACACTGTTGTTAAAAAATTGTTGGAAAAAGAACGGGCTTCGATTACGTCAATAACCAAAGCGATCGCGGACGTGCTGCCGTTTGCAAAGCTTCGCGCCGTATCGTTAGGGACATAGCCCAGCGTTTTCATGACTTTTAAAACCCGATCCCGCGTTTCCTCTGAAATGACACCCTTGTTGTTAATAATGCGGGAGACGGTTGACGAAGAGACACCAGCAGCTTTCGCCACATCGCGAATTGTAGCCGACATATTTCCTCCTGTGCAACCGGTGTACTTGAATATCACCGATATGCTTTTAAAATTCCTGTTAAAAATTAACAATAATCTATATAACTTTGCGGTTGTTTACAAATTTATTATTAAGGAACCTCTGATTTAATCCGCCCTCTACCGAAGAGAGAAGAACTCTGGTAAAATAGAACTATCAAGACACAGGTGGTGCGGGGAAATGAAAAAGCAACAAACTTTTACAGATATTGAATAT
>NZ_JBJKOP010000018.1:0-42291 GCF_046707225.1 Caproicibacter sp. | reverse complement strand
GCGTTCGTCCTGAGCCAGGATCAAACTCTCTAAAATATGGTATATAATCACCCGAAGGCGTTTATATCTATCTTAGAGTCGTTTCGGCTCTTCAGTCGATACACTAACGTATCTTTTGGTTTTTTTTAAAAGAGTTTCCGTCTCTTTTCGTCCGAAAGTACTTTCACTCTCGAAATCTTTACGGGTTCCTTCTTTATCGTCTCGTTGTTTAATTTTCAAGGTCCCATGCGGTTTTCCGGCCCTTTCAGACCCTCTTCCGCAGCGCCCTTTCCGTAAGGCGCTTCACTATAATACCAAAACCCACCCCTATTGTCAACCCTTTTTTTCATTTTTTTTGGGTTTTCTGTTTTTGCCTCAAATCACATCATTACTGATAGGAAACAAAGACATTCAGTCCCAAGTCAGCCTGATCCGTTACATAAGATACATTCTTCAGGCTCAAAGTCACACCCGCCGCGGAAGCTGCTTTCTGCAAATAGGCTGCCATTTTATACGGTGTCGCCGTGGTAAGGCCCTTGATCGTCGCATCATAGTCGGCGGCGGTAATCAAAAAAGCAATCGTTGTTTTCTTCTGCTTCATCTGCGCCGCAACGGATGATACGACCGCGTCGTCTTTGGACCCGTCCAGAGTGGAAATGACGATACCTTTTTTCCTGAAATAGTTGTCCTGCGTGGAACCGCAGACCGGGAGCGTCATATTGTAGACCGCGTTGGCGCTGCAAATTTGCGCTTCCGTCAGCGACGAAGCGACCGGCGCGATGACATGCGTCAGCTTCAGCGTCTTATCATCTATATTAAAATAGTTATATACCGTATTTGTATTGTCGCACCAGGTTAGGTCAACGTGATACCAATTACCGTCAATCTTAAAACCGTTCCACATGTGGGCGACTCCCTCGCCTGTTCCGCGGATCAGCACGCCGGAAAGGCCTGCGTATCCGCCTAGCAGCAGCATTGCTCTGGAGTATCCTTCGCACACCGCTTTTCCGTCGATCAACGCCCCGTATGCCGTATAGGATTTCCAATTCTTATTTGTAACGGCGGAATCATCGTAAGAACAGGCCTTCGTTATGTAATCAAATAAATATTCCTCGCGGTCGAACTCGCCAAGCCCGGACGGCATAGACTGGAGGATGGACTGCACCTTTCCGTTAAAAGCCAAAACAGCCGCGCTGCACTCGCTCTGTGTCAGCTCTGAATAGAGCTGCAAAATCGTCTGGTCGTTCCGGTATCCGTAAGAATAAGCGTTTGCGATCCAGAAAACCTGAGGATGGTCATCCAGATAGGCTGTGGTTGTCAGGCGAATTTCCGCTTCCGTCAGCTTCCCGGGAATTGAAATCTGACCGGTTGGGGCATAATTTTGATAGGTTTTTGAGACCGCAACCTGATATACGCTGTTTTCGATCAATTTGTATAGGGTTCTTTCCGATTCCGTCTTCAGCGCCTGATACCCGCCGCTTTGAGATACCGCGGTAAAACCGTTTGACGCGGCATTTTGTATACTCAGCCGTTTCACCGTCTGCGAATCTTTTGTTTCCGGAATTTTTTGGGGAGTCTGAACCTCCGATTCCGATTTTGCCTTTCGCGGCGGGGCTGAAGACGTTACCGTAGAAGGAGCGGAAGAAGAAGGTTTGGAGTCGGAGGAAGAAGCCGCGGGCAATCTCGGCTTCTCCTGCTGGGAGTCGGCGGATGCGGCGGATGACAGCGGTGCCGGGGACGACGAAGAATCGGCGGCCGATAATAGATTCGAACCCGCGCACCCGCTAAGTTGAATCGACAAAGCAAAGGCAAGCAGAGCCGCAGTTAATTTTCGATCAAATCTTCCGAGTTTCAATTTTCTCTCCCGTCCTTTCAAATCCTTTTATGATTCATTATAGCACAAATACCATTAAAAAATTATAAATTCTTGATTCTATTCCGGTGCAGTTTTCTTGACATTGTATACTATTTCTCTTATAATAGGAAAGCTGTATTATTTTCGAGGTGTAGCGCAGTTGGTAGCGCGCCTGCTTTGGGAGCAGGATGTCGCAGGTTCAAGTCCTGTCACCTCGACCAAAATGGCAGTCCGACCCCTGCGGTCGGGCTGCCGTTTTCGTTGGGGGCAGCCGGCGAGAACCCGCCGGCGCAGGCTGTTCTTTCTTTCTACCGGGCTACGTGATATAATAAATCATCACTGAAGTTCCGGAAAGAGGTTATTATGAATTACAGATTGACGGAATCTCCCTCCCCACAGGAGAAAGACGAAATATTCCGCGAATTGCTCCGCTATAACCTAGCGCATCTTGAAAATAAAGACGCAAGGGACCTGGCAATTTTTCTGGAAGACGAGAGCGGAAACAAAACCGCCGGTTTAATCGGCGATACACACGGGAACTGGCTGGAAGTTGAATATTTATGGGTCAGTGAAAAAATGCGCGGCCGGAAGATTGGAACGGAATTGGTTCAGAAAGCGGAATCTTTCGCAATGGAACGCGGCTGCAAATATGTTTTTCTGAATACGTTTGGATTCCAGGCTCCTCGATTTTATGAAAAACTGGGCTACGTGGAGAAATTTGTTCTGAAAGAATATCCCATTTCCGGAACGAGGCATTATTACACCAAAAGTCTTGTAAAATAAACGGATCAATGAAGAGGCAGCGCGGTTTCGGCAACCGCGGCTGTTTTTTTTGCGCGCCTCAGCCCCATTTCGCGCCCCACAGCTTCATGGCGACGATAATCGGTTTCAGGCTGTTGCCCTTTTCCGTCAGAGTATACTCCACCGTCGGCGGAACCGTCGGGTATGCGGTCCTCAGGACGACTCCCTTCGCTTCCAGTTCCTTTAAACGCACCGAAAGCGTCTTCGGGCTGATCCCCTCAAGAGATTTTTTCAGTTCCCCGAACCGCTTTACCCCGTCAAATAAGTCCCGGATAATCAGAAACGTCCATTTCCCGTCAAGGACCTCCAGCGTTTTCTCAATGGAGCACTCCAGCCCCGCCGGGCATTCACAGATATTTTCTTCTAAAACCTGCTCGATTTTCAAAATCCGGCCTCCCAAGTTCAATAGTAACTTTTATGTAACTACTTTTCATAATAAATCATCAATGTTATAATGTCAATTATAGAAAAGGGGCCAGCAATATGCGGCCTCGCAATGGCAGTGAAAATGATTTTTAATAAAATAATGCACGGAGGATTGAGAATGGAAAAATCAAAGGTGTATTTCACCGATATGCACGCGACATTGACCGAAAACCTTCTTCAAAAGCTGAAAAGGCTGATCAAGTCGGCTGGAATCGGACAGATTGATTTCGACAGGAAATATGCCGCGATCAAAATACATTTCGGCGAACCGGGCAACCTCGCTTTTCTTCGCCCGAATTACGCCAAGGTGGTCGCGGACGTGGTGCGGGAGCTCGGCGGCAAGCCGTTTTTAACCGACTGCAACACGCTTTATGTGGGGGGGCGCAAAAACGCCCTGGACCATCTGGATTCCGCCTACGGCAACGGATTCTCTCCTTTTTCCACCGGATGCCACATCCTGATCGCGGACGGACTCAAGGGGACCGACGAGGCGCTTGTCCCTGTGCAGGGTGGGGAATATGTGACGGAAGCAAAAATCGGACGGGCGATTATGGATGCCGACGTATTCATTTCTCTCACCCACTTTAAAGTCCATGAATCCACCGGCATCGGCGGAGCCCTGAAAAACATCGGCATGGGCTGCGGCTCCCGCGCGGGAAAAATGGAAATGCACAGCAGCGGCAAGCCCCATGTGAATCAGGAGTCCTGCGTCGGCTGCGGTTCCTGCAAAAAAAACTGCGCGCACGGCGCCATCTCCATTGAAAACCGAAAAGCGTCCATCAACCACGATCTGTGCGTCGGCTGCGGGAGATGCATCGGCGCCTGCCCGACGGACGCGGTCCTGCCCGCTTCCGACGAATCCAACGACATCCTGAATAAGAAAATCGCGGAATACTCCTACGCGGTGCTGCACGACCGCCCCCAGTTCCATATCAGTCTGGTCGTCGACATATCTCCTTACTGTGACTGCCACGCGGAAAACGACATTCCGATTGTGCCGAACGTCGGCATGTTCGCCTCGTTTGACCCCGTCGCGCTCGACCTGGCCTGCACGCAGGCCGTCAACAGCCAGCCGGTCATTCCCGGCAGCCTTTTGGAGAAAAGCGGAAACTCGCATCATGATCATTTCAAGGATATTCATCCCACAACCGACTGGAACGTCATGATTGACCACGCGGTGAAAATGGGCCTTGGAAGCCGCGATTACGAGCTGATCAAAATATAAAAGTGCTCACAAAAACAGGGATTCACCGAATGGCGAATCCCTGTTTTTTTAATGGTTCAAAATCTGGTTTTTTCTGGACCGGTACTCTTCCTCACTGATTTCGCCTCTTGCAAAGCGTTCGTTCAAAATTTCAATAGCTCTGGGGGAAATTTCCTCATAAGCCGCCGCTTTTGAGGGAACCGTGCGCCGTCCAGATTGATATATAAAATAAATCACCAGTCCAAGGATGAGTAAAAAACCGATCATCATGGCAATTCCTCCAAATCCAAACCCGCCGTAACCGTATCCGCCCAAACCAAATCCATTGCAGTACATTGAAAACCACCTCCATTGATGCTGGTTTTAATATACCCGGTAATTATGTTAATTCTGTGAAGAAAAGGTGTCTTCTTTATGAAGGAATTTAGCTCCAGATAGTGAAACCTTGCCTTCGCCTAAACAAACGCACCGGCGTCCGCCGCTGCCGGCCGTGCGATAAAAAAACAGCCCCGGATCCGAATCATCCGGGGCGTAATCACTTAAACCAAACGCTGCGCTGAGGCTTGCCGTCTTTCAGTTTTCATCCAAATAATCTTTCGCAAATTGAGCGTAAAAAGCCGCGCCGCGGTGCAAAGCGGTTTCATCAACTTTAAATTTATCGCTGTGGTTCCCGTACGTCGCGCCGATTTCAGGATTGCGGCAGCCGATAAAGGCGTAAATTCCCGGTATTTTTTCCATAAAATACGCGAAATCCTCAGAGCCTGTCATCTTTTCCAGCGGCGCCGTTCCACTTTCTCCGTACAGCTTGACCGCGGCATTTTTCGCAATGCGGTTCAGGTTCTCCTGCTCGTTGATAATCGGACCGGGGAACTGCCAGTATTCAAGACTCGCCTCCGCACCGCATGCCTTCGCGGTATTAACGATGATTTCTCTCATCATTGTTTCAATGTTTTTCCTGAGTTCACGCGAATAAGTCCGGATGGTTCCTTCCATTTCAACCCGGTCGGCAATGATGTTGAACGCGTTTCCGCCGTGAACCGTGCCGATGCTGATGACAAGCGGGTTGAGCGGATCGTTTCTTCGGCTGGCAAAGGTCTGCAAATTCATGATAACGGAAGCCGCAGCTACGATCGCATCCGTGCCCATATGCGGCGCGGATCCGTGGCACGCTTTGCCCCGGACTACAATTTTAAAGTTGTCACAGGAAGCCATCCTGCCGCCCTGCTGAACATTAATTTTCGGCGCGTCCAGCGTTCCCCAGATGTGCATTCCCATAATCGCGTCGACACCGTCCAGCAGCCCCTGCTGCACATAGTATTCCGCACCGTGGCAGGTTTCTTCCGCCGCCTGAAAAATCAATTTCACATTGCCGTGAAGTTCCTGCCGAACGGTCGACAGGATTTTTGCCGCGCCGAGCAGCATTGCGATATGACAGTCGTGACCGCATGCATGCATGACACCCTGATTTTGGGAACGAAACGGCACATCCGCATGTTCCTCGATCGGCAGCGCGTCGATATCCGCCCGCAGCATGACTGTCTTCCCCGGAGCGCCTCCCCGGATCAAGCCGACAACACCTGTTTTCCCATCGAATCTCTTCGTCTCGATTCCCATTGCTTCAAGATCCGCCTGAATCGATTGGGTTGTATTTTCTTCTTTCCAGCTTAGTTCCGGATGCTGATGATAGGCTCTTCTTTTTTCAATAATAAAGGCGTCGTACTGTTCCGCCAGTTCTTTAATTGACATTGCGGTTGCTCCTTTCCTGTTCCCCGAACGCGTCTGAAACGGCGTGCTTTATAAAAGATTGACGAAAACCCCTGCGATGACGACGGACGTGATCGTAACGGTTACAAACCCCCCGACAATCATCTGCGGCAGCATGGCGTTCATCAGATATTCCTTTTCCTCCGGTGTTTCCGCCAGGGCTTTGGCCGCTTCATCCGTCAGCACATAGTTCGGCGGAAAACCGTACAGTGAAGTCAAAG
Organism: Caproicibacter sp.; assembly: GCF_046707225.1. Taxonomy (NCBI): domain Bacteria; kingdom Bacillati; phylum Bacillota; class Clostridia; order Eubacteriales; family Acutalibacteraceae; genus Caproicibacter; species Caproicibacter sp. Next base: position 36,041 of record NZ_JBJKOP010000018.1, on the reverse strand, counting down.
ATGTCGCTACGGCCATATAAGGGCTGATATGCAAGAGTTTGCCTGCAATCAGTGCGAAAACAGACATGCCGATCACACCAATCACGATAATTGTCACGAGCGGGAGCACAATGCTGCCAAGCATTGCGGGCGTCGCTTTCGCCAGCCCCGAAAACACAAAAATCATCAGGACAAACATCAAAAAGCCAAATGAACCGGCCTTATGCAACGAGTCCTTGTCGAGGTATCCAAGTTCCGTTGCAAGGATACTGAGGACAAGCGCGACAACCGCCATGTTCAGTACTCCGCCGGACCAGACCTGAATCAGATAGGACAGCACGCCAACCGATGAGAGTTTTGCCAGAATCAATGCAGTGGAATTATACTTTTCCGGCACGGGAGGAATCAGCTTTTTCCGCTCCGGTTCCTGTGCGGCCAGTTTGCCGTTGCTTCCTTCCACCTTAACGTTCTGCACGGCCGCTGCCGATCCGCTGCGGTATTCCTTCAGCAGTTTCTTCCCCTCTTTTTTCAAAAGAAGCGCAGTCAGCGGATAACCGGCGAACCCCTGGATGACATACATACAAATGGCCAGAACAGACGCTGTTTCCAGACCTTTCTGCGCGGCCGCCTGCTGTACCATAACCGCGGCCACAATTCCCCCCGAAAGAGGCGGCAAGCCGGCAACGACATAGCTCCTGCCGACAAGAGGGACGCAGATGAACCAGCAGAACAAAACCATGCCGGTAAGTCCGATTAAAGTGATCACAATAATTTTCCACTGAGAAATGAGCTCCCTGACGCTGATAATGGTGCCCATATGGGTGATACAGAACAGAATCGCCAGCGTACCACCCAGCGGGGCCCCCATTCCGGCGAGAGAAACAATATCCTTGGGGAAAAAGGTCCAATACCCGGCCAAGAACAAACAAGCCACCACAAAAACCGACGGCACCCATGCTTTTGTTCTTGTTCCGACAAAATCGCCGGCCGCATATAAGGCAGCCAGAATGAAAAACGCCACTATAGCCTGCATATTTTACTCCTCCGAACGTTACAATCTTCCTATATTCCTGCCGATCGGTCCTATTTCCGATCCTTATGCAGCATCATGTCGAGCACCAGCGGATCCATCCCCGACGAGCCCTTGTTTCCAAGTGTCGCAAAATTATCGATGGATTTTTCAACATCATTTTCAACGATACCGTCGGTCTTCTGTACGCACAGCCCTTTCATCGCCATAAAAGCGGCTTGCATCGCGGCGTTGGTACATGTGCTGATTTTCAGCGCGCAGTCCGCTTTTGCACCGTCACACAGCATACCGGTCACATTGCCGATCATGTTCTGTATGGCAAATCCAATGGCCTTTAAATCCCCTCCCATCAAATAGGTGATTCCACACGCCGCTCCGGTCGCGGCTACCGTTGCTCCACACAGTGCGGAGAGTCTGCCAAATTTGGATTTAATGTAAATGGCGATCAGGTTGCTCAAGGTGACTGCGCGGAGCATCCGGTCTTCCCCGGCTTTCAGCCATTTTGCGGTGGCGACGACCGGCATGGTAGTTGTAATTCCCTGGTTCCCGCTCCCGGAGTTGGAGACCACCGCGAACGGGGCGCCCGCCATTCTGGCGTCGGCGGCGGCCGTGGTGACGCAGACGGCGTTTGAAACCATGTCGTTGCCGATCATTCCGTTTTCCAATTCCTCCCGGACGGTTCTTCCGATTTTCAGGCCATAGTCATTTTTAAGCCCCTCTTCCGAAATGGCCGTGTTCACGGAAATGCTTTGCCGGATGATGTCCAGCGGATTGTTTTCCGGGTCGATCTGCTGCACAAACTCATAGATTTTTTGAACAGACAGAGTGTTTTTGATTTCCTCCGGGCTGATTCCTCCGGTCGGCCCGGTTCCGTCCTTGTTTTCAAAGACCGTCTTTCCATTTTCCTGCGCCAGAACAAGGTTGGTGTGCGCGCCGGAAATTACCGCCCGGGCAGAGTCTTCCCCGCTTTCGACCGTAACATCGACATACAGCTTTTCAGGCGTGTCCGCGATTTCAACGGTTATTTTCCCGGATTCCACCAATTTTTGCGCCGCGGAATACACCGCCGGGTCCACCCCCGAAATGACCTGTAGCTTTTTGCTCGGGTCACCGCCCAAAGCGCCGATTCCGGCGGCGTACTCCATTCCCGTATAGTTGGTTCCGGGGATGCCCGCGGCCATCGCGTTTTTAATCATGTTTCCGCTTGCCCGAACGCAGACGCTTTCCACCTGTTTCCCGCTCAGGTGTTCGGCGGCTACGGCAGCGGTGAAAGCAATTGCCGCAGGCTCTGTACACCCTGTTGCCAGTTCCATCTCACTGTTCAAAATGTCAATGATCTTTTGTTTTTCCATTTCAGCAGCACATCCTTTCTTTCGTATTTCTTTCTCAATCCGTTAATCCGCACCGGAGCGGCACGCTACCGCTTCAATCTCAACCAGCGCTCCCATGGGCAGCTTCGCAACCTGAACCGCCGATCTTGCCGGGAATTCGCCTATGAAAAACTCCGCATAGACCCTGTTCATCGCCGCAAAGTCGTCCATGCTGTTCAGAAAGACATTTGTTTTTAAAACATGGCTGAAATCGGAACCGCCCGCGGCGAGAACCGCCTTCAGATTCATCAGGGACTGGCGCGTCTGCTCTTCGATTCCTCCATTGACAAATTTTCCCGTGCGCGGATTCAGGGGAAGCTGCCCTGAAGTGAAGATCAGTTTTTCAAATCCTGTTGCCTGGGAATAAGGGCCGATTGCCTTTGGAGCGTCTTCCGTTTGAATGATTTTCTGCGTTGTAACCGCTCTCCTTCTTTTTTATTGTAATAAAAATTTATCATTATAATAATAAAATGTCAATACTTTTCACTTAAAAAGTTGATTTTTATTGAAATTTACGGTTTGTTACGGAAAAAGCGTGCATTTAATAAATAATTATCGCCAATTTCTAATAATTTTATTGCATCCGCTGTCTCATCGTGCTATCCTTTCTATTAGAGAATAACACATCCCGCGGTGTTGTTCCCTATTTTTTAAATCGGGAGGAAACCATGAAATCGACCGGTTCAAAGCTTTTAAAAAATTATGGCATTCTTGTCGAATTTTTGGGGAATGTTCTCGGCCCCGACTACGAAATCGCGCTCCATGAAATCAGCTCCGACAGCCAGTCCATCATCGCGATTGCAAACGGTCATATCAGCGGCAGAAAGGTCGGCGCGCCCATAACCGATTTTGCGCTGAAGATGATTAAAGATAAGGTTTACGAAACCAACGATTACGTCCTGAATTATAAAGGAATTTCGAAGTCCGGCAAAGTGCTGCGGTCTTCCACCGTTTTCATCAAGGATGAAAACGACAGTCTGGTCGGCATGCTGTGCATCAATTTCGACGCTTCCCGCTATACCGACGTCAGTAAAAAAATACTGGAACTGTGCAATATCCGGCAGGAAACGCTCAAAGAGCCGGAAGGCATTCTGCCCGACGTGCCGGACGCGTTGTCCGGCACGGTTGAAAGCTTTCCCGAAACGGTTGCCGAAATGATTGAAACCGTATTGGAAAGCTGCCTTCCGGGCAGCGGCATCTTGTACACGGATCGTTTAACCCAGGCGGAAAAAATGCACATCGTGGACATTTTGAACAAGCGTGGATTTTTTTTATTAAAGGGCGCCGTCAGTCAGGCCGCGAAACAGCTTAAATGCTCTGAACCGACCATCTACCGGTATTTAAGCGCGCTGAACAGCGACAAATAGCCAACCGGGACAAGGGGCTTTTACCGCGGCAACCCACAGAAAGGAATAAAGTCCCCTAGAAAACGCGCCTTGATTCAGCTGAATCAAGGCGCGTTTTTATGCAATGCTTTTTACAAAACCGTTCTAAACAGCTCCTTTTTTATTAAGCCGCCTTTAATTTATCCCTTTTGAGCGTTTGACAGGTCATAAAGCGTCTGGGAACCGCCGCCCTTCATACCCGAGCCGGAGGAGGAACTCCACACGGTGGAATCCACCGCCGTGCCATGCTCTTCGACCCACTTGGTCACTTCATCGGAGGAACCGCCGCCCATGCCGCCTCTTCCTCCCACCAGATAATACTTCAATTCGCCGGACTTTACCATTTGCTCCAGCTTTTCCACCGTCAGCGACCGGTTGGTCCCGCTGAATCCCCCGACCGCCATGACCGGCTTGCCGGTTGCCAGAATGATCGGTTCCGTCTCACTGGCGCTTTGAACCGCGACCAGATATTTTTCGCCGGTATTGTTCTGCTCCAAAAAGCTGATCAGCGCCGAGTCGGAGGAACTGCTTTCCTGGTTCCCGAAGCTTCCTCCAATACGAGTGCCGTCTTGGTTTTCCGGGTCCGTCCGGCCGTCGCGCCGGTCGTTTTCAGACGTATTTCCGTCTGTCCACTGCTGGCTGCGGCTGCCGCCGCCCTGCCCGAACATTGAAGTGCTTTCCGCGGACGGACCCGCAGACGGAATTGAGGTGTTCATATGATTGCTGAAAACCGAATATCTGGTCCATACGGCCGGCGCGACCAGCAGCCCGGCAAAGCCGAGCGTGACACAGGCAGCCGCCAGAGTGCCGCCCGTGTTTTTTCTGAAAGCCCGCAGAGCCGCCAGAACAACTGCCGGTATTCCGGTAACGGCACAGATCAGCGGAATCAGAATTTTGGAGTAGCCCTGATAGGACGCGAGCATTGCGGCCTGTACGGCAAGCGTCGAGGCAAAAGCCGCAGGAAGCAGCCAGCCGGACGCACCGCCGCGGCGGTACAGCTTCCACAATTCCACTGCACCGATGCCGGTCAGCGCCGCGAGGAAAGGCGCCATTGCGGAGATATAATAAGGATGAAAGAATTCGGACACACTGAAGTAGCCGACCATGGTGACGACGGAGCCGCCCCACATCAGGACTCCGCGCAGCAGCTTCCTGCGGCGCTCTTCCTCGGCGTTCCGCATTCCCAGCAGCATCGCCAGAACGGAAAACACTCCGAACGGAAGCAGCCAGCTGTCCTGACCGCCGAGAGTCATGTTGAACATACGCAGAATTCCGGCGCTTCCGCCGCCGTTGAACATGCCTCCGCCGCCCCCGTTGCCGCCGGGTCCGCCCGCAAAGCCGTTCGCGCCCCCTCCAAAGCCTCCGTCATCCGTGCTGCCGCGCCCGTCCGCGCGGGAGAAAGCATCGGCCGATTCCTCCGTGCCGGATGCGTGGTCCGACGAAGACATCGATATCTGCCCGCCGGATCTGCCGCCGTCCTCCGTCATCCCCCGAGGGCTTCTCATCTCCCCATCCGTTCGGCCGGAGCCGAAGCTTCCCCGGTTCTGCCCCGTAATCCGCTGAATTCCGTTATAGCCCAAGGCGAGCTCCAGTTCGGAATTGTTCGTGCTGTTGTCGACATACGGCCGCTCGCTTGCCGGGGTCAGGTCCACCGCCACCGACCAGGACAGCGAAACCACAAGCAGAACAAGCGTTGCAACCGCGAGATGCCAGATTCTCTTTCTCCACCTGATCCCGGTCCCGAAAAAGTAAACGGCATAAAGCGCGGGGAGAATCAGAAACGCCTCCAGTGTTTTTGCGTTGTAGGCGATTCCCAGAAAAGTCATGGAAAGAATCAGGTAGCGAAGCTGTCCCCGGTCGGAAGCCACCATCATGGCCCACGCGGAAAGCGCCATAAAGAAAATCAGCACCGAATCGGTGTTGTTCGTTTTGCTGACAACGATAAAGATCGGTGAAAGGGCCAGCACCAAAGCCGAAATCAGCCCCGCCGCACTCCCGAAATGACGTTTGACGGCATGATAAATGATCGCCGTCGTGGCAACCGCGGCAAGGCACTGCGGCAAAATGATGCTCCAGCCGTAAAACCCGAACACTTTGGCAAAAGCAGTCTGAACCCACAGGGAAACAGGAGGCTTGTCCACCGTGATCCACCCCCCCGGGTCCAGAGAGGCGAAGAAGAAGTTTTTCCAGCCGGTCAGCATACTCTTTACGCTGGCCGCGTAAAATTCATTGCCATAGCCAAGGTCCCAGATGTTATAGACGGACAGAAAAGCCGCCAGAAGCAGAATCAGCGACAGCAGAACCGCCTCGCGGTATTTTCGAACAGTTTTCATATTTTCTACCCTTTCCGGTCGATTTCAGGTTTGCATTCAATATGAGTGGGTGCGGCCGCAGTTTGGGTATTTTCACGGTAGATGCCAAGCTTTCTGGCAATATAGTTCCCAATCAGCATTATTCCCGTCGTCAATATTTTGGCAGCCATGGAATCCATCCCGAAAAAGTCCGTAAACAGGTTCAGAAACAGAAGATTCAGGACACATCCAACTGCCGCCACCAAATAAATCAGCGAGGCTTCCTTTAGAAAATTCCGGACCGCGCTGTTACTTTGATTGACTACGCTGGCATTTCGAAAAGTCAGCAGTCTGCCCAGAATCATGTTGACAAAGGTCGAAATAAGATAGGCAACGGTAAAGCCCGCGTTCTGATCCCACTTCATTGGGTACACAAACAGAAAGAACAGCGCCCATTCCACAACGGTCGCTCCGCCGCCGACCACAAGATAGCTGATAAACTGAGTGACATTTTTACGGTATTTTTTTCTCGGCATCAAAATCCGCCCCGCTCTCGCTTTTCTGTAGGGTACCCTATGTTTGTGACGGGAAAATGAATTTATTATGAGGACCCGATGAAAGCAGTCCGGCAAATTTTACCTGATAGAAAACGCGTCCGCAATGCGGACGCGCCGATGCCGATCCGGTCATTCGTTTTGAATCAGCCGAACTGAGCGAGCGATAAAAACAGTGTGAGCACGGACGGGAAAATCCGGTCATTGAACTCAAAATGCTCCGTGTGAAGCTGGGGCCAGTCCTTCCCCGCGCCGATGCCCACCATAACTCCCTGCGCTCCGGCCGACCCGTAATACCCGAAGTCCTCCGACCAGCGAAACGGCTCCGGCACATCGGCACAGCTCAGCCCGGCAGACCGGCTGATTTTTTCCAACTGTTCCAGCGCGGACTGATCGTTCACTGTCACGGGGAAAACATCGCAGAAAGAGTCGAAAAACCCGACTTCATCGCGGGCAGCCTCCGACCGGGCAACCTGTTCTAGGGATGCCGTCAGCGCGCTCAGGTCTTCCTCCCGCCACGCTCTTAACGTAAGCCACACCTCGGCGCTTCCTGCCGCCGACCCGAACGCTTTCACGCCCGTTTTACACCCGACGAGCGTCGCCATGGTCAGCCCTTTATAACGGTCCGGTTTCACAATCTCCGGCAAAGCGGCAATCAGACGGGCCGCGGCAAAACCGGGATTGCGCCCGTTCTGAGGATAGGCGGCATGGGACGGTGTCCCGGTAAAGGACAGCGTCATCCCGCGGGACGCGCAGGCAAACGTTCCGCTGCGCAGCAAAACGGTGCCTTCTTCCCACCCCGGAATGTTGTGAAAGGCATAAACACGCCGCACGCCGAATTTTTGAATTGCCCCGCAGCAGACCCGACCGCCCGCGCCGGTTTCTTCGGCATGCTGGAAGATGAGCACGATATTCCGGCCCAGCTTTCTGCCCTCAAGAGCAAGTCCCAGCCCGGCGAGAGCCGCGCAGTGCCCGTCATGCCCGCACAGATGCGCGTATCCGTCCCCGCACGGGAGCGCGTCCATCTCCGCCCGGAATGCGATCGTTTCCGCGGCCTCCGGCTCTTTATGAACCGCGCAGAACCACTGTCCACCATCTTCGAGCCGCAGGGAAGTATGTTTGCGAAGGAACGCCATTAAGTACTCTTTGGTTTTCTGTTCCTCACCGGACGGTTCGGGCAGGCGGTGCAGAGCATGCCTGAGCATGCAGACCGTTTCCAGCAGATTCTGATCCGGCCCGCCGCCCCGAATCCGCTTTTCAAAACAAATTGCTTGATCATTTTGCGCATATTTGCCGTAATTCGGGATGCTTGTATAACCGTTTCGTTCATAAAACGAAACGGCTCGCCGGTTGATACGCCGTATTTCCAGGATCAGCCGGGAATAGCCCATGCCATATGCTTCGCGTTCCAGAAAAGCAAGTATTTTTCTGCCGATGCCCCGCCCCTCGATTTTGGCATATACTCTTTTCACCTCAGCGGTTTTTTCATCAACGGGCCGCAGCGCGCCGCACCCGATCGCCGCGTGTCCCGGGTTCCTTGCAACGGCGAACACGGACTTTGTGTCGTTCATCTCCTCCAGATGGAAAGAGCCTCTTCCGCTGGAGCCCGTGATGGTTTTCAGGCTTTCGGATAATTCGTCCATCAGAGTGGAAGTGTCCGGTGAAAACGGATCTTCAGCTTTTATCTCTATTTCCGGCAATTTTGTATCAGTCCTTCTCAAATGGATATTGATACGATATTATACTACAAATTCCTCCGTATGACACCTTGTTCTTTTTGCAGGATGTATTTTTAAAATCGCACTGTTACAATGCCGAGGCATTTGAGCAATTCAAAACATTTACATATTTTTCACGGAATACTCATTTGAAACGCTGGAATGATATGGTATAATCTATGGCGTTAATTGAAAATTGGGGGAACTCTAAAATGCGCTTTCAAAAATACAGAGCTGCGGCTGCCGGCTGTCTGTCGGCCTTCCTTCTCATCTCTTCCATCCCGGGCTTACCGGGATTCCTTGCAGGAGCCGGCGGCTCTTTGACGGCGTCGGCTTCCGTACAGGCGGCGATACCTTTTTCCACAGGCTCGGTCGCCAGAACGGAAGGCGGCGGCGCGAACGGGTCCGGACAAGACGACAAGGCATTTCAGGCAATCCGGAAAATCACCTCCAGCGCGGACGTCCCGGGAGGTCTGCGGATCACCCTGAACAAAGGCCTGGAATCAGCGGACGCCCGGTCGTCCTACGCTTTTGTAAATCAGGACTACGGCTACCGGGCCCTGTCGTCGGATTCGGAACGAACCCTTTACGAGTATATCGACGACGCGGCCTATCAGGTGTCCAACCAGTCCGTCAGCGGATACTACCCGGTCGGCCAGATCATGCTGACGACAAAACTGGACCAGTCGCAGCTGCAGAAAGTATTTCTGGCATACACAAACGATCATCCGGAGGTGTTCTGGCTTACAAACGTATTCTCCTACGGATATGACGGCGATTCATCAATTTTACAGCTTTTTTCCGTTCTCTCCGCCGATGGCTGCCGCGATGCAGTCAACGCGCTGAACGGCAAGCTGCAGCAGGTGATTCAATCCGTCCCGGCCGGGCTGAGCGAATTTGACCGGGAAGAGGCCCTGTACGACTATCTGACCAAAAACTGCAGCTACAGCGACGCTGCCGTAAAAGACACAAGCATCTGGCAGGCGTTTACGGCCTACGGGGCTTTGACAGACGGCCAGGTGGTCTGCGAAGGGTACTCCCGCGCAATGGAACTGCTTTCTAGTTATCTGGGACTGCACTGCACACTGATCCGAGGCTCCAGCAGCGGAGTCGGACACATGTGGAACGCCGTCAGCATTGGGGGAAACTGGTACCATCTTGACCTGACGTGGTGCGATGGGAATCAGCCGATCTACAATTATTTCAACGTTACCGACCAGGTCATCCGGCAAACCCACACAATCTCTCCCGTTTTTTCCTCTCTGACGGAACAGCAGCTCGCCGCGGCGAACTCACAGGTCAATCTGTTCCTTCCCGCCTGCCAGTCGATCGCGGAAAATTACTATGTGGTAAAGGGGATTAAGATCAAAGATTTGGGCAATGCCGGTGACAGCACCGTGGTTCAGCAGCTTTCCGCCGACCTTGCCGAATCCGACCCAACGGTTGCATTCTATATTGACGCCGGCTCGAATTATACTTCTGTCGTGAACGGGCTGGTCACCGCTTCCCCGTATAAGATGAAAACCTATTTGCAGCAGGCGTGCAAGCAGTCCGGAAAAAGCCCCGAAAGTGTTTCTTATGTGGTGGATTCCGCCAATCACGGTCTGGAAATCTGCGTCACCTATTAGGACAAAGGGGCTTGTTTCAAAACAGCCTCAAAATTATGCATACAAAATGCGTCTTAATCCGGCTTTGAAGCCGTTTTAAGACGCATTTCTTGTTTTTAGGCTATTGACAGCCCTTTGTCCCCATCAGCGAAAGTTTTTCAGATATTCCGAAGCCGACCGGTTCATTTCCAGCGCAAAGCCGGATAAGTACTTGCGCTTACAAAAGTCCTCAATGCTCTCATTTGTGTTCTGCTCATGGTACATTGCTAAAAGCTCTTCCGGCTGCATGCTTCTGTAGGAATTCGCATGCACAATATGGCTCCTGTCAAACCGCCGGGGTTTTTCCCTTTCAAGCTGCTGTTTGGTGGGATATCCATACACGACCATCGCGGCCGGAAGGGTATACCGGGGCAATGACAGAAGGGTTCTGACTTTTTCACAGTTCTCCAGAATGTCCCCAATATAGCAGGAACCCACCCCCAGCGACTGTGCCGCCGTTACGGTGTTCTGTGCGGCGATCAGCGCGTCCGAGCAAGACAAAAGCAAATCGCCCGCGCCGGGTTTGCGGGGCGTCATCCCCGCGGCAACGAAGGTGTTGAACCATCTTTCATAATCCGCCAGAAAGACCAGCACGACCGGGGCCTTTGCAATAAAGGGCTGATGATCGCAGAGAACTGACAGCTGCTGCTTGATGTTCCTGTCTGTTACGTCAATGATCGTGTAAAGCATCATATTGCCGGCCGTTGGGGCTTCAAACGCCGCGCCGATGATTTCATCCTTGACAGCCTGAGGAATCTCCCTGTCCTCAAAAGCGCGGACCGATTTTCGCGCCGTTAATTGCCGGATCACTTCATTTTCTTTCATATTTTTCCTCCGCTGAAGCTGATATTCTGTGCAGCCGCCGTGAGAACAGTTACCCTACTTTCATCGGTCGCGTTTGCTCCGCGCAAACACGGCCGCCGCAACTTACCCCGACAAGCATATTATAAAGCATTTCGATAAAGATACAAGCAGATCGTCGATACCATGAACCACTCTCAGCACAAACCATTGGGGTAGCTCAATGTGGACGAATGTATTTATATGTAGTGAAAAGCGACTCCCAAAAACATCCATCCTGCTTCGGGGCATCGCCTTTTCGCGTGAGTTTCCGGGTATAGCAAAATCCGCATGATTCCTAAGAAGCATGCGGGTTTTCATTTGGTGGAGGAGGATGGATTCGGACCATCGAAGCCGTAAGGCAACAGATTTACAGTCTGCCCCATTTGACCGCTCTGGAACTCCTCCGTATGTGGAGCCTTGTTGGAAAAAGCAAAGCTCCTTTTTCATTGAAACTGGAGCTGGCAGACGGACTTGAACCCCCGACCTGCTGATTACAAATCAGCTGCTCTACCAACTGAGCTACGCCAGCGTTTTTACAGCGCTTAAGTATAATAACATTTTCGCGACAGAATGTCAATACTTTTTGAAAAAAGGCTTTACGACGCGGAAAATGGGGAGACAGAAAAAGTGAGAGCGGTCGGAAGCGGTTGCTGCAAGATCGGCACCTCGTCGGCGGAAAACGCTTGCCACACGGCTACATCGGCGGCGGACGCAGCAGGATCCTTGGATACCATGGATACCGCCGCTTAATCTGTTTTGTTCTTGTGGAACTTTATTAGATAGAACCCGGCAAATATTTGACAAATAAAAATAAGAACAGAAACCACATCCAAACTTATTACTTCCGTAAGCATTCTTTGCATACTTTGCTGCATCATGTGCGATGTTTGTATTGCCGATTGTATACTCGCTACATACAGAGGAATTGCGATTGACAGACGAATGATTCCCTCTAGTGCTACTAATAGTCCCGCAGTAATCCGAATCAGTGAATTTTCTAATAAGCTATGCAGTCCTTCGTTCAACTTTTTTAGGTACAGGATCAAAGCAATTATTATTATCGCGGCAGTCATCACCCAAAGCAAATTGCCATACAAGAAAGAGCGAATTTTTACACCAGCGACGTTCTGAGAAATTAAAATTGAGCAAATTTTATTGATAAGTGAAAATATGCTTGTAACGATTATATAAAGCAAGCTTATCCCTAGTATCGCCTTGACTCGTTCCTGCTTTTCCATACAGTATCCCCCTCTGTAAATCATCAACGTGTAGACACCACTATGAACGATGGTACTATTATACCATATTATTTTATTCAAGAAAATACGATGGTTCTCAGGAGTGCCGAGCTTTCTTCGGTTCATTTGCAGGCGAAAAACGAGAATAAGAAGAAAACTGCACAAAAAAAATCAAAAAAATAATAATAACAATTACTATTTTTAGTATTGATCTTTTGACGTTCCCAGACTATAATAAATACAGAAATAAAAAAAGGAGGCACAAATTATGAAGGAAAAAGATATGAGAAATCCGGAAACCGAATCGGAAGAAATCGTTTCATTTGACGAGCCGCAGGGCTGGTGCTCTCCGGAATTCCCCTCAGGGTGCATTTTAGACACCGACCTTGAATAACCGTCTTCACTGAAACGGCAAAGGATTTTGATCCATTTCCATATTTTCCCCTAGGCGATCCGACCCAAAGAAAAGACCGCGGCGATCCGGTTCATCCGGCTTCGACCCGGTCTTTTTCTTCTTTATTCCATCAGCATTTCGGAGAAAGGCTGATATCGATTTCAGCATCACCGACGGAAGACTGAATCCGCGTGCTGGTATTCCACTGCGCGTCCGACGGCCCGCAGCCTCCGTCCTCATCACGCACCCGTTTCCCTGTGATAAAAGCAGCCGATTATTTTTTCACAAAATCTTCTAAAAAACTTCAAACGCGGTTCACCGACAGGACATAATTTCCATCCATACTATAAGTGTTCCAATCGAAATGTGAAAAGAAGAAAAAATACTGCAACAGGCCGGCGGTGAAGGACGGAATACCGGACCACAGGCCCGCAGACAAACAGCAAGCGCCTTGCGAAAAGGCTTTACGATATTACTTTTTTCATAATACTTCTCTTTCTTCCGCCGCCCCCCGGTTTCGAGGGGCGGCACCCTTTTGCGCAGACTGCGTGCAGCGCATTAAAGTTGCATTTGACTGAACAGGCGCATCAGGTTTTCCATGGTCAGAGCAAGGTCGTTTCTGCTCCTCTTTTTCGCCTTGCTGAAGTCTACCGCCACACGGTTAATGCTGAACACCGCCGACACCCCCCTGTCATAGATCGGCTGAATGTCGTCGCCGATGTCCCCGACAACCGCGATCAGCCTGACGCCGAGCTTTTTGGTCCGCGCGGCCACACCGGCAACCACTTTTCCGCGCAGGCTTTGGGAATCCAGCCTTCCCTCTCCGCTGAAAACCAGGTCGGCGTCCTTTGCGATACGGTCGAATCCAACGGTATCCAGCACCGTTTCAATCCCCATTTTCAGCTCCGCCCCAAAAAACGCCGCCATTCCCGCGCCCATGCCTCCGGCCGCGCCCGCGCCCGGAACATCAGCAATGTCGAGCCGCAGCTCGCGCTGAACCGTTTCGGCAAAGCACCGCAATTCCCCGTCGAGCCTGCGCACCATTTCAGGGTCCGCACCCTTCTGCGGAGCAAACACATAGGCCGCGCCCGTTTCCCCGTAAAGCGGATTGTCGATGTCGCACATCGCTGTGATTTCAGCCTCTTTTAATCTGGGGTCAAGTCCTGAAACGTCGATCCGGCTGACCTGCGACAGCGTTCCGCCCGTCGGGACGAACTCTTTTCCGTCCGCGTTGAAAAATTTAACGCCCGCCCCCGCGGCGACGCCCGCCCCCGCGTCGTTTGTACAGCTTCCGCCCAGACCGACAATAATTTTTCTGCACCCGCGCGAGGCCGCGTTTCTCATCAGCTGACCCACCCCGAAGGTGGTCGCCAGGTCCGGCCTGCGCCGTCCCTCCGAAAGGGCAAAGCCCGCGCAGGCCGCCATCTCGATCACCGCCGTGCCGCCGGGCAGAAGGCCGTAAAAGCTTTCCATTTCTTCTCCGAAAGGCCCGCTGACCCTGCAGAAAACCTTTTCTCCGCCCGCCGCAGCCAGAAAAGCATCCACGCTGCCTTCTCCGCCGTCCGCAACGGGAATGGAGACGATTTCGGCGTCGGAATAAAATCGACCGATCTGCTCCGCCATGATTCGGCAAACCTCCGCGGAACTCATCGTGCCTTTAAAGGAATCCGGAATCAAAACAAACTTTTTCATTGCAATCCACACCTTTTCAATCAGGATCCCCGCCTTACAGCAATTCCAGTTGAATTGTCGAATTTACTTATGTCCCTCCCCCGCCTTCGGCGGGGGAGGGACATATCCATATTTGCAATCTAAATCGGAAACGCTGTAGAGCGAAGTATGTTTCCATTTTATCCTGACGAGGCGGAACCGTATATGTTACGGGCGACAGAATCCGGCCCGGTTTTCTGTTCTCAAAAACAGACGCTTTGTCAGTTCGGCGGCGTGCTCTCCTCCGGATGCAGCTCGCGGTAAAACAGTACCGCAAGGTAGAAGAGCGCGGCGTCCGGCATGGTTCGCGCGTCCAGCCCCGTTTCTTCGCCGAGCTTTTTCAGCCGGTACTGAAGCGTGTTTTTGTGCATAAAAAGCTCCTCGGCAGACTTTGAGATGGAATCGTTCGCGCGGAAGAAAACCTCCAGAAGACGCGCCCATTCTCCGATTTCCTCATTCCCGCAGCCGCGGAAGATTCTGCGGATATACTCTTCCTTGCGCGCGTCGGAAATCTCGTTCAAAAAAATATCAACCGTTACTTCGTCGTACAGCCGCAGTCCCGGGCCCCGGCGGGACCGTGCCGCGCGAAGCGCTTTCTCGGCTTGCCGGCAAGCGGTATAAACAGAAGAAAAGCCGGCTTGGCTGCCGTCGATCCCCGCGAAAAACCGAATTCCGAATTCCGCCTCCGCCTCTCTTTGAACGGCCGCGGCAAGCCGTTTCATTTGTTCGTCCGTCCTGCGCGCCGCGATGCAGAACAGTTTGTCGCCGCTGCGCAGCACCAAACAGCCCTGCTCCCTTTTCAGCCGCCCCCTGACGGACTTTTCCATCTGCTCCGCCAGACGCCGCCCCTCTGCGGTTTCATCACAGTCCGTCATTCCCTCCGGCGACAAAATGAACACCCGGCGCGCCTTTTCAATGTCAATCCCTATGAATTTTCCGCGTTCCGGAAAAGAGGGGTCCTGCTCCGCGTTCTCCGTAAAGATCCATTCCTCCAGAAAACGGTTCCGGATGGTCTCGTCCCGTAGCTTCTGTTCCTTCAGGTAACTGTCCAGCAACAGAATCTCCGTCATCTTCTTAATGATTTCACCGTACTTTGCCACTTCCGCCCGTTTTCCGGTAATCCCGACAACCCCGACGATCGTATTTTGAAACAAAATCGGGAAATTCACGCCCTCCCGTGCGCCCGCGTATTCATTGTCGTTCTCCACGTTCATCCGGTCGAGATTCCGTTCCACGATCTGGCTTGCGCCCTCGTGGAACTGCCCGATCCGCTTCGGGTCCGTGCTTGCGATGATTGTGCCCCTGTCGTTCATCATATTGACGGGATAATCGATGATCCCGCTCATTTCCGTGACAATCCGCATCGCGTCCTGATGTGAAATCCGCATCAAACAGGCCCTCCTCCCCGCTGTATCTGATCCGTTATGTCTATTATATCCCCCCGAAGCGCCGCGTACAAGCCCGCGGCGAAAGGCCCGGCAATTCTTGACAAATGAAACCGAATCGGCTAGGATATGGGTTAAGGATATGCAGAAATTGCTGGAATAACAAAATGGAAATCGGGGGGTTCAAATGGAAAAAATACCGAGTCTGGAAGAGGCGCAGAAGCTGCTGGAGGAATACAACAAAGATCCGTTCCACCTGCATCACGGAAAAGTAGTCTCCGGCGTGATGGGGTATTTCGCGCAGGAATACGACCCGGAAAACGTGGAATTCTGGAAAGCGGTCGGCCTGCTGCACGACCTGGACTTTGAGCAGTTTCCGGAACAGCATTGCATCAAAGAACAGGAAATCATGCGGGAACGCGGGATCGACGAAAAGCTGATCCACGCAGTAGTCAGCCACGGCTACGGCCTGACGGTCGACGTCAAGCCGGAACACATCATGGAAAAAATCCTGTTTGCCACCGACGAATTAACCGGGCTGATCGGCGCCGTCGCGCTGATGCATCCCTCCAAAAGCGTTTCGGACATGCAGTTAAAATCCGTGAAAAAGAAATTCAAGACTCCGGCCTTTGCCGCAGGCTGTTCCCGGGACGTCATTCAGAAGGGCGCGGACATGCTCGGCTGGAGCCTCGACGACCTGATGAGCCGCACCATCGATGCGATGAAGAGTTTAGTCGGCACGATGGAAATTTAGACGAATCGTATCTTTCGGAGCCATACCGTTCGATTAAAATCTTAAAAAAACAGGGTTAAATGAGTTTGCACTCATTTAACCCTGTTTCCTTTTCAGGTCATTAAAAATTTATAAACCGCCTCTGTACCCGCACGCAAAATACGTTCTTCATCCATACTGGAATCAAACACCACCAAATCAACAATCGCGTCGATCATATGGAAGGTAACGGCAACGGCGGCCTCCGGATCCTCCGTTTTGACCGTCATCGGATATTTCTTAAAATAGAACAGCATCTCCGCCTGCGCGGTCGTTTCCTCCTTTTCCACCCGGGCGGCGATTTGCGGATTCACATCCCGCAGTGCCTTAAGCTCCAGATTCAGCTGCCGGAACTCTCGGTGTACCCGAACCATCGCTTTCAGAAACCGTGAAACCCATTCCTTCGGTCTGTCTAAATATTCTTCGATTTCGCGTTCTATGCTGCGATAAGTTTCAGAAAACGCCCGGTGATACTCTTCCAGAACATCCAAAAAGACGGAATCTTTGTCTTTATAATAAGAGTACAGACTGCCGATGGAGACGCCGGCCTCCTTAGCAATTTCGTTTGTAGTCACTTCATAATAGCCTTTTTCCCGAAATAGGCAAAAGGCAGCGGAAAGTATCTTTTCTTTTGTCTCCCGGCTTCGTGACTGCTTGGGCTTTCTTACTTGCTTCTCATTTTCCACAAAATCCACTCTCCCGAAGCATAAATTCAATTTGCTTTTTACAAATATGAGTTTTTGCTCATATTAATATTGATTTCAGGGTTCTTCCCTCTTATAATATGAGTATCAACTCACATTGTAAAGAGGTAATTCGTATGAAAAAAGCTATCATCATTGGCGCAACTTCCGGAATGGGCCGAGAAACCGCAAAGCTCCTTTCCGCCAAAGGCTATGCGGTTGGAATTGCCGGTAGACGTATGGAACGGCTTGAAGCTCTTCAAAAGGAGCTTTCTTCAAAATCGTTTCTGAAACAGATTGATGTTTCCTCCCCGGATTCCGCCGTATCCCTTTTTCAGCAAATGATCTGTGAAATGGACGGTGCCGACATCATCGTGATCTGTGCGGGAATCGTCCGGCCGAATTTGGAAGCCGATTGGGAAAAAGATCGAGATACCATTCAAACCGACGTAGTCGGGTTTGCGGCGATTGCCGACGCGGCGGTAAGCTGCTTCCGCTCTCAGGGGCACGGGCATCTGGTTGGAATCTCATCCTTGTCGGCTCTGGTGTACAGCGACCGGACCAACGCATACTGCGCTTCCAAAGCGTTTGTTTCTTCCTATCTAAAAGGCCTGCGGCAGCTCTTTCGCAAATCAAAAGGCGAATATCATGTTACAGAAGTCCTTCCGGGATGGGTCAAAACCGAAATGACTCAGCATGCCGACCTCTCCAAAGTATTTTGGGCCACAACCGCTGAAAAAGCAGCTGAGCAAATCTACGACGCGATTGAAAAGCACAAAAAGAAAATCTACATTTCAAAGCGCTGGCGGCTGATTGGGATTCTTCTCTCCGTTTTGCCGGAGCGATACAAAATCAAATAGAGCTGAAAAACAGAAGCAGGATTCCTCCCGCTTCTGTTTTGCTTTATTCCTTAAACTCAAACAGGTCGCCCAGCCATTGCGTGCAGAGCGGGAACCATTCCGCGCAGTGCGGATTTGGCGTTCCGACCTCTTCGCTGCACATGGAAAGGCCGTGCCCGCCTTTTTGAAAAACGTGGTATTCAAACGGAATCCGGCATCGCCGAAGAGCCGCGGCGAAAAACAGCGTATTTTCCAGCGGAACACAGTCGTCCTCAAACGTATGCCACAAAAAAGCAGGCGGCGTTTTCATGCTCACCTGATTTTCCAGAGAGAAAAGCCCGACCTGCTCCGCCGTCGGTTCCCCGCCGCACACAAAGGCCGCGGACTCGCTGTGAGTAAATTCCCCTGCGGTGAGAACCGGATAGCACAAAATCATGGCATCCGGCCTGTTGCCGCCTTCTTTTGTGTCTGTTTTCGCCTTCAACTCCGGGCTGTCCCATAAGGTGCCGAGGCAAGCCGCCACATGCCCGCCGGCGGAAAAACCGCAAACCGCGATTTTGTTGGGAACGATTCCCCATTCGGCGCTGTTTTCCCGAATCGTCAGAACGGTATTTGACAGTTCTATGAGAGGCTGCAAATTTTTCGCGTTTTCCCGAATGGAGTAATACAGAACAAAAACCTGATATCCCTTTGCGAAAAAAGCAGCCGCAGGCGGGGCAGTTTCCCGCTCCGACAACATGGCGTAGCCGCCGCCCGGGCAGATTACGACGCAGGGCCGCTTCGCGCGGTTGGGCATTTCACCGTTCGGTTCGTGCAAAAAGCCTGCCGCGCGGGCAGCGCTGTTCGGGTCTGGAGAAAAGGTAACCGTTTTCATCAAAACCGCTTCCTTACGATTTTTCGGGGTTCTGCTCCCCGTGAATCGCGTTTTCCAGCGTGTGCCACCCCAGCACGGCGCATTTGACGCGAGCGGGCATGTGAGAAATGTCCTTGAGCGCAATCGCTTCGTCAAGGTCTTCCAGCTGCGATTCATCCGTTACTTCGTTCTTGATCATGCCGAAAAACAGATTCGCCAAACGAAGCGCTTCCTCTTTGGTCTGCCCCTTGATCAGGTCGATCATAATAGAGGCCGAAGCCTGTGAAATCGCGCAGCCAATGCCGGTAAAGCCGGCGTCCTCAATCACGCCGTCCTTTTCGCGCAGCTCCAGCTCAATTTCATCGCCGCAGCTCGGGTTGACGCCCTTGAGGACCGCGGTAGGATTCTCAATATGGTGCTTATTGCGGCTGGAATTGTTGTGCTCCGTCAGAATCTGCGTGTAGATGTTTTCAATCCCCAAGGCCGAGCCACCCCCTGACTTTTCCTAGGCTTGCAAGAAAAATATCAATATCTTCCTTCGTATTGTAAAAATACAGGCTTGCCCGGCAGGTTGCGTTCACGCCGAGGTACTGCATGAGCGGCTGCGCGCAGTGATGCCCGGCGCGGATCGCCACCCCGTCGGAATCCAGGATGGAGGAAACGTCGTGCGGATGGACTCCGTCCACGTTAAACGAGATCACGCCGCAGCGCTGCTCGCCCACTCTGGTATCGCCGTACACCGTCACATGCGGAATCTTCGCGATGCCGTCCAGCGCATAGGAAAGCAGTTCCTCTTCCGTTTTAATGATTGTGTCGTAGCCGACCTTTTTCAGGTAGTCGATTGCGGCGGCCAAACCAACCGCTCCCCCGACGTTCTGCGTCCCGGCTTCAAACTTCTGCGGCAGCGGCGCGAACGTTGCGTCCTGCTCGCTGACAGATTCAATCATCTCGCCGCCGGTTAAAAACGGCGGCATCTGATTCAGCAGCTCTTCTTTTCCGTACAACACGCCGATGCCCATCGGCGCCAGCATCTTATGACCGGAAAACGCGGCGAAATCCACATCCAGCTTTTTGACATCGACCGGGTAATGCGGAATGCTCTGCGCGCAGTCCAGCACGACCACCGCGCCGGCTTTGTGCGCCCTGCGGACGATTTCCTCCACCGGGTACACCGTGCCCAAAACATTGGAAACGTGGGCGACCGCGACCAGCTTCGTTTTAGG
Organism: Caproicibacter sp.; assembly: GCF_046707225.1. Classification (NCBI taxonomy): domain Bacteria; kingdom Bacillati; phylum Bacillota; class Clostridia; order Eubacteriales; family Acutalibacteraceae; genus Caproicibacter; species Caproicibacter sp. The sequence goes on along the minus strand of NZ_JBJKOP010000018.1, from coordinate 16,128 downwards.
GCCGATTTTGTCCAGCTCCGCCTGCGGCAGGCGTCCGCTTTTGTCCGGATACAGGAAGACCAGCTTTGCGCCCTTCGCCCTTGCCACCATCTGCCACGGCAGAACATTGCTGTGGTGTTCGGAAACCGGCAGGGCGATTTCGTCCCCTTCTTTCATGAAGTTCATCCCGTAACTGTACGCCACAAGGTTCAGGGATTCGGACGCGTTGCGGGTAAACAGGACTTCGCAGTCCTTCTCCGCGTGAATGAATTCACGAACCGCGGCGCGGGAGTCCTCGTACATCTGTGTGGCGCGAATGCTCAGCTCATAAAGACCGCGGTGCGGATTCGCGTTGGAGCTGCGGTAGTATTCGTCCACGGCCCGGATGACGGAAAGCGGCTTCTGCGTTGTGGCAGCGTTGTCCAGATAAACAAGGCGTTTGCCGTTGCGTTCTTCTTTCAGAATCGGAAAATCGTTAAGATACGGATTCAATGCCTTCCAGCCTCTCTTTCACATACTCGGAAACCGCGTCCCGCAGCGCCGGATCCGGGATTCGGTCGGTCACCGGACGGAACTGCGCCTCAATCAGCAGTTTTCTCGCTTCCAGCTCGCTTAATCCGCGGGACATGAGGTAAAACAGGCGGTTGCTGTCTATCTTGCCGGCGGAGGCCGCGTGCTGGCCCTCCACATCCTCCTCCGCGCACAGAATCAACGGTGCAGAGCGGTTCACGACTTTCGGGCTGAACAGCAGGCTGTACTCGCTTTCATGCCCGACCGCGCGTTTGGAGCCGCGAACAAAATCGATGGTTCCGCGGAACGTTTTGCGGCTTTCATCCATCAGCGCGCCGCTCGCGTGAATTTCACTGTGTGTGGCGCGGCCGGTATGCTCCGCCAAATAGTTAATATCGATGGAACGGCTGCGGTCGCCGAAATAGATGGTATCCAGATTCAGCAGGCTTTTCCGGCCCTTCAGGGCGGCTTTCAGGCCGGCCGCCGCGCTTTTCCCGCCAAGCTCCGCCTGAATCACGCTGACTTCCCCATTTTCGGCGCACTGCGCGCCCACATCGTCGTAATGCAGGCATTTGTCGCCGAGCATCTGCACCTGAATCAGCCGGATCACCGCGTTTTTGCCCGCGTAAAGCTTTGTCAGCCCCCCGTGGAAGCCGGGAAAATCCGCCGCCGACGTGTAGCTCATGACGACGGTCACTTCGCTGTTTTCCCCGGCGACAACCGTTGTGACGTCCAGCACGGACGGATTCTTTTCGTCCACGCGGTACGTCAGATACACCGGCTGCTCCGCCTTCACGCCGTCCGGCACGTGAACCGTGACGCCGCAGGTCCGGTTGTCCTCCGTAAAATCCCTGACCGCGTCCCCCATGCCGGTCGAAAGCTCCGGCGCGGGAAGCGGCTCCGCAGAGATTTCAACATTCCGCGGCAATTCTGTGGAAAGATATCGCCCGTCGTACGGATGAATTTCGGGAATTGTTTCCCCGATTTTGATTTCGTTGATTCCCAGCCGGAACCAGGTGGGCGCCGGCAGGGAATTGACATGTTCCAGTTCCAGATTCATTTTAATCCCTTTCACCGGTCTTTAACCGATGGAGCCCTCCATTTCCAGCTTAATCAGGTTGTTCATCTCCACGGCGTATTCCACCGGGAGTTCCTTGGCAATCGGCTCCGCAAAGCCGGTCACGATCATCGCCTTGGCGTCCTCTTCGGAAATGCCGCGGCTCATCAGATAAAAAATCGCGTCGTCGCTGATGCGGCCGATCTTTGCTTCGTGTCCGACATCCACGTCGTCGTTGCGGATATCCATAACCGGAATCGTGTCGGAGCGGGAACGGTCGTCCAGCATCAGGGATTCGCACGAAACGGACGATTTGCAGCCGTATGCCTGCGGCAGGATGCTGACTGAGCTGCGGTAGGTGCACCAGCCGCCGTCTTTCGAAATCGACTTGGTGTTGATGCTTGAATAGGTATGCGGCGCCGCGTGAACCACCTTCGCGCCCGTGTCGAGCGACTGGCCGTGGCCGGCAAAGGTGATGCCGGTAAACTCCATGCGGGAGCCTTCGCCCTTTAAAATGCTCATCGGGTACAAATTCGAAATATGGGAGCCGAACGAGCCGGACACCCATTCGATGGTCCCGCCCTCTTCCACCACTGCGCGCTTGGTGTTCAGGTTGAACATGTTCTTCGACCAGTTTTCAATGGTGGAGTAACGCAGGCGCGCGTTTTTGCCCACATACAGCTCAACGCACCCGGCGTGCAGGTTCGCAACATTGTATTTCGGCGCGGAGCAGCCCTCGATAAAGTGAAGATTCGCGCCCTCGCCGACGATAATCAGCGTGTGCTCGAACTGGCCCGCGCCCGGCGCGTTCAGCCGGAAATAGGACTGAAGCGGAATTTCCACATTGACGCCCGGCGGAACATAAACAAACGAACCGCCCGACCAGACCGCCCCGTGCAGGGCGACGAATTTATGGTCCTCCGGCGGGACCAGCTTCATGAAATGCTCTTTGACCATCGGGCCGTATTCCGGGTCCCGGACCGCGCTTTCCATGTCGGTATAGACAACGCCCTGGCGGCGGACTTCCTCGCGCACGTTGTGGTAAACGACCTCGGAGTCGTACTGCGCCCCGACGCCCGCGAGGGACTTGCGTTCCGCTTCCGGAATTCCCAGGCGCTCAAACGTATTCTTAATGTCGTCCGGCACCTCGTTCCATTTGGCCTTCATTTGGGTGTTCGGACGGATGTAGGTGACGATCTCATCCATATTCAGTTCGTCGAGCGGCGGCCCCCAGCCCGGCAGCTGCAGGCGGTTGTAAACCTGAAGCGATTTAAGCCGAAACAGGCGCATCCACTCCGGATCGTTTTTCGCGGCGGAAATCTCATTGACAATTTTCGCCGTCAGGCCCTGTCCGACCTGATAGGAGGCGTTAACACGGTCTCGTATGTCGTAAACCGTGCGGTCGATGTCCTCCACCTGTGTTTTTCTTTTATGCAAAGCGTTCAACTCTTATTTCCCTCCGCGTTCTCAGACGGCCTCAAGCCCCTGAAATCCCGATTCGTTGATCCTGTCGATCAAAGTTCTGTCGCCCGTTTGTTGGATTCTGCCGTCCATCAGGATATGCACGGCGTCCACCGGCAGGAAATCAAGTATCTTCGTATTGTGCGTAATAATCAGCAGGGAATTCTCTCCGTTTCTGAATTTTTCGACGCCCTGCGAGACGATTTTGACCGCGTCCACGTCCAGGCCGGAATCCGTTTCATCCAGAATCGCGAGCTTCGGGTTCAGCATCAGCATCTGCAAAATTTCCGACTTTTTCTTTTCCCCGCCGGAAAACCCGACGTTTAAATAGCGGGAGGCATACTCCTCATCCATGTGGAGCTCCTCCATCTTCTGCGCCAGCTCTTTTTTATAGGCAAACAGCTTTACCGGCTTCCCCGTTACGGCATAGCGCGACGTGCGCATGAAATTTTCCAGCGAAATTCCCGGCACTTCCTCCGGATTCTGGAATGAAAGAAACAGCCCGGCTTTCGCTCGTTCATTCGCCGGCGCGTTTGTAATGTCTTGTCCTTCAAACAGGATCGAGCCGCCGTCCACATGGTACTGAGGATGTCCCATCACGGTGTTGACCAGCGTGGATTTTCCCGCGCCGTTCGGGCCCATCAGAACATGGACTTCTCCTTTTCCCACGGTAAGGTTCAGCCCGCGGAGAATCTGATTGCCCTCCACGCTGACCGCAAGATCCCTGATTTCCAAAAGTTGCACTGACTTTTCCACCTCTCCGACTTTTTACAATGAAACGGGCATTTGCCCTTAATGTATACCAAATTGATGTGCATTTATATTATAGACGGAAACAGTCTACTTTGCAAGCCGCGGAAGAAATTTTTTATCGCAAATCCGACGGTTTACAGCCCAGAATCGACGCGATTTGAAACAGAATTTCCTCATCCGGCTCACGCTCGAGGTTTTCCCACTGATACAGCAGCTGAGGCGTAACGGAAAGCCGTTCGGCAAGCTCCGCGAGTGTCATGCCGGTTGCCTGCCGGTATGACGCGATTTTTTTGACCGGCTCCAAAAGATAAGCCCGCCGCTTTTTTTCGTCGATCAAAAGCGGGCTGCCGTTGTGCAGCATCAGCCCGCAAAGGCCGCCCTCCGCGCTGAACACGGCGGGGTCGCCGCCCGGCGCGATGCCCGCGCCGTACTCCTCCGGCAGAACATAGTCCCTTCCGCCGTCGTCACGGCCGGTTATGCCCGGCTGATTCCTCCACGGAAGCAGGGAGCAGCTTTCCCCCTCCTGTTCCGGTTCCGGCGCGGAATAGCAGTTGATTTTATAGATGGTGATGATTTCGCCCATTACGGCAGCTCCCCCGATCAGTCATTTTGTAATAGTATAGCATGCCCGCGCAAATCTGTCTTTGCCCCTGCGATGCCTTCGACCCGAATTTTGCAAAAAGGTCTTACAAAGTCCGGAATTTGGTATTATAGTGATGATATGGATTTGTTTAGGACAGGAAAGGATGAAGTAAAATGCCAAAGGTGGTTTTTCATGTGGACGAGTCCGCCCGCTGGCCGTTGGTTCTGGCAAACGCCAGGAACATGGTTCGGTACGGCCGGGAGGAACACGTTTCGTTCGAGGTGGAAATTCTGGCAAACTCGCAGGCAGTCCGGCAGCTTACAGAAAAAGACTCCTCCGGCTTAGACCGCCAAATGGAAGAGTTGAGTCGGGAGGGCGTCTGCTTTGCGGGATGCCGCGTCGCGATGGGAAACCTGAATCTCACGCCGGGCGATTTGCTGCCGTTTGTCACAACCGTTCCCTCCGGAGTCGTGGAACTGGCGCTGCGGCAGGACGAGGGATACTCCTATATCCGCCCCTGAGCAGGCTACGCCCGCGCGCACGCCCCGCCGCACGGCGGGGAAAAGGTGCAAGGGAAAAAGCGAGAAACCGCTTTTTCCCTTGCCCGTTACGTCGGCCGCGCGCGTTTTTCCCCGTGTTTTGCCTTGCCCTGCAGCTCCGGCACCGGGCGCGTGTTCCTCGGCATATGCGCTTTTTTACTGCTTTGCGTCGGCTCTCCGGAATCGGGGCGCCGCATTCCCGCTTTCGCCATTGAGGCACCCCCTTTTATACATCGTTATTTTTGATGGACTGTTTTTTTGCGTTTCGGTTTTGATTTTGATTTTCCCTTGTCACGGGCGTCTGCCCGTTCGCCTTTCGAATCCGGTCCTTTTTGTTGTCCGGCTGGCTGTCTTTGGGCATTGGAACCACCTCCGGCATTATTTTGGCTTTTCGCCGGAGCTTTATGCGAAGAAGGCGAAACCGCGCGTTCCAGTTCCAGTATCATTCCGTCCAGGAACCGTTCGGCGACGCGCCGGTTTTTCTCCGTTGCATACAGGCTGCTGCAAAGCGCGCAGCGGCCGCCGAACGTGGAAACCGAGACCTGAAAGCTGGGCGGGTGCTTGACCGCCGTCGCAAGATAGGCGTCGTTGACTTTTCCGTTGCCGAAATCGAGCCTGCGCCAATCCAGAACCCCAAGATTCGTAAAGGAAACAACGGGGATTTTAAAGTTTTTGTCAAAAAGCTTTTTCGCAGCGGCATAGGGCAGAACAGCAAACAGGAAATCCAGAACAAGCGGACCTTTCAGGCAGTTCCGGTTTTCCTTCTGTGAGGACATCTGGGCGGCAGTTTTCCCAAGGGTCTCTCCGAACGGCTCGTTTTTTTTCATCGAAAAGCGGCAAATGTAATTGCTCGTCAGGTTGCAAATTCCGCACTTTTCGCTCTCGGAAAGGTACTTGCGCAGGTCAACCGGACAGGGAATCGCGAACTCCGCGCACCCCGTGATCGCATGGTGCGCGCGCCCGTATGCCGTCAGCAGGAGGTCATTGAAGGTTGCTCCCCTCTTTTTTGCGTACCGCTTCAGCTCCGTGAGAAGCTCGCTTTCGACGCGGCGCAGAACGGTAACCGGCTCCCCCTCCTCTTTCTCCATCGGCAGGAACATTTCCGGCTCCTGTTGTTCAATTTTAACAGGGGAACGCAGAACCCTGATTCGCTCCGCTGCGCCCATCCCCCGGAAAACCTGCCCGACGTCTCGGTCCAGCGGCTCAGGTGGTACAATATAGCCGGAATTTTCCGAGCAGCGGCGATAAAGGGACGCCAGCAGGTAAAGGTACTCCTTAAACCCGGCCCCGTCCGCCACAAGATGGCTGATAATCACGCAGAGGGTGTCGGATTCCGGCCCGCGCACCAAATGGATTTTCAGCTGCGGCTCCGAATCCAGCTTGATTGTATCCAGCAGCAAGCGCTCTTCCGCCGCGGCGCCCTCCGTGTTTTCCGACACGCTCACGATCCGGTCCGCCCCGAATCCCTTGTCTTCCCAGCCGTGCGTTTCCGGTGAAAAGACGCACCGGAAAACGGGAACCGCGGAAACCGAAAGCTCAACCGCGCGTTTGAGCACATCCGGGTCCAGACGCCCCGAAAAGCGGATTATCGCGCGGATCAGCGGATTGTGCGCCGAAGTATAAAAATACTGCATCAGGTCAAATGCTTCCGTACGGATTTTATGTTTCATTCCAGTCGCCTTTCTCTATTGAATACGAGCCGGAAAATTTCCGGCAGACATGATTTACCCCTTTTAGCGGCTCCGTTACAGAGTCTCCGGGTCCGAAGCCAGTCTTTGCGCAAAGGAAGGGATGCCCTCTTCAAAATTCACGCCGTAGCGTACGTCCGTCCCCGCCAGATGAGTCCGGGCAATGGCACGCTGCGTAAAATCGACGGCTTCGCGAGCGGCCTCGCCGAGGGAGAAGCCGTTCATCAGCGCGCCGATCAGGGCACTGGCAAACACGTCGCCCGTGCCGTGGTAATTCCCTTCGATTTTCGGAGCGAACGCGAAGCTGAATTCACCCGTCTCGCGGTCGTACGCGGCGCATCCGGTTTGTTCCGCGCTGAAAGAAACGCCCGTCAAGACCACGCGGCGGGGGCCAAGCTCCGACAGCCGCCGAAGCATTTCCTCCGCAGTCCTGCGGTCCTGCCAGCCCTCCCGGTACGGCTCCCCCAGCAGCAGCGCAGCCTCCGTCCGGTTCGGCAAAATCAGGTCCGCCTTCCGGCAGAGAGCCGCCATCCCCTGCGGGAATTCAGGGCCAAAAGAAGCGTACAGACTGCCGTTGTCCGCCATGACCGGATCAACGCACACCATCGCCCCCGGCGCGGCCAGTTCGTCAATCAGCCCGGAAACCAGCCGGAGCTGATCAAACGAGCCAAGGTATCCGGTGTAAAACGCATCGAACCGCAGTCCCAGTGATTTCCAGTGGTCCGTGATTTTGGGAATATCCTCGGTCAGGTCCCGGAACGTAAACCCCGTGAACCCTCCCGTATGCGTTGACAGCACCGCCGTCGGCAGAACGCTGACGGTGCAGCCCGCCGCGGAGAGAATCGGCAGTGCCACCGTCAGCGAGCATTTCCCAACGCAGGAAATATCGTGAACGGCCAGAATGTTTTTTTGCACCGGCATTTTCATTCCCTTCCGTATTTAAATGATGTTCCTATTCTAGCTCTCCGCAGAAGCGAATTCAAGGCCGGGCGAAAAAAGTCCCGCCGTTGCTGCCGCAGCGGCGGGGTATGGCCGTTCAGGCCCGGCTTAATATTTCTGCAAGTAATTTTCAATTTCCCAGTCGGTCACCGCGCGGGTGTAACGAGCCCATTCCCGCTCTTTTTCCAGCAGGAAATTATGAAGGGCGTGCTCGCCCAGCACATTCGCAATGACCGGATCGCTTTTCAGCGCTTCCATGGCGTCAATCAGGCTGAGCGGAAGCGTTTCGATCCCCATTTCACTGATTTTTTCATCCGGCAGGTCGAACAGGTCGCAGTCCGTCGCGGGCGACGGCGTCATCTTCTTCTCAACGCCGTCCAGTCCGGCTGCCAGGCAGCATGCAAGCATCAGGTACGGATTAGCGGACGGGTCCGGAGAACGGAATTCAATGCGGGCCCCTTTCCCCCGGGAAGAGGGGATGCGTATGAGCGGGCTGCGGTTGCGGCAGGACCACGTGATGTGAACGGGCGCCTCGTAACCGGAAGCAAGGCGCTTGTAGGAATTGACGGTCGGATTACAGACCGCGGTCAGCGCCCTGGCATGCGCGAGAAGCCCGGCCATAAACCGGTAGGCCGTCTCGCTCAGGCCGTTGCCGGACGGATCGTCCGGGCCGTCGAACAGATTTTTTCCGTCGCGCATCAGCGACATGTGAAGATGCATTCCGGAGCCGCTCACGTCCGAACGGGGTTTCGGCATAAAGGTCGCGTAACCGCCGGAAGCCTTCGCCATTGATTTAACCGCCATTTTAAAAGTCATAATATTATCGGCCGTCTTGAGCGCCGTATCGTATTTAAAGTCAATTTCATGCTGCCCGACCGCCGCTTCGTGGTGAGAGGCCTCCACCTCAAAGCCCATGCTTTCCAGCGTCAGGCAGATTTCGCGGCGGATATCGCCGCCGATATCAATGGAGCCGAGGTCGAAATAGCCCGCGGTGTCGCGCGTCTGCGTGGTCGGCCTGCCGTAATCGTCCATTTCGAACAGAAAAAATTCGCATTCCGGGCCAACATTGAATTCGATCCCGAGTTCCTCGGCCTTTTTCATTTCCTTTTTCAGAATTCGCCGGGGGTCGCCGTCATAGGGCTCGCCTTCCGGGGAATAGACATCGCAGATAAAGCGCGCGACCCCGTCGTGAGTCGGCCGCCAGGGAAGCATGGTAAACGTGTCCCGGTCCGGGTGCAAACACATGTCCGATTCCGCGTCGCGCGCGAAACCGTCAAGAGACGAGCCGTCGAACACACACTGGTTGTTCAGCGCCTTTTTCAGCTGGTTTTTGGTGATCGCGACGTTCTTCATCATACCCGTAATATCCGTAAACTGCAGGCGAATGAACGTGACGTCGTTTTCATCCATCAGTTTGTAGATATCCTCTTTGCTGTAATGGCCCATTTCGCAAACCTCCCTGCGGTAAGATTTTAAATAAAGTCAAAAAAAACCCGGCACAGCGTGTCGGACTCCGTTGCCCATTCATTGTAATCGTAGCATACTGTTTTACACCCTTATTTTATACCATAGAGATACCTCGTTGCAAGCCCAAATATGAACGAACTGAAAATTATTTTAGAATTTAAGCGGTATGCTGGCCGGAGTGGAAAACGACGGAAATTTTTTTACCCGGCTGCAAGGAAATCAGCGTCCCAATCGTATTCTATTTGAAAGGGGAGAAATGGATGAAAGCAGCAGAAGTCAGCGGAGAAGCGGAAGAGCTTTTAAACTGCTATTCCGACATGGTGCTTCGAATTGCCCTTCACAATGTGAAGGCCAGAGCGGATGCCGAGGATATTGCGCAGGAGGTTTTCCTGAAACGGGTCACCGCACGCCGTTCGTTTGCTTCCCCGGAACACGAAAAAGCCTGGATGATCCGCGTCACCGTCAATCAGTGCCGGGATTTTCTGAAATCGGCGCGGAACCGACCAACCGTCGCGCTGGAGGAGTCGGTCCCCGATTCCCCGCACAGCACGGAAGTTCTGGACGCAGTGCTGTGCCTTCCCGTTTTATACCGGAACGTGATTTACCTTTATTATTACGAAGGGTACAGCGTCAGGGAGATTTCACGCATCCTGCGCCGGAGGGAAAACACGGTGTCCTCCTGGCTGTTCCGGGCGCGCGCCGCGCTGAAAAACTCTTTGACAGGAGGTTTTGACGATGAATCATAAAGATCAATACCGTGAGGAATGCGAACGGATTCGGGCTTCGGAAACATGGAAACATGCGGCCGCTTCCCGAATGGAACAGCCGCCGCGGCGCCCGCGCGCCGCAAAATGGGTCTTTACCGGCGCGCTTGCCGCCGCTCTGGTCTGCGCGCTGGTTTTTTCGCCGCTTTTGAAACCGGCGACCGTCACCGTGGAAGCAAAGGAAAACCTGATGGAAAACATCCGTGCGCAAAAGCAGCAGCTTCCCGCCGCACCCAGTCAGGACTTTATTTCTGCACAGGCGGATTTCGCGGTAAAACTGTTTCAAAAAACAACCGACGCGGGCAAAAACTCGCTTGTCTCCCCGACTTCCGCCGCCCTGGCGCTCGGCATGACGGCAAACGGAGCGAAGGGCAGCACGCTTTCCCAGTTTGAAGCCCTGCTGGGTGGCGGGATGGATCTTTCCGCGCTGAACAAAAGCTTTGCCGCCGAGCAGAGCGCACTGAAAGCCGTCACTAGCGGGAAAACTCTGCTCGCCAACTCAATCTGGTACCGGGATCAGGGCCTTTCGGTCAAAAAACCGTTTCTGCAAAGCAACGCCGATTTCTTCGGCGCGGACGCATACAGGCTCGACTTCGGCGACCCCGCGGCCGTGGGAAAAATCAACAGCTGGGTCGACAAAAACACCGGCGGAACCATCAAAAAGATGGTCGGGCGGATCGAACCGGAAGAAATGATGATCCTGATCAACGCGCTGTATCTGGAACAGGAATGGAGATCCCCCTACATCAACAGCCGGGACGGCACGTTTCACGCGCCGGAAGGCGACAAAACCGTGAAAATGATGGAGTCGACGGAAACGTACCTGCACGACGGCGAAGCGGAGGGAATCCTCAAGCCGCTCAAGGATCCGCGTTACGCATTCGCGGCGATTCTGCCGAAAAGCGGAACCTCCGTCAACGACTATGTTCAATCGCTGACCGGACGGAAGTTTTTAAGCCTGCTGCGTTCCGGGGGAGACGGAACGGCGATTGGGACTCTGCCGAAATTCAAATTCAGCTGCGCGCTGAGCCTGAACGACGCGCTGCAATCGCTCGGTCTTACCGACGCGTTCAACAGCGGCAAAGCCGATTTTTCCGCAATGGGCTCTTCCCCCGCGGGAAATCTTTATATCGGCAACGTGCTGCAAAAAACCTTTCTTCAGGTTGACGAGGCAGGTTTAAAAGCCGGCGCGGCAACCGCCGTCATCCTGGACGCGGGATCCTCATCCTCTCAGCGGCCCCGTTCGGTCGTATTCGACCGGCCGTTCGTCATCGCCGTCGTCGACACCTCGACGAATCTGCCCCTGTTCCTCGGCGTGGTCGCGGACCCCGCCGCCTGACGGAAATCCAATATTTCCTTATTCTATAAATTTATTGTGAATTCTTTCCCAGAGGTTTGCAAAACACGTTCTTTGATTTATAATAAATAAAAAAGGAAAACGACCCTTTTCCTCACGAAGCGACAGGGGTCCGTTAAAAATAGAAAGGACGTGCCGATTCCCGATGAAGGAGTTCGGAAAAAGACCGTTAAACCGCATATTGCTCGTAGCCCTGATTCTGTTTGTCGGCGCGGGCGCGACGTACGCTTCGCTCAGGCCGGTACAGTTCCGCGCGGGGGTGACCGCCGTCGTGGACTGGATGAAATTTGACATGATTGCCGAAGCGGCCAAAAAGGAATCCTCCTCCGCGCCGCCGTCGGGCGCGGCCGTGTCGTCCGCGCCGGATTCTTCCGCGCCGGCGTCTTCCGCACCCCCGCAAAGTCAAACGTCTGAGGAGCCCTCTTCCTCCGAAGCGGAAAAAATTTCGCTGAATGAAGCGGCCAAGCCGCTGAAAATCAATGTTTCGCTCAAGGATCAGAAAGTTTTTGTCCTGGACGCGAAGGACCGCCTGGTGCAGGAATATGTGTGTTCCTCCGGGGAGGCCGGCAACGATACGCCGACCGGTACCTTTACCGTCACGGACCGCGGAGAGTCTTTTTATAACCCCGCGGTCAAAGAGGGAGCCTATTACTGGACCCGTTTTTATAAAACCTTCCTGTTTCACAGCGTGCCGTTCGACGAGAACCAGAAAATGGAACCGCAGGAAGCGGCAAAGCTGGGTACTCCGGCCTCCCACGGCTGCATCCGGCTGGAAACGGCAAACGCCAAATGGATTTACGACAATATTCCGGAAGGAACCACGGTAGTCGTTCAATAATTCCCGATTTTTTCCCCGCCGCACGGCGGGGATTTTTGTTTTTACAGTTTATTCAATTCTTTTGGGAAATTCTATGCTATGATGACAACAGAATCGCCGCAAGGCAAAAGGATGTGAAAATTTGAACTGGTTGATGCGCTTTACCTACTGGTACAACCGCATGATGGCGGGACGGTACGGCTCCGACCAGCTGAGCATCGGCCTGATGGCCGCTTATCTTCTGCTGATCTTTATCGCCAATCTTCTCCGGCTGCCGCTTCTTTCCTATCTGGCGCTCGCGCTTCTGGTGTGGGGGCTCTACCGGATTTTTTCCCGAAACATCTCGAAGCGGTACCAGGAAAACGCCGTGTTCCTGCGGTTCTGGAACCGGTTTCTTCAGTGGTTCCGGACCAGCTCCTCCCGATTTGAAAGCTGGCGAAGCAAAACCCTGAACCGCATGAACGATAAAAAAACGCACCGGTACTACCGGTGCCCCAAATGCAACAATACGCTCCGCGTGCCGAAAGGTAAAGGAAAAATCGTCATCACCTGTCCGGTCTGCCACACGGAATTTGTAAAAAAGACATGAGCCTTAACCCTGTTTGCGGTGAATGGGCAGCCACTGGCTGAGAAGAATCCCAACCAAAGCGCAGAGAATCGCAAACAGCATTCCGGCTAAAAAGGTGGGCATCCGGTCGCCGACCAGAATCAAGGTCCTGTCGCCGGCCGTCTGCGGCGCTTCCGATTGCCGCGAGTCTCCTCCGGGACCGGAATCGCTCTCCCCCGCGCCGCCCGCCGCAAAGCCCGGGGAACTTTTCGAACCGGAGCCGCTTCCGCTCCGATTCCCGCCGGAGGCCTTCGGCGCGGCGCTTTCCGTTTTCCGCGAAGGGTCCGGGCCGCCGCCCGCCGCTTTGCCCTCGGTGATGGAAGACCCCGCCGCAGCTTTCGCCGCACGCTCAACCGTAACCAGGTACTGCGCGGTTTGCGTCCGGTCCTCCGAAGTAACGGTTACGGCAATCTGTGTTTCCTTTCCCGCGCCGTTGAGTGTTTTTCGGCTGACACGGATACTGCCGCCGCCTGCCGCGCCGGTCTGGAAATCCACGCTGCCGACATCGCTGCCGACTTTTAAAATATAATTGCGCACGGAAGGCGAAAATTCCGGTTCCAGCAAGCCGGCCGACGGAATCAGTTCGGTCAGGCGGGCTTCCGAAGACTGAGACCGCTGAATCTTCAGATTCAGCTTTGCTTCCGTGTTGTCCGCATCCAGAGAATCCCCGTCATAATCGCAGATCTGGTCCGCGGAAACCGTCAGAGCGGTGTTCCCCGCCGGCGCGTCCGCCGCAATCTGAAACAGGAAAGAGGCAATTGTGTCGGAAAGCCGGGGCGCGCTGCCGTTTTCCGTATTGCAGACATACACGCTGCTGATCAGGCCGGAGTCCGCGCTGGTTTGCATGGTTCCGCTTTTGACGGCCCCCGCGGTTTCCGTACTGATAAAGTCGAGCTTGTCCTCGTCATAATGAATTTTGAGCCGAAAGCCGGCGGCGGTCTCTTCGGTTTTGTACGCCGTCACATTCAGGCGCACCAGTTCTTCCCCGGAAGCGGAAGCGGGGTCCAGCGAATAGGAAAAATAAGTTGGCGAGGCGGCAACGGCGGACGCCGGCAGCAGCCGAATTAAAAAAAAGCAGGTAAAGAAGGCTGCAAGATACAGTTTTTTGCCCATCCCATTACCCTTCCCGCAATCAAAAACAGCCGTACCGCAAACGGCAGGCTGTCTGATCAACTGTGCTCTGGTTAAGCGGTGACGGTGTTCTGCTCCACTCCGGAAGCACGGCTCTCCCTTAAACGCCTTTTGCGCAAAATCAGCAAGCGGAACCGATTATACCTCTGAACCGCCGCAAAGGGCGCGTTGGCCAGCATAATCAGGAAAGACATGATGATTCCAACGAGCAGCGGGTTTATAATCAGCGCGACGACGGCACAGATGCAGTTTTTCAGATGCATCCACTCGCCGCGGCAGGTTTCCAGAATAAATTCATCCAGATATTCTACCGACATTTCCGTCAGATGCCTTTTGGAAAAACCGTTTTTCCCAATATGCTGCGGAACTCTGTCTTTCCAGACCTGAATTTTTAAAGTATCCCGGTACCAGCGGCCGCCATGCTCCCATTCCTTGGGCGCGTAACGCTCTTTGGTTGGATCGAAGGAAGATTTCGGCAACTTGATGCAGATCAAAAAAACAACGACATGCCACAATCCGACGATCACAAGGTTCCAGACCAGCATGTTCAGAAAGGACAAATTCTTCAGCATTGCGGTCACTTCCTTTCCACGAACTTTTGAGTATTGTAATCATTATGCGACAAACCGACAAAAGATACGATAATCTTATTATAATACAGAAGAATGGAGTGTGCAAGATGAAAGTATTATTGATCGGCGGAACGGGCACCATCAGCTCCGCCGCGGTAAAGCTGGCTCTTTCCCGCGGGGCGTCGGTCACCCTGCTGACGCGCGGCACGCACCCGGAGTTTGTTCCGGAAGGCGCCGAATGTATCCGCGCGGATATTGCCGACGAGGAAAAGGTCCGGCAGCTTCTTTCCGGCACAGCATTCGACGCGGTGGCGGACTTCACCGTCATGACGCCGGAGCAGGCAGCAAGGGACATTTCACTGTTTACCGGCAAAACCGGCCAGTTCATTTTTATCAGCTCCGCGTCCGCTTATCAAAAGCCTCCCGTCCGTTATCCGATTACGGAAAGCACGCCGCTCCGCAACCCCTTCTGGAGCTATTCCAGAAACAAAATCGCCTGCGAGGAGCTGTTTACGGCGGCGTACCGCTCCGAGGGCTTCCCTGTTACCATCATACGCCCCAGTCACACTTATAGTAAGCGAAACGTTCCGCTTGCCGTTCACGGGGAAAACGGTTCCTGGCAGGTTCTTCAAAGAATCCTTTCGGGGAAGCCCGTCATCGTCCACGGCGACGGGCTGACGCTGTGGACGTTTACGCACGCGGACGATTTTGCGAAAGGCTTCTGCGGACTGCTCGGCAACCCGCACGCGATCGGCGAAGCGGTTCACATTACAAGCGACGAAGCGATCACCTGGAACGACGCCTACGAGGCGATCGGCGCGGCTCTCGGCGTTAAGCCGAACCTGGTTCACATTCCGTCCGACTTCCTCGCGGCGTTCGACCCGGAGCTGCTCGGCAAGCTGCTGGGCGACAAGGCGTGCTGCGGCGTGTTCGACAACACAAAGCTCAAGCGCCTGGTCCCGGGATTTCAGGCTGAAATCCGGTTTGCCGACGGCGTGCGGCGCAGCGTGGAGTATCTTCGTTCCCACCCGGAGCTGCAAACGCCGGACCCGGAATTCGACGCGTGGTGCGACCGCGTCGTCGCGGCGCATTTCGCGGGGATGAAGGAGTTGGGGAACGGGTAATCCCCGTTAATTATAATTTAGATAAGAGGGACTCCGGATTTCCGGAGTCCCTCTTTGTATCGGAAAAGGAAAATAAGGAGAAATCTTAATTGAACGTATACAGGTTTTTATAAGGGTTTGCGGAAAAATGGCCCCCCAAAAAACAACCGATTATTTTTGCAAAAACAGATTGACAAAAAGTGTCATTGTGATAGTATGAAATTATAAATAATTCCAATCTGTTATTTTGAAAGGAGATCGTAATAAAAAAGCAAGTTTTTAAAGCGTGGTTGGCTCTTGTCGTCTCCATCGGTATGGTATTTTCTTTTACAGGAATTCAGGCACATGCATTACAAATCGGTACGTCAAGCATTCAATCCAAAAGCATAAGCACGGAAGTAAAAGATTCCGGGAATAAAGCCATTCAGCCCAATATATCATCCAGCAGCCGAAATGAAGTTTATGTTTCTTCAATCGTGGTGTATCCAGCCACAGCCACAGCCACAACCATCAGCTATGATGATAGTATATACGATAATTTATATTAAATGGAGAGAACTGGCCGACATATCCTATTTATGTCGGGAATGGATATTCTGAGACGATTACATATTATACGCCCACCGATTCCAGTTCCTTATCCGGATACATTCAATATGAAAACGGTCGGACACAAATGGTCGGTTCGGGAACCATAGCCCCATCCACAAATTAATTCTAAATGGAGTGTTATAACATGACAATCAACCCGTTATCCGCCACGCAAACAGCTTCCCTCATCGATTCCAAGAGCAAGCCGAA
>NZ_JBJKOP010000017.1:0-6588 GCF_046707225.1 Caproicibacter sp. | reverse complement strand
ACACTAACGTATCTTTTGGTTTTTTTTCAAAGAGTTTCCGTCTCTTTTCGTCCGAAAGTACTTTCACTCTCGAAATCTTTACGGGTTCCTTCTTTATCGTCTCGTTGTTTAATTTTCAAGGTCCCATGCGGTTTTTCGGCCCTTTCAGACCCTTTTCCGCAACGCCCTTTCCGTAAGGCGCTTCACTATAATACCAAAACCCACCCCTATTGTCAACCCTTTTTTTCATTTTTTTGGGGTTTTCCCCTTTTCTTCGACATTGCTGTCAATGCCGGGCGAACGGCAGGGTGATTTCCCCGGCAGGGATAATCATTCGAATCGTGGGAAAAATCTGTGGTAAGAGGTGGTGTTTCCTTGAATGATAAACTGAAATATGTCTGGAAAGTATTCATCATCGTTTTGGTGAATATTTTAATGATTGCGGTGGTGACCCATGTCGACGGCTCGATCCAGACCCTTTCCAAGGTCGGGTCCAGCGGAAACGAGGTCAAGCAGATTCAGACCAGACTGAAAAACTGGGGCTATTACAACGGCAAGGTCGACGGCGTTTACGGAACCCAGACGAAAAACGCGGTTCTGTATTTTCAGCGCAAAAACGGACTGACCGCGGACGGAGTGGCGGGGCCCGCGACGCTCAGCGCGATCGGACTCCCCGCCGGAAGCGCGGGCGGGTCCGGCGGCGCGGGCGGTTACAGCAGCAACGACGTCAATCTGCTCGCGAGGGTCATTTCCGCCGAATCGCGCGGCGAGCCTTATGAAGGCCAGGTCGCGGTCGGGGCGGTCATCTTGAATCGGATTCAGCATCCCTCCTTCCCGAATACGCTGGCGGGAGTCATTTATCAGCCGGGGGCTTTCTCCTGCCTGAACGACGGCGGCATCAACGCGGCGGTCGCCGCTTCCGCCTACAAGGCGGCGCGCGACGCCATCAACGGCTGGGATCCCTGCGGCGGCGCGATCTATTACTACAATCCCGCAAAAGCAACCAGCAAATGGATTTTATCGCGGCCCGTCATTGTCGTTATCGGGGAGCACCGGTTTTGCAGCTAAGATCCGTTCCTTCCTATTTATAGAATATTTTTCTGTTTGAAACCGGCGCAGAGGTTTTCCCTCCGTGCCGGTTTCGTCATACCTGTTCAAAACGGGACCATGCCGAAAGCTGCCATATACACAAAGTATATTATATCATCGTTTATACATAATCATCTGAAATTCAACGGTTCTTTTTCTTTGTAGTCATGAAGCCACCTTGACTAGCAAATTACGGCATGCGAGAGGGTCCTTTGTAATACATAAAGTATTTATATGTTAAATAATACTGTTTTTATTGGATTTCGCCGTTTCTTATTCTTCGAGTAGCTTATGACCGTACCGTTCCAGAATCTCCGTCACAGCCGCCGGGTCCAATTCGCGGATGGAGCGCAGCGGCGGAGGGTTCAACTCGTGGCCGCCGATGCTTTTTTCAAACAGTTGAACATCACGCCATTTCCCCTGTTTGTATCCCGTATTGTGATAAACCCCCAGCTTGTGAAAGCCCAGAGATTCATGCAGCTTTTCGCTGTTCCGATTCGGCGCCGTAACAATTCCGTACACGTTCTGAACCCCCTGCAGCTGCAATAGTTTCAGGAGCGCTCCGTACAGCGTTTTCCCGATTCCTTTTTGAAGGCCGGAGCGTTCCACATAAACAGAAAGCTCCGCGTTCCAGCGGTAGGCTGCACGCGCCTGATACCGGTGCGCGTATGCGTACCCCCGGATTCTCCCTTCCGACTCATAAACCAGATAGGGATACGCGGACGACACGGACAGAATCCTGTCCCGAAAATCCTCCGGCGAGGGAACTTCCTCTTCAAACGTAATCGATGTTTCCAGAATATACGGCTTGTAAATTTCAAGGATCGCTTCGGCATCCGATCCTGTCGCAAACCTGATTTGACTCATGACATCCCAACTCCCGATTCATATGTTTGAAAGGCCGTCCTTTTGCGGCCTCGCGGCTGCGGCGCTGTTGACGATATAAATCCCCAGGCTGACCAGCGCCAGTGCCGCAACAGCTTTCAATCCAAACGCCTGCTGCCGTTCGTTGAGAATCAGCGCCGACAGAATCACGCCGAACACGGGGTTCATGAATCCGAACACCGTCACGCGGGAAACCGGGTTGTATTTGAGCAGAATGCTCCAGAGCGAATAAGCGGCCGCCGACAAAAACGCGAGATAAAAGAGTAACGACGCGCCGGGGAAATTCCAGGTGGTGATTCTTCCCCCAAACGCAAAGCCGAGCGCCGCCAGAACCGCGCCGCCGAACAGAAACTGGTACCCGCTGAGCATCACGGGGTCGTCCTGTTGGGAAAGGTGCTTCATCAGCACGGCAGAGAACGCCGTCGATACCGTTGAAATCAGGATCATGCCCTCCCCGAGAAAGCTGAACTGCGAATCAAGGCCCGCGCCGCTCAGGTTGACCAGCACAACGCCCGAAAATCCGATGACGCTGCCCAGCACCTTTCGCCCCGTCAGCGTTTCCTGTTTGAAAATCAGGCAGGCGATCAAAAGGGATAAAAAGACATTGGTTCCCACCAAAATTGAAGACTTCACGCCGCTTGTGTGCGCAAGGCCGATATAAAATGGAATATACTGAAGAATTGTCTGAAAAAGGCCCAGCATGCTGATCCGCTTCCAAGAGCCTTTTTGTGGCAGCAGTAGTTTGCGGCCTAGCATGCTTCCAAACAGCACCGTCAAAACGCCCGCAAAAAAGAATCGGCTGCCTGCAAACAGGATCTGAGTCTGAAATTCTCCTTGCGGTATTTGAAAAAGGGCATATCCGGTTTTGATACTCGGAAACGCGCTGCCCCACAGCGCACAGCAGAGCATGGCGAGCAGCCACACGACGGCAGGTTTCGTGAAAAACTTGTCTTCTTGCAGGTTCATGAGTGAATTCCTTTCAAATGTGCTTCCATAATATAAGATTGCTTATTCTACCATGCCCCTGCCGCCGGAATCAAGCTTTCGCTTCATTTCAAAATACTTTTAACCGAAACGAACCGTAACCCCATTTTTCAGGGCTGCACAGGCTGTTCCAGAAACACCCGGATGGTTTGGCTTACAAAAAGTTTGCTTTCGTTCATCCACGGGTCATGACCGGAATGTTCAAACCACACAATCTCTTTGCGGGGTGCATTCAGTAAATGATAGTATTCCTGCGTCAGTGATACGGGGGCATTGATATCATGTCTTCCAATGAAGAAATAAATCGGAACTTTTAACTTGATGTAATCTTTTCGCAAATCAACGCCATAAAGCTGCGGATATACATGATTGAAGGTGTTGACAATGCCTCTAAGATAATTGACGGAATCCATTATGCCATATTCCGATGCAAACATATCTCTAATTGTGTGATAACCGCCATCGGTAATATTTGGATTCTCCGCCATTTCATCAGATATGCAGTTTAGATAAACGGCAGATTTCCAAGTGACATCCTGCCCGTAATACGGGGGCGGGCCATTCGAAATCAGTTTTTTCACAGTCTTTTCATCATGGTTTGCCTTTGCAAGCTCCATTCCCTTTTTGTAGTCCGCTGTTTCGGTTTCCTGAAAGTCCACCATCTGCCCGGTACCAATCAATGCGCTGTATTTTTCGGGTGCTGCGTCAACAAGGAAAACGCCAAGCGCACTGCCCCAGGATTCGCCGATCAGATATATTTTTTCCGTGCTGAAACGTTTCCGTAAGTAATCGGTAAGAGCGAGTCCGTCCTTCAAATAGGTATCGACCGTAATTTTATCATTTGCTACCGCATGATAGGACTTGCCGCTTCCCGGCTGATCCCAGTTGACAACAACGAATCGGTCTTCGAGCCCGGCAAGTTCACTGCGGACTGCCGCCATCTGCGTTCCTCCCGGTCCGCCTGCCAAAAACAAGAGGACAGGATTTTTGCGATTTTTCCCCCGAATACTAATCCATTCCTCCCGCCCGTTTAGTTCAACCTTTTCTAACTCCGCTATACTGCCGTTCAAGACTCTGCCCTGCTGATCCGTTATTTCAGGCGTCCGTGCCGTAAATTGACTTACTGTGGTAAGCAAGGCTGTGGATACAGCAACCCCTGCGAGCAGTAAGGTGCTTTTCTTCAGACGTACAGCTGCTGTATTCTGTAATTTTTTATGGAGCCGGCAAATTCCAATCTGCGCTGCGGAAACAAGACATACTGCCAAACTTACAACTGCAAAAAGAAGCAGAACGAATAGAGGTATCGCCACAATGATCCCTTCTAACAAAATTCAGTTATTCGACCAGTGGTCGAATAACTGAATTGTACTATTTTTTCGACCGCTGGTCAAGAACGTTTTTTTGCGGTATACTATGAAACAGAAGGTGATAAGATGGATAAAAGGAACCTCATATTAGACGCCATGCTGCACTTGCTGGAAAATGAACAAGGTGCTTCCTGCTCTGTAAGTGATATCGCCCAAACCGCAGGAATCGGCAAAGGAAGTATCTATTATTACTTTAAATCCAAAGAGGAAATTTTTGATGCGCTGGTTGAACGTGAATACAATCAAATTATTTTGAAATGCGAAGAGTTGATTGACCAAAGCCACGCGGACGCACTTCAAAAATTCAAATTACTGTTTCAAAGCTACTGCAGTTCTGTCAGTTTCCCTGCTATGGATGCTTATCTGCATCGGCCGCAGAATTCCGCCATTCATCAAAAATCACTTGCCAAAATACTGTCTTCTCTTTCCCCCCTTGTTGCTGCTCTGATTCGGCAGGGAGTCGAAGAAAAAATCTTTCAGTGTGCCGCCCCACAGGAAACGGCTGAAATTTTCGTTTCCGTCTTCTGCTTTTTATATGACCCCGGTATTTTTGCATGGACTCCGCAGCAACTAAAAGATAAGGCGGTTGCGCTGGCATCCTTATTTGAAAAAGGGTTATCCTCGAAAGAGGGAAGTTTTCAATTTCTCTTCCAATTATAATCAATACACAAAAAACACCCTTTTCAGGGTGCTTTCAGCCTGTCGAAAAAGGTCCAGCGAAAGCTGGGCTTTTTCGTTGTAAAATGGTAAAATGGAGGCAGGTGATGAAAGATGCTGGAACGGGAAAAACTGCGCAGAGACGCAGTGGAATTTGTGAACACGGATGAGATGATGCCGCAGGATCATCTGCTTCGGAAAATTGATGCAGCGGTAGACTTCGATCATCTATACGATTTCGTGGGAAGTCTGTATTGTGAGGACAACGGTCGACCGAGCGTAGATCCGGTCGTTCTGTTTAAGATTGTGCTCATCCAACATCTGTACGGAATCCCTTCCCTGCGCCGGACGATGCAGGAAATCAACCTGAATATCGCGTACCGCTGGTTTTTGGGCTATACGCTAAATGAAGAGCTGCCGCATTTCTCCACGGTAAGCTACAATTTCAAACACCGTTTCACGGAAGAGACCGTGGAACAGGTATTCTCGTGGATTCTGGAAGAAGCAAACGGTGCCGGATACTTGGAACCGGAAGCGGTGTTTGTGGACGGGACTCATATCAAGGCAAACGCCAATATTAACAAGAAAATCAGAACGGCGGTTCCCCAGGCGGCGAAGCGCTATGCCTCAGAATTGATGGAAGAAATCAATTCCGACCGGGAAGCGCACGGGAAAAAGCCGTTTGAGAACGGCGATGATTCGCCGAAACCGAAGAAAAAACGTGACAATACTTCCAAGAAAAAGCTGGCACGGCGAAAAAAAGAAGCAAAGAAGCGACAAATCACCGTGTCCAAAACAGACCCGGAAAGCGGTCTGTTTCAAAAGGGTGAACACAAAAAGTGCTTTGCCTATGAGGCGCATACGGCCTGTGACAAACACAATTTCATTCTGGATGTTGAGGTCACTCCGGGGAATGTTCATGACAGCGTGGCCTTCGATGAAGTCTACGATCATGTGACGGAGAAATTTCCGGAAATTGAAACCGTGGTGGCGGATGCCGCCTACAAAACACCGCATATCTGCAAACGGGTGTTTGATGACGGGCGAGTACTTTCCACAGCATATAAGCGGCCAATGACCAAAGCGGGAAATCTGGAATGGTGGAAGTATGTATACGACGAATATTATGACTGTGTGATCTGTCCGGAATACCAGGTTCTGCACTATGCAACAACCAACCGTGAGGGATACCGGGAATACAAAAGCCGGAGCTATATCTGTGAAAAATGTCCGTCCCGTTCTCAATGTACCGACAGCAAGAACTGCACGAAAACAGTAACCCGTCATGTGTGGCAGAATTATGTGGAGCTCGCGGAGGATATCCGGCATACACCGAAATACAAAGAGCTTTACCGAAAGCGAAAAGAAACCATTGAGCGCGTCTTCGCCGATGCAAAAGTAAAATACGGGATGCGTTATACCCTCTATCGGGGCTTAACTCAAGTGACGAATTGGGTTAAGCTTAAGTTTGCTGCCATGAATCTCAAAAAGCTGGCAATGTGGAAGTGGCGGGATCGTCATTCTTCCGGCTTTATGTTGATTTTTCATTTTCTATTTTCTCTTCACGCAAATTGTAAAAAGAGCCCATCCTTCGCTTAACGCGTCAGGTGGGTTCTTCGACAATCTG
>NZ_JBJKOP010000016.1:0-38313 GCF_046707225.1 Caproicibacter sp. | reverse complement strand
TCAACTGTTGATTTTTTCGCTCGAATTTGTTATGCTCTAAGAGCTTTTCATTTTGTGTCACAACTAAATTCTAAAGCAAAAAGCCGGAGCAGCCAATACCTTTTGGTATGGTTGTTCCGGCTTTTTTCGGCGCTGTTTTGCAACAGCCCCTTCATTCTATCCCGGTATGCAGCTTCCGGAAGTTCCTTGGGGAACAGCCCTTCATCCCGCGGAAAACCCGGTCGAATGTAGAAATGCTGCTGAAACCCACGGCGTAGGCGGCCTCGGACACCGTGTAATCCGGGTCCATCATCAGTGCCTCGGCCTTCTTGATCCTGTATTCATTCAGATACTGATGAAAATTTTTCTCCGTGATTTCTTTGAACAGCCGCGAAAAATAATATTCGCTGAACCCGGCGGCATGGGCAATGTCTTTCAGGCGGATGTCCTCCGTGTAGTTTTTTTCAATATATGCCAATGATTTCCCGATTTTATCTAGACCGACATTTCTGTTACCGTTTTTCATATTTCCTAGATTGACCGAAGCGGGGACGCATCGGCACAGAAGGACCAGAATATCCAGCATACGCGCCGTGTAATACAATTCGTCCGCGATTCCTCCAGTCTGCTGCTCCTTCAAAATTTTCTGAATCTCCGTTTCTATTTGCGAATAGAGATCCCCGTCCTCCGTTGTGATCAGCCGCACGTCAAGCAGCTGCGCGTAAAGCCTTTCCAGATTGACATAGGAATTCAAATTGGAAAACTCAAAATTAATAAAGACCCGCGCCCCGGTTTCCGTTTCACTGCAGAATTCATGAATATCGCCGCCGGGAATATAGAGGATATCCTTCTCTTTCAATTTATATTTTTTTGAATTCACCATAACGAAAAAGTCGTTTTTCAGCACATAAATTAATTCCAGCGCATTATGCCAGTGCGGCGGATAGGAAAAATTGACATTCTGATTTACAAGCATTCGGAACGGATAACTATGATCAAAAATTTTCTTTTCATGGAACCCGTCAATAATCATAAAAGCCCTCCTCCGTCAAAGAGCCGCTTCGTTTGCTTTCCGCTGGCGGAAAGCTTCTTCCAGTTTATTCTACCACAAGATTCGTTGCAGTTCGAATGATTTTTCCGAACAGCGGATCAACCGTCTTTCAGTGGTGACCGGAAAATGTTTCAGGCATATTATTCCACGAAATAACATAAGCAGAAAGCCGTCAGAAAAGATCTGATGGCTCTCTGCTTTTTATTGCTTAATGAAAACAACACCAATTACGTGCGGTAAGCCACAACGCTCTCCCGTTCCACAAGGTGTGCCGAAATCGTGATGCGATAAACGCCAACCCTCCGGTCGGCCAAGGTGTATTCTCCGTTCGTAACCCTTTGATGAAGAATTTCCATCGCGGTCATTCCAAGTTGTTCTTTCATCACGCGGATCGTGGTAAGCGTTGGGTCGATCATCGTGCAGACCGGCATATCGTCAAAGCCGATGATCGAAACATCCTGCGGAATGCGGTACCCTTTGGATTTCAACGCGCGGATGCAGGCGGCTGCGATAATATCGTTGTCTGCAAAAAAAGCCGAGAGCGGTTTCCCTCCCGCATCCAGCCAGGCGCACATGTCGTAATAGGCCTGCTCGGAGGAAATGCCGACATCGATTGACTGGAGGGGGGCCAGGCTGTCGATTCCCCGCTCTTTTCGCGCTTTCAAAACGCCGGCCTGCCGCTCGTTGAAATTGTCGATGCGACTTTTTGACCGCAGATAACCGACGTCGGGATGTCCTTTCTCAAACAGATACGTGACTGCCTGATAGGCGCCGCGAAGATTATCGGAAACCACGCAGTCCACGTCTACCATGCTGGTGGCGTTATCCACCAGGACGATGGGGATACCCAGCTTTTCCAGACCGTGCGTGTACGCTTTCTTGATATGCCTGTCCTCCACTTCGGTCGCCAGAATAATAATCCCTGCGGCGTCCTTGCAGATTGTTGAGATTTGGTCTTCCCAATTGCCGCTCGAATAAAAATAGCTGATCAGGACATTGTATCCGTACTCTTTGGCCCTTGCCTCAATCCCCTGCAGAACGATGGAATAAAATGATGTTTCCTTCACGGTGTCTCCACCTTCCAGAAAAATCACATAACGAATATTCTGCGATGCGGCCGGAGGGATCTTCTTTTGAACCGAATAGCCCATACGAACGGCTTCCGCCAGGATTTTTTCTCTGGTTGCAACGCTCACGCCGGGCTTGCCGTTCATGGCGAGGGAAACGGCGGAAGCGGAAACGCCGAGTCTTTCGGCGATGTTTTTTGCGGTGACCTCCATTTTCTCTACCCCCATTCGTGTGTAATGAAAAGATTGGAGCTTGCTGAATTTGAAAAAAGTAGAGGAATCAATCACGGCGGACCCTGCGGGAATACCGAAGAACCGTACCGAGAATCTAATTTTTATTATATTATAGGGAAAAACACGCTGAAAATCAAGCGATCAACTAAATTAATTTATTAATTTACAAAAAAATTTATATTACAAACAAAGTTTATTTTCAATAATGCATAAGTAATTCGAGTATTGTATATACAAAATAAATAAAATTGATTCCACAATCAAATTTAATTATTGACAATTAGTTCATAAGTGCTTAAAATAAACTAAAGTAAGGAAAATATTTGTTCTAAATATTATGTAAATTTATATCAGCGCTTTAGTTCTCCCAAGTCTGCATGTCTGCGTGCAAAATGCGCGTCAACATAAAAGAAAGACAATATTACGAAAAAGGGGAGATCATGATGAAGAAGTTTTTGGCATTCGCAATGTCCCTCGCGATGGTATTTTCTCTAGTGGCTTGCTCCGGCGGTCCTTCCGCAAGCAGCTCAGCTGCGGGCAGCGCTTCGGCAGCTGCTTCCTCCGAAGCCGGCGCACCGGCCGGCGGCACCGACGGCAAGCTGATTACCGTGGGTTTTGCGCAGGTCGGGCACGAATCGGACTGGCGCACAGCCTCCACCAATTCCGTTCAGGCTGCATTTTCCAAGGATAAAGGGTTTGATTTGCAGTTTGTGGACTGCGACAACAACTCCGCCAAGCAGTTGGAAGCGGTCCGCAACTTCATCCAGCAGGGCGTGGATTACATAGTGATTGACCCAATCGTCTCCACAGGCTGGGACACCGTTTTGACCGAAGCGCAGAGCGCCGGAATCCCCGTGATCGTCATTGACCGCACGATTGACGATTCCGACAAGTACGTCTCCTGGGTCGGCTCCGAATTCACAAACGAAGGACTGGCCGCCGGAGCGTGGCTGAAAGCCTATGCCGAAAAGAAGGGCATCAAGGAAATCAACGCCCTGGTAATCGAGGGCACCACCGGTTCTTCTGCTCAGATCGGCCGTACGAACGGCTTCAAGAAATACGCCGACGCGAACGGCTGGAAAATCCTTGATTCCCAAAGCGGCAACTTCACTCAGGACGGCGGGCAGTCCGTCATGGAATCCTACTGCAAATCTTATCAGGGCAAGTTCAACGTGGTTGTCTGCCAGAACGATAACGAGGCGTTCGGCGCCGAAGACGCCATGAACGCAGCCGGCGTGAAATACGGGATTGACGGAGACGTGGTCCTGATTTCCTTCGACGCCTGCAAGGCCGGGCTGAAAGAAGTGCTCTCCGGCAAGATCAACGCGGACTTCCAGTGCAACCCGCTTCAGGGACCTTTCTGCGCCGACATCATCTCGAAGCTGGCCGCCGGGCAGACGGTTGAAAAGAAAACGTACATGAAAGAACCGTGGTATGTGTCGGAAGATGTTCTGACTGATATTTCCTACACAAACAACGCGGGAAATGACGTCACCGAACCGCTGATTCATGTAACGCAGGACGTTGTTGACAAAGCCTATTAACCGTTGACCGGGAAAAGGGTGGCCCCTCACGTCGGAGCCACCCTTTTAAACTACAGAAAGAGGAACATGGCCATGGAGGAACAAATTCTGATTACAATGCGGGACATTACAAAAACGTTTCCAGGCGTCGTGGCCCTCGACCATGCACAGCTGACTTTGCGAAAGGGCGAGATTCATGCGCTGATGGGAGAAAATGGTGCGGGAAAATCGACGATCATCAAATGCCTGACCGGTGTTTACGAGCGCGATGCGGGAGAAATCCGCATGGCCGGCGTCGAGGGAAATATTTTCAATCATTCCACACAGGAGGCACAGAAGATCGGAATTGCCACTGTGTACCAAGAGGTTAACCTGTGTCCAAACCTCAGCGTTGCGGAAAATCTGTTCATCGGCCGGGAACCCCGCACAAAGCTGGGAATGGTCGACTGGAAGGTCATGAACCGGAAGGCGCGAAAAATTATGGACGACTTAAAAATCCACCTGGACGTGACCAACATCCTGGAAAATTATTCCCTTGCAATTCAACAGATGGTTGCCATCGCGCGCGCGGTGGATATGGACTGCAAGGTTCTGATTTTAGATGAGCCCACTTCCTCCCTGGACGACACGGAGGTTGCAAAACTGTTTCATCTGATGCGAGGCCTGAAAGAGAAGGGGGTCGGCATTCTTTTTGTGACGCACTTTCTGGAGCAGGTGTATGAGGTCTGCGACCGGATCACCGTCATGCGAAACGGGAAATTCGTGAACGAATATGACGTTGCGGAACTGCCGCGCATGCAGCTTGTCGCGGCCATGCTGGGCAAGGATTTCGACGATCTGGCAACCATCAAACCGGAGGGAGCCTCGGCTGCCGGCGAGGAGCTGGTGGTGGAAGCGCGGAATCTGAGCCACAAAGGAACCATCAAACCTTTTGACTTTGAGATCCGCAAGGGCGAGGTCGTCGGCGTCACGGGGCTTCTGGGCAGCGGACGTAGCGAAATGGTCCGCTGCATCTACGGGGCGGACCGGGCACAGACCGGATCGGAAAAGATGCACGGAAAGAGCCTGAAAATCAACGCGCCGATTGATTCCATCAAAGCCGGCATGGGCTTTTTGCCGGATGACCGAAAAGCGGACGGCTGCGTCGCGGACCTGTCCGTGAGGGAAAACATCATTCTGGCTCTGCAGGCCCGGCAGGGTTTGTTCCATACGCTGCCCATGGCAAAGCAGAACGAGCTGGCGGACCAGTTTATCGATCTGCTGCAGATCAAGACGCCCTCCCGGGAAACGCCGCTCAGTCAGCTCTCCGGCGGAAACCAGCAAAAGGTGATTCTGGCGCGCTGGCTGTGCACTCATCCGGACTTCCTGATTCTGGATGAACCGACGCGCGGAATCGATATCGGCACCAAGACGGAGTTCCAGAAGCTGGTGCTGAAATTTGCTTCCGAAGGCATGAGCGTCGTCTTCATTTCCTCTGAAATCGACGAGATGCTGCGCACCTGTTCCCGCATGTGCATCATGCGGGACGGGGCTAAAGTGGGAGAAATCGATGGTGAGATGACGCAGGAAAGCGTCATGTCCGCCATCGCCGGAGGTGAACAGCAATGAGCGTTTTGAGAAACAATCTGCAGAGGGTGACGAGGCAAAAACTGTTCCTGCCCATTTTCTGCATGGTTCTGGTCCTGCTCATTAACCTGATGAAAAGCGCAGGCTTCTTTTCCATCGCCATCAACAACGGGGTACTGTACGGGCGCCTGATCGATATTCTGAACCGTGGAAGCGAAATCGCCATTCTGGCTGTTGGCCAAACGCTGGTTGTGGCTGTTTCTGCGGGCACCGATATCTCGGTCGGCTCCGTCATGAGTCTTTCCGCCTGCGGATGCTGCACGCTTCTGGCAGGCTACGGCGTGAACAGTACCAATACCCTGGTGATGCCGATGGCCCTCGGAATGCTGGGCGGAATTCTGTTGGGCGGTCTGTGCGGAGCGTTCAACGGCGTCCTGGTCGCCAACCTGAAAATTCAGCCCATGGTAGCTACTCTGATCCTTTTCACAGCGGCCCGGGCGATTGGTCTGCTGCTGTGCGACAACCAGATCACTTACATACGGTATGACCCTTACAAGTATCTCGGCAACTTTATCCCGGGCATTCCGATTCCGACGGCGATTTTCGTCACCATCGCCGTGATCGCAGTGGTGGCGCTTTTTCTGAGAAAGACCTCGCTCGGCCTGTACATTCAATCCGTCGGCGTCAACAGCCGGGCGGCGCATATTTCCGGCATTAACTCCGATTGGATCTGCTTTCTCTGCTACCTGATCTGCGGCCTGTGCTCGGGAATCGCCGGCATCGTGGCGTCTTCCCGCATTTATTCCGCGGATTCCAACAACATCGGCCTGAATTTTGAATTGGACGCGATTCTCGCCGTGGCGCTGGGAGGAAACAGCCTGGCAGGAGGCAAGTTTACCCTGGCAGGTTCCATCATAGGTGCCTACACGATCCAGGCAATCACCACAACGCTTTTGGCCATGGGCGTCTCCACTGACCAGGCCCCCGTCGTGAAGGCTATCATCGTTGTGATTATCGTCGTTGTGCAGGCCCCCGTTTTCAAAAGCTGGATCGGAAGCCGCTCCGCGCGGAAACTGTCGATTGCAAAAGTTGCCGCCGAGCAGGGTTCCGGAGAGGGGGTTGCGTAACATGAGTGAGAAAGATCAACTCGACCGCGCGAAACGCGGCATAGACAGCAACACGCTGCTGCTCTTTATTACGATTGCGCTGTTTGTCGTAATGTATGCCGTCGGCTGCATTGTCTACTCCGGAAAAGGCTTTGCCCATGTGCAGACTTTTCTGAATCTGTTTATCACAAACGCCGGCCTGATCTGCGTGGCCTGCGGTATGACCTGTGTGATGCTGACCGGCGGGATCGATATTTCGGTCGGCTCCCTGATCGCGATGGACTGCATGCTTCTGGCCTACGGGATGGGGGTAAAGGGATATCCCAGCATCCCGCTGCTCGTTTTCGTTCTGGCGGTCGGCATTGTGTTCGGTTTCGTTCAGGGCTTTCTGGTCGGTTATCTGCAGATCCAGCCATTCATTGTTACGATGGCCGGTCTTTTCTTCGCCCGAGGGATGACGGCGGTGATTTGTACGGACCAGATCAGCATCACGGAAAAGGCAAACCCCACTTTTTATGCGTGGGCAAACGCCAAGATTTACCTGCCGGCTTTCCTGGGCTATACCAACAACAGAGGGAGAGTCCAGATCCCGTTCATCCGCCCCACGGTCATGATTGCCCTTGTGACGGTGGTCGTTATCTTCCTTTTGTTAAAGTACACCAAATTCGGCCGCGCATTGTATGCGGTGGGGGGAAATGAAACATCGGCAGCCATGATGGGCCTGAACGTGAAGCGCACCAAGCTGATGGCCTATGTCCTGTCCTCCTTCCTGTGTTCCATCGGCGGCATCTGCTACTGCCTGAACACTATGTCCGGCTCGGTGCAGCAGGCGAAGGGCTTTGAAATGGACGCCATCGCGTCCGCCGTCATCGGC
The DNA here is from genome assembly GCF_046707225.1 of Caproicibacter sp. Classification (NCBI taxonomy): domain Bacteria; kingdom Bacillati; phylum Bacillota; class Clostridia; order Eubacteriales; family Acutalibacteraceae; genus Caproicibacter; species Caproicibacter sp. The sequence goes on along the minus strand of NZ_JBJKOP010000016.1, from coordinate 30,913 downwards.
GGTACGCTGCTGACCGGCGGAGTCGGCAATGTGATCGGCTCACTGTTCGGCGTTCAGATCACGGGAACCATCCACACGCTCGTAACCACGAACGGCAAGCTGCTGTCCAGCTGGGCTAATATCGCCACGGCCGCTCTGCTGTGCTTCTTCATTGTTCTGCAAAGTGTGTTCGCCTATGTGAAAAATCGCAGCAAATAGCAAAGGGGGCCTTTTGATGAGACAAGATGAAATTAAACGCGCAATTATTGCCGGGAATACATCGCTCGGCATTGAGCTGGGTTCGACTAAAATCAAGGCGGCCCTCCTGACGGAGGATTTTATCCCGGTCGCTTCCGGCAGCCACGATTGGGAAAGCTCCTATGAAAACGGGGTCTGGACTTATTCTCTGGAGGATGTTTGGGACGGGCTGCGTCACTGTTACCGGAATCTGGCCTGCGACGTGCTGGACCGGTACGGCGCAGAGCTGACAACGGTCGGCTGCATTGGGTTTTCCGGTATGATGCACGGTTATCTTCCCTTTGACCGGAACGGCCGGCTCCTGGCGCCGTTTCGCACCTGGCAGAATACTGCGACCGGCCCGGCGGCAAAAGAGCTGTCGGAGCTGTTTCAATTCAATATTCCACAGCGGTGGAGCGTCGCCCATCTGTATCAGGCCGTCCTGAACCATGAGCCCCATGTGAAGGATCTTGCGTTTCTAACAACACTTGCGGGCTATGTTCACTGGCAAATGACCGGGCGGAAAGTTCTGGGGATCGGCGACGCCTCCGGAATGTTTCCGATTGACAGCGGTACCTGTGATTATGACGCCGGCATGCTGACGAAGTTCCAGGAAAAGGTCTCCTCCCGATATTTCTGGAAGCTAAAGGACCTCCTTCCCCGGGTTCTCGTTGCCGGCGGGGACGCGGGGACATTGACGGAAGAGGGAGCAAAAAAGCTGGATCCGTCCGGCAGGCTGCGGGCGGGCATTCCCGTCTGTCCTCCGGAGGGAGACGCGGGCACCGGCATGGCGGCCACAAATTCGGTAACCGCGCGCACGGGAAACGTTTCCGCCGGAACCTCCATCTTTTCCATGGTGGTTTTGGAGCGCCCCCTTACGGACCATTATCCGGAAATCGATTTGGTCACGACTCCCGCCGGAATGCCGGTTGCCATGGTCCATTGCAACAACTGTACCGGCGACATGAACCTGTGGGCGGAGCTGCTGGGAGAGTTTGCGGGGATGATGGGAATTCCTGCGGGCCTGGATGAGATCTATCCCGCGTTTTACCGCAAAGCCCTGGAGGGCGATCCGGACTGCGGCGGTCTGCTGCTTTACAATTACCTGGCGGGAGAGCCGGTTGCCGGAGTTGCCGAGGGCCGTCCCATGCTGATCCGTTCTCCCAAAAGCCGCTTTTCGCTTGCAAATTTCTGCCGCGCAAATATTTACGCGGCGCTGGCGGCGCTCAAACTGGGAATGGACCTTCTGGCAAAGGAAAACGTTCAAATAGACCGTCTTACCGGACACGGCGGGCTGTTCCGCCACGCTGGCGCCGGTGCCCGATTCCTCGCGGCCGCGGTGAACGCTCCCATTTCCACCATGGAAACCGCGGCGGCGGGCGGCCCCTACGGAATGGCTTTGCTGGCAGCCTATGCCATTCGGCGCAAGGAAGGAGAATCTCTGGAGGAGTTCCTTTCCGCCCGGGTTTACGCCGGGATAAAAACCGTTACCACTTGGCCGGATCCCGCGGACGCAAAGGGATTTGAACGGTTCCTGAAAAACTTCAAAGCCGGCCTTGCCGCTGAAAAAGCGGCGGCAGAATGCTTGAAATAAGAGAATCGAGGATAAACATGCTGAAAGATTATGAATTCTGGTTTGTAGTGGGGTCGCAGTCCCTGTATGGCCCGGAAGTACTGGAAACGGTAGCGCAGCGCGCCCGGGAAATGGCGGAAAGGCTCAGCGAATCCAAAGAAATCCCCTGCGGAATCGTTTACAAGGGAACGGTGAAAACAGAGGCAGAGGGCACACGGATCATGCTGGACGCCAATTACGACGAGCGGTGTGCCGGCGTTATCACCTGGTGCCATACGTTTTCTCCCTCCAAGATGTGGATTCACGGCCTGCAGCTTCTGCAAAAACCCTGGTGCCATTTCGCGACTCAGTACAACCGGCATATTCCGGATAAAGAAATCGACATGGATTACATGAACCTGAACCAGTCGGCCCACGGCGACCGGGAACACGGCTTTATCGGGGCCAGAATGCGCCTTTCAAGAAAAGTCGTTGTCGGTTACTGGGAGGACGCCAACGTCCGAAAGGAGCTGGGGAACTGGATGCGCAGCGCGGTTGGCGCGGCTTTTTCCAGAAAGCTGCGTCTGATCCGCTTCGGCGACAACATGCGCGATGTGGCGGTCACGGAGGGCGACAAGGTCGAGGCCGAAATCAAGCTGGGGTGGCAGGTGGATTACTGGCCCGTGGGTCATCTAACCGAGATGATGAGTGAGGTCTCCGAACAGGCAATCGACTCAAAGATGGAAGAATATCGGTCCCGCTACCTCTTTGCGACCGGCGACTTGGACTCCGTTCGCTGCCAGGCAAGGGAGGAAATCGCAATCAGAAGGATTCTGAAACGGGAGGGAGCGCTGGGCTTTGTCGATACCTTTCAGGACCTTTACGGCATGGAGCAGCTTCCCGGACTCGCTTCCCAGAACATTATGGCGGACGGAATGGGCTTCGGCGCGGAAGGAGACTGGAAAATTTCCGGTATGACCGCGATTGTAAAGGCGATGGGAGAAGGGCTTGAGGGTGGTTCCACGTTCATGGAGGACTATAATTACGACCTGGAGCCGGGCAAAGAGCTTGCTTTGGGGGCCCACATGCTGGAGGTTTGTCCTTCCGTGGCGGCTGAAAAGCCCCGCATTGAGATTCATCCGCTGAGCATCGGCGACCGTAAGCCGCCAGCCCGTCTGGTGTTTGAAGGCGCGACCGGAACCGGCGCTGTCATTTCTCTGATTGACATGGGCGGCCGTTTAAGAATGATTGCGCAGGACATCGAATGTATCAGGCCAACGATGAAAATGGAGAACCTGCCGGTGGCCCGTGTCATGTGGAAGCCCGCTCCCGACCTTTTGACCGGCCTGAAATGCTGGATTCTGGCCGGCGGCGCACACCACAGCGTCCTGACAACACAGATCAATGCCGGAATCATGGAGGACTGGGCTGAAATTATGGGGATTGAGTTTGTACATATTTCCAGTGAAAGCACCGCCGAAGGATTAAAACAGCAGCTGTTCCTGAATGATCTTGCCTGGAAGTTGAAATGAGAGGAAAAAAATGCTGGAGAAATTGAAAGAAATCGTGTGTGAGGCAAATCTGCAGCTGCCGAAATACGGATTGGTGACGTTTACCTGGGGCAATGTGTCCGGCATCGACCGGGAAAAGGGCCTGATGGTCATCAAGCCCTCCGGCGTGGAATACGATGAAATGAAGCCGGAAGACATGGCCGTTGTGGATTTGCTGGGCAACCGGGTGGAAGGAATTTACAAACCGTCCAGCGATATGGCTACTCATCTGGTGCTGTATCAAGCATGGCCGGAGCTTGGGGGGATCGTTCATACGCATTCCCGCTGGGCGACCAGCTTTGCTCAGGCGGGGCGCGGGATTCCGGCGCTGGGAACCACACAGGCGGACTATTTCCACGGTGAAATTCCCTGCACCCGCCCAATGAGCCCGGAGGAGATCGGCAGTCCGGACGACGCTGCCGCGGAAAGCCCCTATGAAAGGGAAACAGGCAATGTAATTGTGGAAACGTTTTCTAAACTGGGGGTCCGCCCGGAGGCCATCCCCGGCGTGCTCGTCCACAGCCACGGTCCCTTTGCGTGGGGGGCGGATCCTTGGAGCGCCGTGCACAACGCGGTAGTTATGGAGGAGGCGGCGTTTATGGATTTCCACTCCCTTATGCTGGAGCCTCAGCCGGCCCCCATGCAGCGGGAGCTTCTGGATAAGCATTTTCTGCGCAAGCACGGTGTCCACGCCTATTACGGACAAAAATAAAAGTCAACCGGCGGGCAGAGGTTCGTAAGCTGTCCAGAGGGAAGCTCTGCCGGTCTTGCAGACAAGACGACAGTCTCATAAAAGACCTGAAAGCGCGGTGCTGTCCACCCGGCACAACCGATGATGCCTCCCGGCCGGGCTGCCGGAGCCGCGACGCGATGGAATAAAAGGCCGCCCCTACTTTAATTTGGAAAGCTTCCCTTGCAGCTTCGACAGCTCGTCCAGAAAAGCGCTTCTGCGGGGATAAGTCTGAGCCAACGAGGCAATCAAATGCGCTGCCGTTTCTTTTCCCCCGATCTGATATAGTCCTCTGATTTGACTGCACACCCTTTTGTACTGGGGACGCGAGTTTGCCATTTCAGCGGATTTGCGGATTTCCCTATCATAAATGGGAAAAACCTCCGTGGGAAACAACGGCGCCAACAGGGAACCGTATTGAAACACGCTTTCCGGATATTTCCTGACGGTATCCATGAGCAGCCGATGCTCCCCCGTATGCTCCAAAAGCTGTTGATATTGCCAGAATGAGAGCTTTGTTTCGCAGTCGTTCATCAGATTCGGATATTCTTTTTCCCAAGTTCCATCAGCATTCAGCAGTTCTTTCAGTCGGTCAAAATAGTCCAGACTGCCTGTGAAAAGAAGAGCCTTTGCGGTATCAGCCTGCTTTCCAGATTCATAAAGGAATCCGTATATCCCATACAAATATTCCAGCCAGTCCGTCCGATTAAACCGCTCCTTTGACGACAGCTTTTCCAGACACAGCCGTTCCGCTTCCAGGTAATTCTTTTTCTCGACGGCCCGTTCCAACGCCATTTTGCGAAACCTGTCCCATTTTAGATTCGCATACAGATATTCTTTCGCCGCATCCGCACCGTTTAATTTTTCGATTGACTCCATCCGGAGCAAAGCGTTTTCTTCCAGTGCATAGTCGCTGTAATTTCTGCTTTCCTCCTTTTCCTTCATTGCATCGAGAACGGCATACCATTTCATGGAGTTTTTCTCTTTTAGAAAGCATACCGCGGTATGCAGCAAAGAATAGGCGTCATCGTCCCAGCCGTCAAAGCGTTTTTCCTGTGATACTTTCATCAGACGGTCCAGACACTGCTCTTTCTCTTTATCCGTCCCAACATCGGAGATCTCTTTGCAACAGGTTTGAAGCAATTCCTGTGACCGACAGAGGACATCCGTTAGGCTTCCGGAACTGCTGTCCGCAATGGAAGCAAGCCGGACTCCGGTTCTTATGATCTCCAGTATGATGCGGAACGCAAGCGTGAGCTTTTTCTCTTTCATTCGATCCTGTGCCGTATTCAGGATTTGGTCCAGTTCCGCACAAATTTCGTCGCAGCCGCGCCAGTCGATAAAACCTTTATGCGTGCCGGAGCGCACCGCTTCTTTCATCTGCTCTTTGATCTTGGAAAACACCTGATCGTCATTCAGGCGCCCGGAAGTCAGTAAAACTTCATTTTCGAAGTCACGGTCTCTTTCCGCCTGGGCAAGCACAAGCTTCCGGAGCTGCTCCAGCGACAGGGCTTCCACGCACTGTGAAAAGTCTACCGGGCGGATTTCCCCTGTCTTCTTGTAATTCCCATCCCGGATCGCCAAAAACACGGCGACCACATGTTTGCAAATATCCCCGAACTCATACGGACAACTGCATCCATACGACAGCACCTCTCCGCTCTTTGGGTCAATGGAAACCTGCACCTTGTAAGGCGTCAACTCACTGCCTTCCACTGAGGCAGTGAAATTCCCGTTGGAATCGCCGGAAAGATCCTGCACCATCCCGGATTCATAATACGCGCGGCCTCGCTCTAAAATCTTATCCTCCACGGCTTCCAAAAGAGTCTCAACGTCATTCAAAGATGTCACTTCCTTTGCGGCCGAAGCTTCCGCGAACTTCTCGGCTGCGGAGTTGTCCGGTCATTAAAATCGTGTCGGCGCCCATTCCCTCCGCTCATTCCCGCGTGCTTTTGCACAGGACGTATCGGATCGCCCCATAGCTGATTGTTTCGGGCAGCGCCTCTTTGATCGGTTTCAATCTGTCACGTCCGCAGCGCTTTACGGCTTCCGCAATCAGCCGTTCTTCCTCCTCGGTTACAAAAATGCCTGCGTCGACCGGCATCCCGTTCCGAAGGCAGCTCAGCAAATGATTTTCCACCGTGTTCGGAGCAAGTCCGCGCTTCTTTGCGATTTCGTCAATTCCAAGACCGCTTTGATAAAGCCGGTAGCTTTCCTCCTTTGTATCGCCGACGGCTTCCGGCTCTTTTCGGTCCTTTTTCCCGGATATTCCAACGGAAATATCCCGTGGAATTTGAATCTTGTTTTCCTCGGCATAATTCTTGATCGCCTCTGTAAAACGGTCCCCGAATTTTTCCAGTTTCACCCTGCCCACTCCGGAAACGCGGAGCAGGCTTTCCTGATCGACGGGATATGCCGCGCACATTTCGCGCAAGGTTGCGTCCGAGAAAATGACAAAGGGAGGAACTCCTTCCTCCTGCGCCAGCCGGGAACGGATCCGGCGAAGAATTTCAAAAAGCTTTTCGTCCGCAGGAACCGCGCCGCTTTGGCTCGCTCCCTGCTTTCGGATCACGCGTTTGATGGAAACAGTTTTCCTGCCGCGCAGCACATCCCGGGCGGAGGATGTCAATCTCAATACCGGATATTGGTTTCCGTGAAGCTCAAGATACCGGTCCGCGACCAGAAACGAAATGATTTCCCTGATGGTTTCCGCGGAATATTCCTTCATGATGCCGAAGGTGCTGAGCCGGTCAAAGCCCATTTCCCTTATTTTGCGCGTATTGCCGCCGCGCAGCACGCCGGCGACCATTCCGCTCCCGAACCGCTCGCCCATGCGGGCAATGCAAGACATGATTTTCTGCGATTCCACCGTGATGTCCGTACTCTCCACACGGCTGTTGCAATTGCCGCAGTTTTCGCAACGTTCTGCCGCGCCCTGCTCTCCAAAGTATTTCAATATGTAAGAACGCAGGCATTTGTCCGTGTTGCAGTAATCGATCATATCGTTCAGTTTTTGAAAATTAGCCGCCTTATCGCTGTCATTCGAGCCGTTTTCAATCAGGAATTTATTCGTCACGATGTCCGACGCGGAATAATAGAGAATGCATTCGGCTTTTCCTCCGTCGCGCCCTGCCCTTCCCGCTTCCTGATAATAGCTTTCGATGCTTTGCGGCATATTGTAGTGAACGACAAAGGAAATGTTCGACTTGTCGATTCCCATGCCGAACGCATTGGTCGCCACCATCACATTGACGCGGTCGTAAATGAAATCGTCCTGATTTTTGGCCCGTTCCGCTTCCGGCATTCCGGCGTGATACCTTGCGGCAGAATGACCGCTGCCGTTAAGCCTTTGGCACAGGGAATCCACCGTTTTTCTTGTGGAAGCATAGACAATTCCGGACTTATCCTGGTTTTTTCCCAGATATTCAAGAAGCATCGCGGTTTTATTCCGGGGCTTTTCCACTTCAAAATAAAGATTCTCCCGGTTGAACCCAGTGGTCAGCGCAAACGGCCGCAGCAGCTTTAAAAGCCGGGTGATGTCTTCCCGAACCTGCGGGGTAGCTGTCGCGGTAAAGGCCGCGACAACCGGGCGGGACGGCAATAGAGCCGTCATTTCCGCTATTTTCGTGTAGCTCGGCCTGAAATCATGTCCCCACTGTGAGACGCAGTGCGCTTCATCGACGGCAACCATGGAAACGTCAAGCTTCCCGATCAGTACGCGGAAAGCACCGGTTTCCAGCCTTTCAGGAGCGACATAGACGATTTTGTACGCTCCGCTTTCGGCGTTTTCAAGCACCGCATCTTGTTGACCGGACGAAAGCGAGCTGTTGATGTAGGCCGCATGAATCCCTGCCTGAGATAAAGCGTCGACCTGATCCTTCATGAGAGAAATCAGCGGCGAAATTACGATCGTAACGCCCCGGAAAAGCAGCGATGGGATCTGGTAGCACACCGATTTTCCGGCCCCTGTCGGCATGACCGCCAGCACGTCCTCTCCGTTTAATATGTGATCAATCACTTCCCGCTGCCCGGGCCTGAACTCATCATAGCCGAAATAGCGCTTCAACAGCGACTGCGGAGTATCCATTTCAAAAATCACCCTCTCCAAAAGCAAAACGACATGCGCCAACGCAGCACGGATCGTTTTTCCACTCGTTTTATTGTAATCCTGATTTGGGACATGATCAAGTATGCTCGGCCCGGTCTGATGGATGTTGGTTATCAAATTGCGGCTGCAAGTCATGCGCTTGCAGGAAAAACAACGGATGCAACCACAATGATGTATGCAGATAACTACGCGGATGGCTTTCGCGCAGTTGACTACTATACGGGTAAATTCTATCAATCACAATCATTTGTTTCGTGCTTTTGATTTTACAATCCGGATCATTCCGAAAGTTTAACTTACTACAATTTCCTACGCCTTGTGTTTATAAACAGTCCTCAAGGGAAGGATTCAGCTATTTATGAATGCCACATCCTTCTTTTTTTGCAATCAAAGCCACGCGTTGAACGCGTGGTATGCACAAGCCCTGAAAGGGCATGGTATTGGCACGCGTCTTAAGACGCATTGAAATAGGTTACCAACCGCATTACTTTTACAGGCCGCCGCTAAAGCGGCCTTCTTTTATGCCTTCGATTCCTTACCACCCGTAAACGGGTCAATATACTCCTTAAAACTTATCTGATCTGAAGCAATATCTTCTTGTCTGATTCCTGATATATTCTGCGATTGCTTTTTTATTGCGGCCAACTGTGTCAACATAATACCCGCGACACCAAAATGCCTATTTCCATATTTGTATTTCAAGTTAGCATGCCGGTCAAATATCATCAGGCTACTCTTTCCTTTCAGATATCCCACGAACTGCGCTACACTAATGTTCGGCGGTATACTTTACCAACATGTGAATATGCTCTGGACATGCCTGAGCTACGATGATTTCTACTCCCTTTTGTTCGCAAAGTTTTCTTAGTATCGTCCCTATATCCGCTTCAATCTGACCATATATTTCTTTTCTCCGATATTTTGGGGCAAATACTATATGGTACTGGCATCTCCAGTTTGAATGTAATAAACTTTGTATGTCATTCATGGCATAATCTCCTATTGTTTTTTAATGCGGTTGGCAGACCTGCACCTATTTTAACAAAAGGAGGTTTTCTTGTTTCTAAAGATTTTTAATCTCACCAGCAGAGCTGGTGGTTGTTTTTCGCTAAAGCTACAACAAAAATCAAGCACACAACAAAACTGTTGTGTGCTTGATTGGCGGAGAAAGAGGGATTTGAACCCTCGCGCCGGTTACCCGACCTACTCCCTTAGCAGGGGAGCCCCTTCACCACTTGGGTATTTCTCCTTTTATGGTGAAAAAAGTTATCATTAAATTTGGCGGAGAGGAAGAGATTCGAACTCTTGGTCCCTTGCGGGATCACTAGTTTTCAAGACTAGCTCCATAAACCACTCGGACACCTCTCCATGTAAGGAATTCATGCCCGCAGGTGCGAAAATAATAATACCATATCAATATGTACTCTGTCAAGAGTGAAATCTTGTTTTAAATGAAAAGCCGCGTCTCCCGGAAACGGATTTCCAGACGCGGCTTTTTCATCCTTTGATTCCCTCGACTACTTTTTTGCTGAACCGGTCATAGAGTCCGCATAACTGCATGGCCGGTATGGTAAGAGCACACCACAAAAGCGAAAACGGAAGACAGATTTGGCCCATAAAATTCATCGGGAGCTGTGAATAGTCCCAGACATTCATTTTTAACACAAGATTGACCAACACCCCTGTCGCAAATTCCACCGTTGTGATGATCGCGGACCCCGCCGCGCATTTTATCGCCAACGGTCTGAATTTCAGGCGGTAATTGCATACCTTGTCAATCAGGCACAGACAGATGCCTCCCGCAACAGCCATGGAAAAATCGCTGTGGCCTCTGCAGATAATCTCAAGTGAAGGATACACGACTCCGCCAGTCACAAATAAAGAAAGTTTCTTTTTCATCTCCACGCCTCCTGCAAAAATTGTTTACAGCAAGGTGTTTTTTATTCCAAAAAATTTTTAGAATTTATTTTCCAGCTCTAGACATAAAATTTTGCAAATTAATTTGTCAATTTCTGTTATAGAATTGAATTTTTTTGATGAAATGTGCCGCAAAATCATGTATAATTAGAAATAACACAGAAACGAGAGGAAGATGGAAATGATACGTAAAAACAAGGCTCTCATTTCCATGACAATTTTGGGGACTCTTCTTTTAGGCTTAGGTGTTTTTGTTATCGTCAGCTTGAATCAGTTGATGGTCGCAGGTCAAAAAAGCTCATTTCGCAATGCTTTCGAGCAGACGGATAAAGTCCTTGTTATGAGCACGATTCTTTTTCTGATCCTGCTCGCGGCATTTCTTATCGCTTCTTTCTGTTTTTTAAAACTAAAACGGGTTCGCTATGAGGCAAAAATCCGATGCGAAGAGCAAAAAAAATATTTTACCGCTTTTGACGCACTGACTGGTTTGCCGAACCGAAAAGGCATCATTGAACAATTTGACGGCTGGGTGAAAACATGCGCCAGGGACTCAAAAAGCGGTGGGGCTCTGTTTCTGGATTTGGACAATCTGAAAACCGTAAACAACACCTTCGGCCACGATGCGGGGGATCAGCTGATTGCCGAATCGGCGGCGCGGCTGAAAAAATTTATCGGCTGCGAAGATATTGCCGGACGCACGGGCAGCGATGAATTTGCGGTTCTGATTCACGGGGCGAATACGGAGGACGAGCTTGAGTTTCTTGCTCGGAAACTCATTCGAATATTCCGGGAGCCTTATCTGATTAACGGGATTGTGATTCAGCTTTCCTGCAGCATGGGTGCGCTTCTGGTCCGCTGCCGGGAAAAGGAACGCAACATTCAGTTTGAAGACATCCTTGGACGCGGAGAATTTGTTCTGAATGAAGCGAAACAGACCCGCAGGGGAAGCTACGTTCTATTTAACGAAGACCACGGCAATCAGATCGACCGTCAGTTTCGTTTGGAGCGCGCACTGAAGCTTTCCATCGAAAGTGATGAGCTGCTGTGCTATTTTCAGCCTCAGTACGACTGTAACAGCGAAAGGATCGTCGGATTCGAAACCCTGGCACGGTGGAAAAATGCCGAGTTCGGGATGATCCCCCCCGGCCAGTTCATCCCGATGGCTGAAAAATCGGGCTTCATCAAAGAGTTGGGCCGCCATGTGATTGAGAGCACGTTTGCTTTTGCCAAAAGCATGGAGGGCCGCGGACTGACAGTGTCTTTCAACGCCTCCCCCATGGAGCTTTTAGAGGCGAATTACATCAATTACCTGATTAGCCGGTATCGTTATTACGGCCTGTCCCCCAACAGCATCGCGATTGAAATCACGGAATCAAGCCTGATGGAATCTTTAGAGAAAATCACGAGCAAGCTGCAGATTCTGAAGAAGCAGGGAATTCAAATTTATCTTGACGATTTCGGAACGGGCTTTTCCTCTCTCACCTACCTGAAAAACCTGCCGATCGACGCGATAAAAATCGACAAGAGCTTTATTGACGAAATTGTTACGAAAGATGTGGAAAAAGATATTGTTCTCATGATTGTCGGACTTGCGCGCCGCCTAAACATGGAGGTTATTGCCGAGGGTGTGGAGACCGAGGAGCAGCTGAACTGTGTGACGCGGGCCGGATGTCATCTGATTCAGGGATACTTCATCAGCCGACCCATCTGTCAGAGCGAGGTTCTGCCTCTTCTCTGCCAGCCGAAAAAACAACCCGGAGGCTTCTTTGTCTCCGGAACGGATTAGAACAGGACGAAGCCCTGCCGGGGACATCCCCCAGTCCGGGCTTCTTTTTCACAGACTGTTTTTTCGCCCTTAACCAAAACATGCTTTTTTTATCCGTTCCCTGTGATATAATAAAGTGGATAATGATGTTAGGAGGATGATTTCAGTGGTATTTGGAACAGAGATCTTGAAATATCGGGATGAGATTCTGAAAGACCTTGCCGACCTGATTGCGGTGCCCTCCGTTCGCGGAGAAGCGCTGCAGGGCAAACCGTTCGGCCAAGAACCGGCAAGGGCGCTTGCCACGGTTCTCGGCAAAGCGCAGAAAATGGGCTTAGCCGTAAAAAATGTGGATAACTACGCGGGTCACGCGGAGTACGGTTCCGGAAACGAAGTTGCCGCGGTGGCCGCCCATGTCGACGTTGTTCCCGCCGGAGAGGGATGGGACAGCGACCCGTTCACCCTGACCAGAAAAGGAAACCTGTACTTCGGGCGGGGCGCCGCCGATGACAAAGGCGCGGCCGTGGTCGCTCTTTACTGTCTGAAGGCGCTGAAGGACGCCGGGGTCAAAGGAAACCGCCGCCTTCGCGTCATATTCGGTTCCGGGGAAGAAACCGGCATGGAGGACCTGCGCTATTACTTTCAGAAGGAAGAAATGCCCGTCATGGGTTTTACGCCGGACTCCGACTACGGAATCTGCAACCGTGAGAAGGGCCTTCTCCGGCTGGATCTTCTTTCCAAAGAGAAGCAGCCGCCGGTCATCAGAGAATTGGAAGCCGGCGTCGTTTACAATGCCGTTCCCGATCACGCCCGTGCCGTCCTGTCCTGCTCCGGTCAGTCCGCGGACGCGCTGAAAGAAGCCGCGAAAACAGCACAGGGGGAATTTACGTTCGAATCCGTTCCCGACGGAATTCAGGTCGTGTCGAAGGGAAAGGCCGCGCATGCCATGCAGCCGCAGGCCGGCTTTAACGCCGCGGCCGCTCTGATTCGTCTGCTCTCGTCCGTGTTTTCACCCGCGGAGCTCGGCGGTTTCTGCTCCTTCCTCGATCGGAGCATCGGCTTTTGTTACGACGGCTCCGGCATCGGCGTGCAGCAAAGCGACGAGCAGTCCGGTCCGCTCACGCTGAATCTGGGGATTCTTCGGCTGGAGAACGGACAGGCAAAGGCCGGAATCGACATCCGCTATCCCGTCACATCCCACGGCGGCCCGATTTTCAGTGAAATCAGCCGCCGCGCGGAGGAAGCGGGACTTTCCGCCGAGTTGCTGGAAGACGGCAAGCCGCTGTACCTTCCGGGTGACAGCAAACTGATTTCCATCCTACAGGATTCGTACGCCTGCATCACGGGAAAATCGGCGGAGCTTTACGCTACGGGCGGCGGCACCTATGCGCGCGCCATGAAAGGCAACGCGGTCGCGTTCGGCCCGTTCTTCCCGGATGAGCCGGACCGCCGGCTGCATAACACCAACGAGAGCATCGACATCGACCGGTTTATGATTCACGCCCAGATCTGTCTGGAAGCGATGTACCGGATGCTGACGGCCTGACGGAGGAAATGAATGCCGAAATATACGCATATCACGTTTGAGGAAATTTTAAAAAATGATGAAATCAAGGCCTATATTGAAACCGGAAACAGAAACCTTGGGGAAATCGGATTTACGGAGCATGGGTTTCCCCACGCAAAGAGGTCCGCAAATTATGCCGGGAACATTCTGGAGCAGCTCGGCTTCGACGACCGCACCTGCGAACTGGCGCGCATCGCCGGCTACATGCACGACATCGGGAATGTGGTAAACCGGTACAACCACGCCCACAGCGGCGCGCTGATGGCCTTTAACATTCTGAACCGGATGAATATGCCGCCGGAAGAAGTCGCCCTGATTTCGGCCGCGATCGGCAACCACGACGAGGGAACGGCCGCGGCGGTCAGCCCGATCGCGGCGGCGCTGATCCTGTCCGACAAGGGGGATGTCCGCCGGACCCGTGTGCGCGACCGCGAGACCGTCACGGCGGATATCCACGACCGCGTCAATTACGCCGTCGAACACGCCGCAACGGAAATCGACGCCGAGCGAAAGACCGTGACTCTGAACATTACCATTGACACCAGCATCTGCCCCGTTATGGAGTATTTTGAAATTTTCATGACCCGCATGGTGCTTTGCCGCCAGGCGGCGCAGTATCTGGGGCTGCAGTTTGAATTGATCATCAACGAAACGCGGCTGCTGTAAACTTTCTTTTACTCCAAAACCACCGCCTGGCAGAAAAGCTGCCGGTAACGCGCTTCAAACAGGGAAAAATCGTAGCGCACCGTGCCCCGGGGATCAAGCGGGTCGCTGAACACCGCGTCGTTCCCCGAATGCCCGATCAGGACAAGACAGTGTTCGCGCGCGGGCCAGCGAAAGTACTCCTTCGTCCCCTCCAGATACCATCCGTCGCCCTCATACGGCTCTTTCATAGAAATGGTCGCCCAGACGATGACGGGGATTCCCCTGTCTATGTAATCGAACAGGTCTCCGGCCTTTGTCCCGCTCAGATTCACCGCCCGGCGGCTGAGCCTTTCGGAGGAAAAATAGCGGTTCGCCGCCTGTGTGACGACCGGAGCGAAACATCCGTATCCATCTTCAGCCGGACTGCCCGCAAATTTTTTCCATGGGTCCGGCCCAACCACGACGCCGCCCGAACGGCGGGGCAGGCCGCCGATCTGAAAATAATCCGCAAGCTCCGTCTTGGTGATTTCGCAGCCGATGTAATTCAGGACAATTGTCGTTGAAGTGATCTCGCACCCGGACGGCTGTTCCGGCATTTGCTGAATATTTTCCACCGGCAAAATCATCTCCGCTTCCCACTGGGCACGCGTTTCCACGGCGTCCGTGGTGACATGCAGCGTGTTTTGACCGCACCCGGCTGCCGGAACCAGCGCAACGGCCGGAATCAGCAGACAGACGGAGAGAAACCCGACGCGGCGGTGCTTGCGCATTTTGATTCCCCCTCACCCGATCAATCAGATCGCCCTGTTCAACCATATTGAGCAGCCGCGCGGTTCATGATTCATTTTCGGGCTGACCGGCCGAATCCTTAATAAAAAAACCTTCCGCTTGAATCGGCGGAAGGTTTTTGTTTTGCCCTGTTTATTTAGTGGGCTCCACGCCCGGCATTGTAACGACCAGCTCGTTTTCATTCTCCAGCTGACCGAACGGCACCAGACTGTCGGGAAGCGTTTCACCGTTCAACGCGATCCGAACCGGCCCCCCTTGCGCGCCGTTCGGATTTTTCACCGTGATATGCAGCCGTTTTCCCCGATAAAATTTATCAATGGTGAATTCTTTCCAATCCGACGGAACAGACGGCTGGATTAGAACGCCTTCCGCCGTGGGACGAATCCCCAGAATTCCGCGGACGCAGGCGACCATGACGGTGGAAGCCGTGCCGGTCAGCCAATGCACATGCGCCCTGCCCTTGTGAGGGCTTTGGGGCCCCTCGACAAACTGGCCGTGAACATACGGCTCCAGGCGGCGGATTTCCGCCCGGTCGTTTTGTTCGGCGGGGCTGCATTCCCGATAGTACTCATACGCCCGGTTTCCGTGACCCATCAGGGACTCGGCAAGAATCAGCCATCCCTGGGCTTGCGAAAACACCGAACCGTTTTCCTTGATGGAGGGCAGAAACAACTGCATCCGCGCGCCGTCAAACGCGTGCTCGCGGTATGGCGGGTCCATAATCACGGCCCCGTATTCCGTGTTCAGCCTTAGATGCACCGTTTCAAGAGCATTCTGCGCCCGTTCTTCGTCCGCACAGCCGCTGATGACCGACCAGGACTGCGGGTTCAGCCACAGATTGGCCTCGGGGTCATCCCGGGAACCGACCATCTCCCCGCTTTCGCGGATTCCGCGCAGATAGCGGTCCCCCTGCCAGCACACATCGTTCAGGGTCTTCCGCAGCTTCCGGGACTGTTCCTCAAGCTCCGACACGGTATCGAGGTCGTTCCTGATCCGCGCAAAATCAAGAAGAATCTGCATCGCCTGGTAAAGCTGAAACGCGACAAACACAGACTCTCCCTGTTCACCCATCCGCAGGCAGTCGTTCCAATCCGCGTACAGGCCGACCGGCAAACCATGTGCCCCGCTGTGCTCCAGACTGAACCTTACCGCCCGCCGAAGGTGCTCATAAACATCCGCTTCGCCGTGGTCCGCAAACGGAATCACTTCGTCAAGAAACCGGATGTTCCCGCTCTCGCCGATATACTGGGCAACCGTGGGAAACAGCCATAAAGCGTCGTCCGCGCGGTACGGGTCGTAATCATAGCCCGGTTCGCCCGGAAGCTTCACATGACCGGGCTCATGATGAAACCCGATGAGAGGCAGACCCGCCCCAAAGAACGTCTGCCCTGAAAACATGAAACGGATGCGCTCGAGCGCCATCTCCGGCACCAGATGGAGAATTCCCTGAATGTCCTGGACGGTATCGCGGAAGCCAAGGCCGTTGCGAAGTCCGCAGTAAGTAAAAGACGCGGCCCGCGACCAGATAAACGTGATAAAACACTGATAGGCGTTCCAGGTGTTGACCATATGATTGAAATTCTCATCCGGAGTATGTACGGAAAAGCGGCAGAGCTTTTCCTCCCAAAAATCCTTCAGCTCCTCCCACTGCGTCTCGATGCAGTGGGGATCTTCATACTCTGACAGAATCTTTTCGGCTTCGGCATCCGGGTGAACCCCCAGAACAAAGCAGAGCTGCCTTTCCTCCCCGGGTTCCAAATCCAGATCGGCCTGCAGCACGCCGGCGGAATTTCCGCCGTAATTCGGAACGTTTCCGCAGTCGCCGCGCTCCACCGCGATCGGATTCTCATAGCTTCTGTAAGGCCCGATGAATTCTTCCCGGTCGCCGCACCAGGAGGATACCGGTGCGCCCGAGAGGCCGAAAAAGCGTTCCTCCCCATTTGACCCGTCCGCATTTCTGCGGCAGAATTCGTTGTGCAGCTGAAGAACGCGGTTCCGGTGAAAGCATGTGCGGGTAACAAACTGCGTGTATTGCAAATTGACGGCATCCTGTTCATAATTGCTGTCGTTTGTAAACTCCGCGCAGCCGAACACGGAAACTGTTCTCTTCCGGTCGCCTTCATTCCGGATTTTCAGCCGCCATACCTCGTAAGTTTTGCCCAGCGGAACCAGATAAAGCGTTTCGGTCGAAATACCGGAGTAAGACGATGAAATCACGGTATAGGAAAGCCCATGACGGCACTCGCTCCGGTATAAATCCAGAGGCTTGCCGACGGGCTGCCAGGAGCCGGACCAGTAGTCCCCGCTCTCACGGTCGCGGACATAAATGTACCGCCCCGCCTGATCGGCCGGGACGGAGTTGAAACGGTACCGCAGCAGCCTGCCGTTTGCTCCCGAGCGGACAAAGCTGTAGCCGCCGGCCTGATTGGAAATGATCGCCCCGTATTCGGGCGAACCCAGATAGTTGGCCCAAGGCTCCGGCGTATCCGGTCTGGTAATGACATATTCCCTGCCGGCCTCGTCAAAATATCCATATTTCATGGGAAGTCCCCCCTTTTCAATTCGACGGCCGCCTTGCTTTTACAGCCGCCTCATCCATTATAAGGGAAGATCTTCCTTCCTACAATATGCCGAATACGAAAATTTACGAAACCTGACGATTCAGCGGACGTGTTTTCCGTTTCAGCCATTCGAGCGTTTCTCCGCCCAGCAATGGAGAAAGCAGGTGATAGACGCGGCTGTGGTACTCGTCAAGCCACGAAATTTCATCCTTTGTCAGCAGCTCCGGCAGAATGGGGGCTGTGTCGATCGGGAAACAGGTCAGGATTTCAAACCGCAGAAAGCGGCCGTACTCGTTTTCCATCCCATCGGTGACCAGCATCAGGTTTTCCGTGCGGATCCCATGCTTTCCCTCTTCGTAAATACCCGGCTCATTGGTAATATTCATGCCGCTTTTCAGAACGACGTCGTTCTTCGGCCGGATGCTCTGCGGGCCCTCGTGTACCCCGCCGAACATTCCGACTCCGTGCCCAGTGCCGCAGCGGTAGTCAATGCCGTGTTTTTGAATCTGGCCGCGGCAAACCATGTCGATGCCCCCGCCCGTTGTCCCCTCCAGGAATACGGCCGAAGCGAGAGCGATGTGGGCCTTCAGCACCCAGGTGTAGTGCCTCTTTTCTTCCTCTGTCACAGGTCCCAGGGCGAACGTACGGGTAATATCGGTCGTTCCCTCCAAATACTGCCCGCCGCTGTCAATCAGCAGCAAACCTCTTTTTTGCAGCGTTTTACAGGTTTCCTGCTTCGGCGAATAGTGCATCATGGCGGCGTTCTCCTCGTAAGCGGCGATGGTCGCGAAGCTTTCCCCTTTGTTATGCGTCTGGTGAGTTCTCGCGTCCCGCAGGAGGTCGCAAACCGTGCATTCGGTGACCGTCTCGCCCTGCTCCAGCCTTTTTTCCAGGTCGGTGCAGAACTCCGCCATGGCACAGCCGTCGCGGATATGCGCGATTCTGAAATTCTCTCTCTCCGTTCGGTTTTTTACCGCTTTCAAGCTTATGACAAGGTCGGAGCCCTTCTGAATCCGGCAGCTTGGATTTTCCTTTAGGATATGGAAAAGTTCATAATTGATGCAGTCCGGATCGACCCGCACGGTTTTCTGTCCGTCGATCTTTTCCAAGTACGGCTCGATTTCGTTATAAGGCCGAACGGTTACCCCGTTGTGTTCCAGGTATGCCGACACACCCGGCTGAAAACGGGACGAGTCGATGAAAAGGACCGCGCTGTCCTGAAAAACGGCGGCGTACGACACCGCCATCGGATTATATTCGATATCGGACGCACGAAGATTGCAAAGCCACGCGACGCACTCCAGTTTTGAATAAATCTGTCCGTCAGCCCCTTCTTTCTTCAATCCCGTGCGGACCTGCTCCAGCTTCTGCGCGCAGGAAAGGCCCGCGTACTCCTCGCCGTGCAGGTAAACCTCCGTTGCAGGAGGGAGCGGCCGATTCTTCCACAACGGAGTAATCAGGTCTGCGGAGCGGACCTGAATCCCCTTTGCGGCAAACTTATCTTTCATGGATTCCACGTCCGAAGCCGAGAGCATCCGCCCGTCAAAACCGACCGTGTCGCCCTTTTGAAGAGTTTCCAAAAGAAATTCCGGATAGGTCGGCACGCCGCCGACGCCCATGCGGAATAATTCGATTCCGCTGCCGGCAAGCTGGCGTTCCGCCTGAATAAAATATCTGCCGTCCGTCCAAAGCCCGCAGCGCCCGCTCAGAACCGCCAGGGTTCCCGCCGAACCCGTGAAACCGGAAAAATATTTTCGCGCCTGCCAGAAATCCGGCACATATTCCCCCATATGCGGGTCAGAAGATGGAATAATATATGCCGAAAGGCCGTTTTGATTCATCTGCTCCCGCAGCGCCGCTATTCTGTCCTGAATTTTCTGCATGTCTCAATCGCTTCCCATTTATCAATAATAAAAAAAGTATAGGCTCCGCGGGGCCGTCTGTCAAGAATCCGTTTCCCGCCGCACTTGTTATTTAGTCTGTGGAATGATATAATGAGCCATACGATTCCATGAACGGGAGGGTCTGGATTGAGAATACAGGAATCGGGAGAAAATTACCTTGAAACCATTCTGATTTTAAAAAACCGAAACGGATTTGTCCGCTCGATCGACGTCGCCAACGAACTGGGCTTTACCAAAGCCAGTGTCAGCCGTGCCATGAGCATTTTGAAAGAGGCCGGTCTTCTTGTCATGGAACAGAACGGAAACCTTGTATTGACCGAATCCGGCACGCAAAAGGCCGCCGCGGTCTATGAACGGCATACTCTGATCGCCAAATTTCTGGAACTGACGCTTGGCGTCGACCATGAAACGGCGGTTCAGGATTCCTGTCGGATTGAGCACATCATCAGCGAAAAAAGCTTTCAGCTGATTAAAAAATATGTGGACGACCACCGGGAAGCCGTATGAACCGCCACAGACAGGAGGATTTCCCATGAGCTATCGCTCTTTGCGCTGCCCACACTGCGGCAGGGAGCTGCAGGTTCCGGAAGACGCCGATAAAATCGTCTGCATGTTCTGCGCGCAGCCGATTGAGCTGAACTCCGTGCCCGACTCGTCCGTCCGTCTGGGCGAAGCGGTACGGCTGCTTCCGCCGGAGACCTTTTCCACCGTCATCCGCTTCGACGGGCTGAACGCGAAAAATTATCCCGGCAAGTTTGCGTCTTATCGGGATGCGGTTCGCCCCGCTCTTCTGGCTTATCTGAAGGAAGAAGCGGCCTACGGCGAAGAAGCCGCCGAGCTTTTCTCCGACGCCCTGGTCGACGGCTTCGAACAAAAAGAGAAAGCCATCCGGCAAACAGCCGCAAACGCGTTCGATCTTCGCATTTGCATCACTTCGCTCACGATTCCCGCCATACTCGATTTAAACACGCCCGCCGCGGACCGGCTGGCGGAGCTTTTCCTGAAAAAGTGGAATTCCTCCCATAAAAAGCCGCTCGGCAAAGCCACCTTCTCCACCATCCAGAGCGGATTCCGCAGCAAGCTCTGTTTTATCACGACAGCCGTCTGCACCGAACTCGGCAAAGGTGACGACTGCGAAGAGCTGCGGACCTTGCGCCGTTTTCGCGACGAATACCTGCTAAACTCCCCCGGGGGAACGGCAAAGATCAGCGAATATTACCTGTTCGCCCCCTTCATCGTCGGCGCAGTGGAAGCCTCCGGCAGGTCGAAGCCGGAATGGAACCGGGTCTATCGGAAGCATCTCCTGCCCTGCCTCTCCGCCCTGAAAAAGGACCGGCCCCGGCAATGCGAACAGCTTTATGAAAATATGATGTCCGAACTCGAGAAAAAATGGCTCAAATAAACCTCCGCCGGCTTTGCCGGCGGAGGTTTATTTTTAATGTTCATTTGCAGTGTCAAGTGGTTTCTTCCCAGTCGACGACTTCCTTAACAGCCGGATGACGCGCTTCATCCATGAGTTTCAGCATTTCAAGCGCACTGCGGAAATTCTTCGTTTTTTCCTTTTCGACCCAGGTAATGCTGCCCTGCCAGGAAGCGTTCTGCCGGAATTTAATGTGCACCAGAAAAGTAGCCCTGTCTTGCTGTAATGCCGTATCGATCTCCGATTCCATGAAGTTCTCCACCTTTCTGACAAACGTTTTCGAGTACTTGGATTCAAAACTCCGGCTTTTAAACGACGCCTGCGGAAACTGCATGCTGTCGCACAGACGATCCATTGCAAGGAGGAGTTCGGTTTCGCTGTCAAAGTTATAGACCTTTCGGTAAAAGCCGCTGTAAAGGCGTCCGGTCAGGTTGCTGTCCTGAGCACTGTCCAGAGAAACTAAAATCTGCGCAGGTGAAAGTTTTTCTTTTCTGTTTGTCATTAACATTTCTTTCACTTTCCATATTTTCCGTTTTTTTCATTATATCTGATTTTGGTTCGCTCATGGGCGCTGATTTTCGCTTAAAATCTCTTCCTGGATGAAATCCGGAAAGAAGGGAACAGATTTTCCTACAGACTTCCACCATTCTTTGGGAAGCGTTATGAATCCAACGTACGAAGAGTCGTCCGTTTTAAAAGGAAAAAGAGCAGTATGCTCGCCATCAGAGAAATCCCCTCCGCAATGGGAAAAGCATACCATACTGCTTCCAGCCCGATCTTAGACAAAAGGAAAGCGCAGGGTAACAGCACGCCGATCTGCCTCAGAAGCGAAATGATCAGGCTTTTGATTCCGTCTCCAACCGCCTGAAAAGTCGTGGAAAAGACAATTCCAAACGCAGCGGGCAAAAAGCAAAGCGATATGGTGCGCAGCGCAGGTACTCCAATTTCAAGCATCCTGTCGGACGCGTTGAAAATCAGCAGGAGCTTGTCTGTAAACAGCCAGAATCCAGCCACCCCAACCGCCATGATGGCCGCCGCAATCATACAGCCGATCCTGACGGCGCTGAGCAATCGACCCTTGTTTTTTGCTCCGTAGTTATACCCCATTACGGGCATCAGCCCCTGATTTAAACCGAAAACCGGCATAAAGACAAACGACTGCAGCTTAAAATATGCCCCGAAAACCGCAACCGCCGTCTCGGTAAAGCCGATCAGGATTGCATTCATGCCGACCACCATCGCGGAACCGGTGGACTGCATCACAATAGCGGGCAGCCCGACCGCGTAAATATTCCGGATGACGTTCCATCTGACATGAAACGACCTAAATTCAATTCTGACTTCATGCTCCCGAAAAAACAGCACCAGCAGACCGACGCACATTGAAAGGATCTGCGCGATCACGGTCGCAATCGCCGCCCCTTTCACGCCGTATGCGGGTACACCGAACAGCCCGAAAATAAAGACCGGGTCCAGCAGCATATTGCTGACAGCGCCAACCAGCTGAAAAATCATCGGAAACACCATATTGCCGGTCGCCTGCAGTATTTTCTCAATATTGATCTCAACACAGGCCCCAAAAGAATATACGCAGACAATATTCATATATACGGACCCCATGCTGACAATTTCGGGGTCTGAAGTAAAAGCGCGGAGAAACGGCCCGGATAAAAACAGGCCCACAAACAGAAAAAGCAGACCGTTCGCAAGTCCCAGCAGCAGGCCGTGCGTTGCGGCCTGGTCCGCCTCTTCTTTGCGGTTTTCCCCCAGACGGCGCGCAATCAGCGAATTCAGTCCGACTCCGGTACCCACCGCAAGCGCGATGAGCAGTGTCTGGACCGGAAAAACCAGCGATACGGCAGTCAGCGCATTTTCGCTGATCTGCGCGACAAAATAGCTGTCGACTATGTTGTATAAAGCCTGAACCATCATGGACAGGATTGCCGGAACGGACATAGAAATGATCAAGGGAAAAACGGGCATGGCGCCCATTTTATTCTGCCTAATTTCTTCCAAGTGAATTGCCCTCCTTTAAGTATCTTTTATTGTATCTGATTCCGGCAAAACTTACAACTAGTAAAAAAATAAGGTTCCGGAAAAACGGCTCCGCAGTTGTACCGGCAATAGAGCGGCAAACTGTTTCCAGAAAGATCAAAACGGACTTGCAACAATCCGTGGTCGTCCCGCATATACTGTCTGTACACGATTCCAAGGGGGCGAATACCATGTTTGGCGCATTTTTGGGGCTTGCATTTTCCGGCTTCCTTTTTCTTGTGCTTCACGTTACCGGCTCCGGTTCTTTTCCCCGTCCGTTAACAGCGCAGGAAGAAAAGGATTGCCTGGAAAAAATGAAGAAAGGGGATCAAAAAGCAAAAGCAAAACTGATTGAACACAACCTCCGGCTGGTTGCCCACATCATCAAAAAGTACTACTCCAGCTCCAGCGAACAGGATGACCTGATTTCCATCGGAACGATCGGGCTGATCAAGGCAGTCAACACATTCGACAGTTCCAAGGGCATTCGTCTTTCCAGCTATGCCGCAAGATGTATTGAAAATGAAGTGCTGATGTATTTCCGTTCTTCCAAAAAAAGCGCGCAGGATATTTCAATCAACGAGCCGATCGACACGGACAAAGACGGCAACACCTTGACGCTGATCGATATTATGGCAACGGAGGACAATATCATTGACAACCTGGACTATAAGATGAAATCCGAACAGCTGAAAAAATACATAGACAATGTTCTCACTCCCCGTGAAAGAACTATTATCCGGTTGCGGTACGGTCTGGACGGCATTGAACCGCTGACTCAGAGGGAGGTCGCGCAAAGGCTTGGAATCTCCCGTTCCTATGTATCCGGGCACGCTTATTAGAAACGAGCCCGGGAAGCCGCGTGAATACTGGATTTTTTCTTCGACAAATTTCTTTCAATTTCGTAGGGTGGAGACTCTGCTAATGTAAACAGAATCAATTTGAAACGCCGAAACCTGCATCCCACCTATAAAATTTCTCTTTTCTCTCGTGCTACCCAAAATTATAAATCTGTTGAACAACCACCCATTATAAGCGAAGATCTGTTTTCGGCCTATCAGGAATACTGTTCCGCAAACGCGCTGAAGCCTGTCTCGCAAATCCGTTTCAACCGTGAATTGGAAGCGATACAGGGGCTGTGCCGTGGGCGGGATACCGTCACCCGAAGGCATGTCTGGGTCGGCATCCGACTTTCAGAGTGACGGCTCATCCCGAACGCACCGCGAACGGACACCGAATATACCCGTGGATGGATTTTATTCAGATTTTGCCACCACCCGAACGTACCGAACGGAGTCCGCGCATTCTTTGCGTATGAACGCACCAGAGAAAAAATATGCTCAAACTCAATAAAAGGAATTAATATTCCCGCTTAAAGTCCTTCTGATCCGTCCGTGCCTGTCCCCATTTTCACCCGGAGGTGTGTCCTTATGCCCCATAAGCCGAAGAAACCCTGCGCCTTCCCCGGCTGCCCGAACCTGACCGACGGCAGGTACTGCGAAGCTCACGCTTCGCAGGCAAACCGTGAGTACAACCGATACCGCCGCGACCCCGATTCCAATAAGATCTACGGACGGCGCTGGAAAACCATCCGCGCCCTGTATCTCTCGAAGCACCCTTTGTGCGAGCGGTGCCTCAAGGCCGGACGCTATGTCCCCGCCGAGGAAGTCCACCACATCAAGCCAATCGCCGAAGGCGGCACCCATGAAGAGTCGAACCTCATGTCGCTTTGCAAGTCCTGCCACTCCGCGATTACCATCGCGGCTGAAAACAGACGCCGCTGACCCCAGGGGGGCGGTTGAATCTCTGCCGCCTTGCCTTGCGGACAGCGCGGCAGGCCTTCGCGTGCGACACGCGCGAATTCAAAAATATCAGAATTGCCCCGAAACGCTGACGCTTCGGGGCTCTGTTCATTTTGAAAAACAGGCCTGACAGGCTGTTTTTTCAAAGAGTCAGCTTTTTTCAAAAAGCGTACAGGCTGTCTGCGCGGAAAATCCCGGAGATTTTCGGGCATCTGGCAGGAGGACACGCGGGCGGCGGACCGCGACAGGGCGGGACAGGCTGCGATAGGAACGGACAAACCACGACAAAAAGAGCGGAAAAAGCGGGCACATTTTGAAAAAAAGCCGCATATACATGCAAAGACACTTTTCAAAAAAGGGAGGCGGCGCTATGCCAACGCCGATCTGATTTTGCAGGTTTTCGCCGGTTAAAAAATGCAGGAAAACAGCGGCGAGGAAATGTTGAAAAATTAGGTTTGTCCCTGCTCGAAGAGAGTGTTGACAATGTGCTTATGCGGCCCGGCACAGGGATTACTTTATCTTTCGGATATACTGTGGCACCTGTGGTAGCGGTGAAATGTTTACTATACATCCAATTACCCGGATCAAACAAATGTCTATCCGACAGTTGCTATTTATTTTACCAATAACGCTGGGCTGGAAGATAATTGGAGTTATCACAGGCAATCGGTGGGCCGGGCGGGCACCGGATACGTCAACGATTATTCCGGCAATCTGGTATTTACCACTCCGATTATGAGCACGACCGGCGAACGAGTACCGTTAGACTTCTTCATCACCTACAACAATTTCCGATCCGGTACGCATTTTAAGGATGGGCTAAAAGGAGATATTTACGGCTGGGGCTGGCAAAGTAATCTCAGTCAGCGTGTCGACCCTGTCAGTGAAACAGCTGGGACAAACGATATTGAAAAGGCGAAATTTAAACTCCTTGCCCAAAACGGATATAGATTTGTCTACTTGGATGAGGACGGAACCGAACACTATTTTAAGGTAGACCCCAATAACTCCGCAAGAATCATTGATGAGGATGGGCTTGGTCTTGTCATTACATCCGGCGGAGCAGGAAACGAATATTATACCATACAATATACGGACGGCTCAAAAAAGGCATTTACCAGCAGTGGCTATTTATACCGGATTTATGATAGTGAAGAAAACTATCTTACGCTTGCGTATTATGGGTCATTTATGAATCAAATTACTGACGGAGCAGGTAGAATCACCCACGTTGAATATTCGCCTTCAGGGGCGGTCACGAAGGTAACAGGTCCTGATGGAAAAGAAACAAAATTGAATTACACAGGTGGAAATCTAAGCTCCATAAATCACCCTGACGGAAAGACAATCGGCTTTTCTTATGATTCCAGTAACCAACTCCAGAAAATAACCAATGTTGACGGCACGTATATGCTATACAGTTACTATGACAGCAGCGATCCCATGGTGAAAAACCGGGTCAACGAAGCGGCGGAATATTCCGCTGCGGGAGACATCGGTAACAAAGTCACCTTTGCTTACAATGCGGATAACACTACGACCTTTAAGTATTATAAAGCCGGGCAGACCGATGCGCAGGCACAGAAGGAAACCTATACCTTTGACAGGCTTGGACGGACAACAAGCATTGTAAAAATGGACGGTTCGGCGGCGACCTATGAGTATAAGGATGAATCCGTAAAGACTGCTGAGGCAAATAAGATCACGGCGCAGGCGGCGACAAGCGTCCCGGTCAACAATCTGCTGCTGGACCACAACGCGGAAAAAGAGGACGGAACCTGGACCGGCTCCAATTGGGGATCGCCTGGCGGCGTTTTCAGTGTAGACGATACGGTGTCTTACTTAGGAAAGAAGTCTCTCAGGATCACACAAAGTCAGGAAAATCCCCAGCGCAGCGGCGCGGTCCAGAGTCTGACGAACCTGACTCCTGGTACAGTTTATACGCTTTCGGCCTATGTGAAAACAGATCAGGTGAGGAAAACAACCGACCAAAGTAAAGGCGCCGGTATTTATGTTGCCTGTTTTAACGGAAGCACCAGTCTCGGCGTTTATGACGGAGAAGGATTTTTCGGAAGCTATGACTGGCAGAGGACTTCCCTCACGTTTACCGTTTTTGAAAACACAACTCGTGTGGAGGTCTACGGCGGTCTGCTCTATTCAAACGGCACAGCCTGGTTTGACTGCTTTCAGCTTGAGGTGGGCAGTATCGCCAATATTTATAATCTGCTGGAAAACGGAGAGTTTCGCCTGACGGAAGACAATCTTCCTGTAAGCTGGGTACCTATGAATTTCACTTCCGGCGACGGTATGGTGGCCGGCAATGTGAGAATCGGCGGCGACCCGACCCGGGACAAAGGTTTTTATCAGGAAATAGACATCAATAAAGAGGCTAACAGCATTGCCTTTATTGTATCGGCAAAGTCAACGGGAAGCTCCGTGCCGACCGGCAGGGACGGGCGCTTCTATGCGATCGATGTCGGGTTGTTTTTCACGGACGGAAGTTCACAGTATGTTGTCGTACCGTTCAATCCTGATACGAACGGAGAACAATTTACAAGCGGCCCGATTGCCGCTTCCCAGGAGAATAGTAACAAGACCATAGCGAGGGCGAGCTTTTACATTATTTACTATAAAAACGCAAACGAAGCAACCTTTAAATTCTTACAGATGAATATGGACGAAACGGGAACCACTTTTGCTTATAACAGCAACGGAAAACTGATTACATCGAAACAAAACGCGAAAAACACAAAAATATACACATACACGGATGCGCAGGAACTCAGAACCGCAAGTATTAAAAATAGCGCCGCAAACTTCGATCAAGGTTATATTTACTTCTACGATTCCGATGACAGCAACAGCTCCACGAAAAATCCGCACAGATTGGTTTCGGCCCGTTCCGCAGAGACCGGAATTGGATTCTATTATCTTTATGATAGTTACGGAAACCCAACAAATACATCTATGGGGAGCATTGGTGAAGAAGGCTATGTTTATTATGATTTCCCCTACTTGGAAACATTACAAAACTATAGCCCGGACGGAAATTATCTCACTTCCGTCTCCGACCAACGGGATAAAACGACAACCTATAACGTAGATTCCGTCACGGGTCTGACCAATTCGGTGACGGACCCAAAGGGGAACACAACGTATTATTCCTACAACACGTCAAACAATCTTTTGACGGGGGTCAGCGCGCAGAGCAGTGCGGGGACGGTTGAAGCAGCTTATGAATACGATGCGGCGGACCGGCTGAGTCAAATTACACACAATGGGTTTGCCTATACATTTCAGCGCGACGGCTATGGCAATACCACGGCAATCAACGTCGGAACGCAAAATCTGATCACCAATACCTTTGCCCCGGGCAACGGAAACCTGCAGTCTTCCGACTACGGAAACGGGTTCAGACTGGGGTATGATTATGATTCCTATGACCGTGTCATCCGGCTATGGAAAAATAACACCATCACGTATCAGTACCTTTACGATGCGCGCGGCAATTTAGCGCAAATCACCGAATATAACAATGGCGCGTATCGGTTAACAAAGTATTTTTATGATATCGGCGACCGCATGATCAAGAAATCCAATCCGGATGGCAGTGAAATACGGTATACCTATGACAACATGAACCGGCCGATAAAGTATGTTTACAACTTTGCCAATCAGCCCAGAACCGCGACCGCCGACTACGGCGTGGATTATCGCAAGCATAATACGTATCTGCTGTCGCGCGGGGAGGTCACCCATGCGTATGACAATTTGAACCGCGAATTTCATACGGATCTCAATCCGACTCCGCTGCAGGACCCCACTTTCCGTGCGGAACGCAGCTTTGTCAATGTTCTGGACGCCAAAACCACGACCCTGGTGGACACATATTACAACTACAGAAGAATCGGTGACAATAACAGCACGCTGTCCCAGTATCACTATATCTATGACGACAACGGCAATATCAGCTCGACGACGGATATCGACGGAAATGTAACCACTTATGTCTATGATCAGCTAAACCAGCTTGTGCGCGCGGACGACCAGAAGGCCGGCGTCAGCACGGTCTATACCTACGATGTCGGCGGGAATATCACGCAGGTCACAACCTACGCCTACACAACAGGCACGCTGGGAACAGAAACGGACAGCGTGGTTTATTCTTACGGCAATACGAACTGGAAGGACCTGCTGACCGGCTATGATGGGCAAAGCATCACCTACGACGCCATCGGGAACCCGCTTACCTACCGGGACGGCATGAGCTTTACATGGGAGGGCCGTCAGTTAAAAATTACCATTGTCAGCAGTCAGAATTTAGAATATACTGTGGAATATACATACGACAGCAACGGGATCCGGACCGGCAAACTGGTAAACGGAACAAAGACAACGTATTTCCTGGACGGCAGCACGATCATTGCTCAGCAGACCGACAGCGATGTGCTGTGGTTTTTGTACGACAGCGACAGGACTTTAGTCGGGTTTACCTACAACGACACAGCCTATTATTACACGAAAAACGTGCAGGGCGACGTGACCGGAATTGTTGACAGCAATGTCAACCTGGTAGCCGAATACACCTATGACGCCTGGGGCAAGCCGCTCAGCACCACCTATGAGAACGGCTATGAAGAAGTTGCCCAAGCAAATCCGTTCCGTTACAGGGGCTACTACTACGATTCCGAAACCGGACTGTATTGCCTGAGCAGCCGATATTATGACCCGCAGACCGGGAGATTTCTGAATGCGGACGCGCAGATCGGGGCAAACCAGGACATCAGGGACTATAATTTATTTGTATACTGTGGCAATAATCCTGTAAACCGTTCCGATGTTGGCGGTCTGTTCTGGAAAGAGATTGGGAACTGGATCAGCAATACCGCATCAACAATTTCTAGCTGGGTAGGTTCAACTGCAACAAAGGTTTCCAATTGGGTCGGCACAACCGCATCGTCTATTAAGACTTGGGTTGCATCAAGCGTTACAGGTGCTCTTGTGGGAAATGCGGTGGTATCGGGGATTGATACAGCAGCAGAAAAAGCCGCAGCCGCAGTTAAAACCACAGAATCATATTGGAAACCATCGACGTTAGTAAATGCACGAAATACGCATGTAAGAGTTACCGTTCCCAAGAGCAGTGCCCCGGCAATCAAGGCGGCCCAAAAAATATCAAAGGCTGGCGTTTTATCATTGGGTCTCCTGGCTGGCGACATTTATAGCGATGCACAATCTTATTCTGGTGGAAACCTCGAAGCGGCTATTGGCATTGATACTGGGGCGTTTGTAACTTCTTTCCTTATTGGAGCAGCAATTGGTACAGCAGCTTTACCGGAATTAGTGGTTTTCGGACTTACTTTGGGCGTTGGATACCTCATAGCACAAGGCAGTGAAAAGATCAAAGAAGAGTATTTGAATTAATCGGGGAGTTCTTTTAATGTATATACCTACCTATTTGCCCTATCCTGTTTTGGGAGGATTGCTTGCACTTGGTTTTATAACAATGTTATATACTGTAATAAAATATCATAGGAATTATAGTATCTCGTATAATTTAGCTTTTGCTTTAGCAGCAGTTTCGCTTTTATTAATGTTATTGGGTGAAACATTAAAAGAATTTCATATTTTTTTATATTTGGAACATATAATTTATATATTTGAAATAATAACTTTCATGCCTATTCTATTTCTTGCTCTTAAGGATGGATTACCCAAAGCATTGAGAGACCCGCTTTTACGTAAACTATTCTTGATCGGTGGAATAGTGATAGTAATTTGTATTATAGTGGTTGTTGTATCCATTAGATTTTTTTAAAGAGATTTTATAATTCAATAAAAGAGGCTGCTGTAAAGCGATTTAAAACATCGTCTTGCGGCAGTTTTTTGTTCGATGAAACGTGGAAATAGTACTAAAATGATGCTTACCTACCGGGACAGCATGAGCTTTACATGGGAGGGCCGGCAGTTAAAAATTACCATTGTCAGCAGTCAGAATTTAGAATATACTGTGGAATATACATACGACAGCAACGGGATCCGAACCGGAAAACTGGTGAACGGGACAAAGACAACGTATTTCCTGGACGGCAGCACGGTCATCGCCCAGCAAACCGACAGCGACGTGCTGTGGTTTTTGTATGACAGCAACAGGACTTTAGTCGGGTTTACCTACAACGACACAGCCTATTACTACACAAAAAATGTGCAGTGCGACGTGACCGGCATCGTTGACAGCAATGTCAACCTGGTAGCCGAATACACCTA
Organism: Caproicibacter sp.; assembly: GCF_046707225.1. NCBI lineage: Bacteria > Bacillati > Bacillota > Clostridia > Eubacteriales > Acutalibacteraceae > Caproicibacter > Caproicibacter sp. The sequence goes on along the minus strand of NZ_JBJKOP010000016.1, from coordinate 86 downwards.
TGACGCCTGGGGCAAGCCGCTCAGCACCACCTATGAGAACGGCTATGAAGAAGTTGCCCAAGCAAATCCGTTCCGTTACAGGGGCT
>NZ_JBJKOP010000015.1:0-4267 GCF_046707225.1 Caproicibacter sp. | reverse complement strand
AGCTTAGCACTGCCGTGTCTGTTTGACCGTTTATCTCGCAGAATTTTCAACAAAAATATCGAAATCGCTGACTTTTCAACAGAAAAAGGAGCTGCCCCAAAACTTTCGTTTTGCAACAGCCCCTTTGCAAAGGTTTTATTTGTTTAACGTGCAACTGACAAATAACATTAATCTGGTAGGTGAAAAATACTTTCTACGGGTGCATTTAACAAACGAGCTACTTTCATCGCAAGTTCCAATGTTGGATGATACTTGTTGTTTTCAATGGCATTGATTGTTTGCCGGGTAACTCCAAGTTTTTCTGCAAGTTCTTCTTGCCGCATACCGAGTGCCTTTCGCCGCTCCCTAATGTCGTTTTCCATTTTATTTACCCGGAAACAGCAGAAGGAGTGCGCCAAATACGATTAACGGCCTCCAACCACAGCAACAAGGTAAGTAGGACTGGAAACACGTTAGAAGATGTTTTGTTAAGGCTGCGTTTTGTTAGCACTATCTCCCAACGGGAGCGCCACGTTCTCTTCATACGGGACCCAAACCGGCGGATAAGCGCGCCAATTCTTTTTTGCAGCTTCCATTGCCCTTCTCCGCCCCCAGACGGTACCAGCGGATTGCCTCGTCACGGTCTTTCTCAACGCCAAGCCCCTTTTCATAGAGAGCTCCGATACTGCAAGCCGCAAACGCATGACCCCGTTCAAAGGCCTGCTGGTAAAGCTTCATGGCATGCGCGAAATCCTGCTCTACCCCTTCGCCCTTTTCGTAGCATTCGCCCAAATTGTTGAGCGCCGTCAGATTGCCCTGTTCTGCGGCAAGACGATACAGGCGAACCGCCTCTTTCAGGTCGCACTCCACTACCTCTCCCCTTCTGTAGGCTTCCCCCAAATTGCACTGTGCGACTGCGTTCCCCTTTTCCGCAGCAAGGCGATAAAGACGAACCGCCTCCCGCGAATCCTTCTCCAGCCCGCCCTCCGCGTGACCGTAGGCATACCCAAGATTTGCCAGCGCATTCGGCTGCCCCCGCTCGGCGGCGATCCGGTACAGGCGAACCGCCTCGACCTGGTCCTGCGGCATACCGCGCCCATAATCGTACAGCACCGCTAAATTATACGTTGCATTTATGTCTTCGTTCTCCGAGGCAAGGCGATACAGGCGGGCGGCTTCCCCGTAATCCCGCTCCACGCCCAGTCCCTTTTCATACATGATGCCAAGAGCGTTCTGAGCCCGCGCGCAGTCCAGGTCTACGGCCTGTTGATACCACCGCACGGCTTCTTGATAATCTTGCTGCACCCCCCGTCCATGTTTGAAAAAATTACCCAACGTACACATGGATTCATCATCACCCTGCTTGGCGGCAAGAGAAAACCAGTTTACCGCCTCCCTGTAGTCCCGCTTCACACCAATCCCCTGTTCATAAAAGCGGCCCATACTGCGCTGAGAATACACATGTCCCTGCTCGGCAGCAAGCCGATACCATTCAAGCGCCTGTTGAAAATCCTGCTCCACACCAATTGCGTCCTCATAGCAGAGGCCAAGATGATACTGTGCTCGAGCATGTTCCTGCTCCGCGGCAAGATGATACCAGCGCAGCGCTTCGGCGTAATTTATCTTTATGCCAATGCCATTTTCGTAGCAGCAACCCACATTGCACTGTCCGATTGTAAACCCCTGCTCTGCCGCCATCATGTGAAAATGAAAGGCTTTTTCCGGATTTTTTTCCACACCCCATCCATTTTCATAAAACACACCCAAATCCACCTGCGATGGCGCGTAGCCCTGACCTGCTGAAATATGATAATGCTTTGCGGCCTGCGCATAATCCTTCTTCACGCCGTAGCCGAATTCATAGCATTTTCCAAGATTGTGCCTTGCACTGATGATCCCCTGCTCCGCCGCGCGTTCAAACCATTCAATAGCCACCGGATAATCTTGCTCCACCACGATTCCGTGAAAATAGAAAGCACCAACCCGGTTCTGTGCCGGTGCATCCCCCTGTTCGGCTGCAAGCCGGTACAGCTCCAGCGCCTTTTCATCGAATCGCTCCACGCCATAGCCATGCTCGAAACACTCACCCAGAAAAAACTGGGCGCGTGGATACCCGCGTTCCGCCGCAAGCGAAAACCATTTGACTGCTTCTTCGTTATTTTCCTCCACGACAATTCCGCGATAATAGAAAATACCAACATTGCACTGCGCGCGGACGTTCCCTTGCTCGGCGGCCAGCCGATACAACTCAAGTGCTTCACCGAGATTCTGCTTAACACCTTCGCCGCGTTCTAAGCACCAGCCCAAGTTAAACTGTGCCTGCGGATAGCCCTGCTCTGCCGCCATGCGGAAATAGTCTGCCGCTTTTGCGGGGTCTTTTTCAACGCCGTGACCGTTCAGCCAGCATTCTCCCAAGAGGCACTGCGCGCGGGCGTGACCCCGCTCCGCCGACTTGGAAAACCAGAAAACGGCTTCCTCGTTATTTTCTTCCACACCGACACCGCAATAATACAAATAGCCTAGATTGCACTGTGCTGGGGCATAGCCTTGTTCGGCGGACTGACGGTACAGCACCTGCGCTCTACTTAAATCCCGGTCCACACCGTAACCAAATTCATAGCACTCGCCTAAAAGGCACTGTGCGGAAGGTTCCTCTTGCTCAGCGCCCTTGGAAAACCATAAAAATGCCTGATCATCGCTTTCTTCCAGTACTTCCCCGCGTAAATAAAGAAGCCCCAGTCTGCTCTGAGCCGGAGCAAAGCCTCCCTCGGCGGCAGATCGGTATAATTTTATGGCTTTGTCGGCGTCTTTGTCTACACCATAGCCGTAATCATAGCATTCTCCCAGCAAAAACTGCGCGCGCGGATATTCCTGCTCCGCCGATTGAGAAAACCAGCGCACAGCCTCCTCCATATTCTCTTCCACATGAATACCATGATAATAGAAAAAACCTAAGTTACATTGCGCCGGAGCATACCCCTGTTCGGAAGACAATAAATAAAGCTGCGCTGCCTGTGCCTTATCTTCTTTTATACTTTTGCCCAGTTCTATGTACCAACCATAAGCACACTGCGCAGGCGCAAAGTTTTGCTCTGCTGCCTCCTGATACCAACGCAAGGCCTGTTCATCGTCCAGTTCCACACCAAAACCGTTTTCATAGCATACTCCCAGATTATATTGTGCCAGCACATGTCCCTGCTTGGCAGCCCGGGTAAACCAATAAACAGCTTGTGCAAAATCCTGTTTTGCGCCATTGCCCGTATAATAACAGACTGCAAGTTCCTGCTGTGCCTGCAAATCGTTACCGACTGCGCGTTCGGTCAGATCCTGCAAGTCCTCCTTTTGGCGGTTTATTACGGCGGCTGCGCTGGCAATCAATTGGGGATTCAGAAAAAACACTGAGGAACTATAGTCAGGTTCCTTACCATTTTGTGAAGCAATCATGTCATTTTTCATCCGGAGACTCCTTTCAGATTATCCTCTACTACCGTCTTCGTTTTTATCTTATAAATCAAAGCCTTCTTCGTCCCCCACGGGCTCAATTACTATTGAAGATACTTCTTCAATGTTTACTCTGAAAAGCTTCTCATATTTATTACCTAATTTATCGGCACGACCACCTTTTTTGTGAATGATACATCTCACATTATCACAAATAAGATTGACTGTGAATTATTACTATGATATAATTTTCTAATAACTGCGCATTATGGTACAATTAGAGAGTAAGCATTCTAATTGAGTGTTTACTCTCGTTCTTTTACAATGGGAGATAGAATGGCCAGGCGGTTTTCATTATGGATCTCGCATCCCTTATCCAGAAGGGAGAAGTCAAGAACAGTGCAGAATGTGAACACCCAAAATCTGCAGCTTAAGCTGCCAGGACTCTGGCGGCCTGACGATACATGGCCGGCGGCAGACCGCCGGGGTTAGCAGTGTAGATTCGCTGGCGGTTATAGTAAGTCATGATGTACCGGAACACGATGCTCTTAACCTGTGTCATGGGCATCCGCTCCGTCCTGATTCGATAAAGTTTTTCTTTCTTCAGGTTGTGGTCTTGCCGACGCCGCCCTTTTTGGTTGGCAACGGCAATTACATTTGTCATTTAACTTTTCACCTCCGGAGATAAAAATGGGGCGTTTCTGATTTGATCAGAAACGCCCCAGCCTGTCGAAAAAGGTCCAGCGAAAGCTGGGCTTTTTCGTTGTAAAATGGTAAAATGGAGGCAGGTGATGAAAGATGCTGGAACGGGAAAAACTGCGCAGAGACGCAGTGGAATTTGTGAACA
>NZ_JBJKOP010000014.1:0-82986 GCF_046707225.1 Caproicibacter sp. | reverse complement strand
TCAACTGTTGATTTTTTCGCTCGAATTTGTTATGCTCTAAGAGCTTTTCATTTTGTGTCACAACTAAATTCTAAAGCAAAAAGCCGGAGCAGCCAATACCTTTTGGTATGGTTGTTCCGGCTTTTTTTCGGCGCTGTTTTGCAACAGCCCCCATTTTTTTGCAAATGATTTGAATCAAAAGTTAATTTATGCTATAATGTGCATGTAAGTAAATTCAGACAAAAAACGCCATAAAATTTGTTCACAATATGTTCAGATTTTATGCAGAATCTGTTCTCATAAACAGTAACAATTCTGATATAATGGTATTGTGAATGCTGCTAAATAAGGAGGCAGAAATTTGAAAAAAAGCAAGGCAACCGTCCTTGTTTGCGTAACCGGCCAGCGCGACTGCGACCGTTTGATCCGCGCGGGAAAAAAGATCTCCGACAGTCAGTCCATCCCTCTGCAGGTGTTGTGTGTTCAGCCGACTTCCTCCGGGTTTGACGCGGACTGTGAAGAGCTGGAGTATCTTCGCCAAACTGCAAAGAATGCGGATGCCGAAATGTCCGTCTATTTTCATGACGATGCGCCGCTGATGGCTGTTGGATATGCGAAAAGTGTTCATGCGTCACACATCGTTACCGGGATGGCGGAAGCGCCTGTAAACGGATTTGTGGAAATCATACATAAACTGTTGCCGAGGATCCCGATTTCCATGGTTGCGAAGGACGGAACGGTCTATAACATTTGCCCCGTCACGAAAAATGACCGCAAAACAAAAAAGCTGATTCTTCAGAATTAACGGAGTATAAATAAATGGAATCGCCGTGCCTCGGACAAGAGCACGGCGATTTTTTTCGCATTTTTTTGCAAAAACAGTGTTTCTTCCATCGGCCCGTTCATATAAATAAAGAAAAGCCAAAATGCTCGAAAAGGTGGAATCGGCATGGTAATTTACAGGGTAAGGCCGGGGGATAACCTCTATCAATTATCCCGGCTCTACGGCATACCCGAACAGCAGATTATGGAAGACAATCAAATTCGCGACCCGCAGCAGCTTGTGGTAGGTCAGGCTCTGGTTCTGATGACGGACAGTGTAAAACACACGGTCGGATCCGGCCAGTCGCTCTATTCCGTCGCCGCGTTGTACGGAATTTCGGTTGATCAGCTGCTGGAAGCCAATCCGCAGATCACGGACCCCTCGCGTATTCAGGCAGGTCAGGTTCTGACCATTCCGGTAACCTCGCAAAAGCTCGGGTCCCTGTTGGTCAACGGCTACGTTTTCCCGTCTGTGAACCGGAACACTCTGAACCGCACGCTGCCCTATCTCAGCTTTGTCAGCATCTTCAGCTATATGGCGGGGGCCGACGGCGCTCTTGCCCCGATTGAGGACGAAACGGTGATCACGGCGGCCCGCGCGCAGAACACCGCCCCGCTGATGGTCGTCACCAATATGCGCCCCGAAGGCGGTTTCAGCAGCGAAGTTGCCAACGCGATCCTGTCAAACCAGCAGGTTCAGGATACTCTTCTGGAAAACATCACAGCGACGATGAAACAGAAAAACTATTATGGATTAAATATCGACTTTGAGTATATCTATCCGCGGGACCGAGAAAATTACAACAATTTCCTCCGCAAAGTGGTGGCCAGAATGCATTCGCTCGGCTACATTGTCACGACCTCTCTCGCCCCGAAAACCAGCGCCGGCCAACAGGGGCTTCTTTATGAGGCGCACGACTACCCCGTCCACGGGGAAGCGGTGGATTATGTCATCCTGATGACTTACGAATGGGGATATACGTATGGGCCGGCCAGGCCGGTCGCACCGCTGAATCTTGTGGAGGAAGTCATCCGCTACGCCGTGACCGTCATTCCCCCGAATAAAATCCTGATGGGCATTCCAAATTACGGATACGACTGGACTTTGCCCTTTATCCGCGGCTCGTCGGCCCGTTCGCTGACAAATCCCGGCGCAGTGGAGCTCGCCGCGCAGGTCGGCGCCCGCATCCTTTTTGACGAGGAGGCTCAGTCGCCCCATTTCGACTATTTTTCTTCGGACGGCAAAAAACATACCGTTTGGTTTGAGGACGCGAGAAGCATCCGCGCGAAACTGGAGCTTGCACACCGATACGGTTTGGCCGGTGTCAGCTACTGGACCGCCAACAGCTATTTTTCCCAAAACTGGCTGGTACTGTCTTCTCTGTTTGACGTCAAAAAAGTTCTGTAAAGGCTGAAAAAAAAGATCCGCCCGGCCGGTGCCGGGCGGATCCTTTTATAGCGCGTCTAAAAATTTTTTAGACAAAACGTCGTATTCATTATTTCGCAGAATATACTCCCGGCCGCGCTCCCCCATCTTTTCAAGATCCTCTTTGGAACAGGAGGCCAACTTCTCCGCGGCCTCTGCAATGGCCGGGCTGTCTTCCGGCGGGATTGAAATACCGCATCCGGCTTCAGAGACCATATCGTTCGGCGCGTCGATCGCAAAGATGACCGGCTTCCCCGCCATCATATAATCCATCAGCTTATTCGGGCTAACGCCGAACCGGAACAGCGGCTGGCGCTGCAGTCCGATATAAAGCGCGTCCATCTGGCTTAAAAGCTCCGGAATCTGGCCGCGCCCGACCGGCGGCAGGAACGTAACCACGTCCTCCAGATTTTTATCCTTCGCTTTCTGAATCAAACGCTCCCGCTCCGGGCCCGGCCCCACCGGGAGAAGCCTGATTTTTTTGCCATGCAGACGTTCCCCCGCTTCCACAAAACTGTCAAGCGCGTTCGCGATTCCGTGGGCGCCCGCGTAACCGATCAAAAATTCTCCCTGTTCATGGAATCTTGAAAGCTGTTCGCTGTAAACCGGCGGATTCCCAAACGGCTTTTCCCAGTCCGCTTTTTCAATGCCGTTCGGAACATAGACAAACTTTTCCGGAGCCATCCCATGCTCCACCATGTGTTCCTTCGCATTCGGAAGCAGCGAGACAACACGGTCGCTGTGCCGGTAGCAAAAGTTCTCCGCCGCCTGCATCACCCGGATATAGGGATGCTTCGGGCTAATGCCGCCGAGTTCGATCGGGCTGAGCGGCCAGAGATCGTGCACCTCGTAAATCAATGACGCTCCGTATTTTTTAGCAACATGATACGCAGGGTATATATCAAGCGGATAAGTGGAAGAGGCGATCACCGCATCCGGCGCGCCCGGTTTGGCAATTTCTGAGCCATAACGGTATAGTCCGCTGAGAAACGAAAGCATATTTTTAATGCGGCCCATTCCGTTTCCGTGATATTCCGGGCCGGAAATCCAAAAATAGCGAATTCCATCGAGCGTCTGCTCCTCAAACTTTTTCCCCATCAGATCCGGATTCTTCGTACGCAAATGAGAATAGGAGCTAGCAGCAATGGTAACGGTATGCCCCGCCTGTACCCAGCGTTTTGCCATAAACCACGGGCGGAATTCCATTCCGTGCAGACGGGAACCAGCATAGTGATTGATGTAAAGGATATTCACTTTACGCTCTCCCCCATCTGCATCAGTGCAGCCGCGATCTTACCGGAGGCGTTTCCGTTGCCGAACGGCATTTGGGAACGCGCGGCGGGGTCGATTTTCGTGTTGACCGCCTTGTCGTAAATTTCATCGGTTTCCAGAGCGGACAGTACGTTCCAGTTGCCGGCAAGCGTCTCCACCCATTCGGTTTCGCTGCGCAGGGTGACGCAGGGGATTTCCAGAAACCAGGCTTCCTTTTGCAGACCGCCGGAATCGGTTAAAACCTGGCAGGCGTTTGAAGTCAGCAAAAGCATTTCGAGGTAGCCGACCGGGTCGATCAGCTGGATATTCCGGAATCCGCACTGCGCGATCGCGCTCTCCGCCAGGCTGCGGGTACGCGGATGAATCGGGATGACAACCTTCTGCGGCAGGCGTTCAAACGCGCGGAAAATGCGCTCGATCACCGGAAGTCCGCCGTCCGTGGTTTCCGCGCGGTGCAGCGTAGCCAGACGGTATTGCTTCGGCTGAATCCCGAGCTTTTGAAATATTGCCGTTTTCTTCGGATTTTCACCCGCGAGTTTGGAAAAGTGAAGAACGGAATCCAGCATGACGTCGCCGCTGTTTTGCACGCCCGCCGTGATGCCTTCGCTTTTCAGGTTTTGCACGGCGGTCTGCGTCGGGCAAAACAGCGAATCGGAGATATGGTCCGTTAAAACACGATTCAGCTCTTCGGGCATCCGGCGGTTAAAGGAACGCAGGCCCGCTTCCACGTGCAGGACGGGAATGTGCAGCTTTGCCGCGGCCAGCGCGCCCGCCAGGGTGGAGTTGGTATCCCCGTAAACCAGCAGAGCATCCGGCGTTTCCTTCTGCAGCACCTCTTCGATTTTGATCAGCATTTCGCCGGTCTGCTTTCCGTGCGTGCCGCTTCCGACGCCAAGATGATAGGCCGGCTTCGGAATCTTCAGTTCTTCAAAAAAGACGTCGGACATATTGCGGTCGTAGTGCTGCCCGGTATGCACGATCACCTCGTCGCAGACATGGGCAAGGGCCATTGACACAACCGAGGCTTTGATAAACTGCGGCCTCGCGCCGACTACGGTTATCAGTTTCATGATCGACTCCCCTTAATTGACCCGGACGTCTTCATGCGTCATGTCGAGCGTAGAAAATTCAAGGTCATCAAATTTGACCGGCAGGCCTGTTTTCTGCGATTTGTAAGCTGCCAGAATAATTTTCATTCCCTTGATGCCCTCCGCTCCGCTGACAAGCGGTTCGGTGTGGCTGTCAATCGCTTCAATATAGTTTTGATAAAGCGCGTTATGGCCGCTTCCGTAAACATCCTTCGGGTCGGTTCCCACCAGTTTTTCCACTTCGGAATCCTGCGCGGCGGGAGAAGAAAAGTTCCAGGTCTGGATGCGGTTGACCGCGAGGCCGCCGATCACGGCGGCGCCGGTCTCGCCGAATACGGAAAGCGTCTCTTCCAGATTCTTCGGATAGACGCAGGCGGTTCCTTCCACAATGCCGACCGCGCCGTTTTTAAAGCGGATCAGAATCGCGCCGAAATCCTCCGCCTGAATGTCACGCAGATAATTCCCGGTCATCGCCATAATGGTATCCGGTTCGCCGCCCAGGTTCCACTGAAGCAGGTCGATGCCGTGAATGCACTGATTCATCAGGGTGCCGCCGTCCTGCGCCCAGGTTCCGCGCCACGGCGCCTGCTCATAATAAGGCATCGAGCGGTTCCACAGAATCCGCGCCGTTCCGCTGACGAGCTTGCCGAATCGGCCGTCGTTCAGCGCCCTGTGCAATTCCTGAACAGGAGCATTAAAACGGTTCTGGTGACAGACACCGACCGTCACTCCATGCGCCTTTGCTTCGCTGAGCATTTGCTCAGCGTCTTTTGTGGAAAGAGCCATCGGCTTTTCCACCAGCACGTTCCTGCCCGCGCGGATGCAGTCAAGCGCGATCTGCGCGTGATAACCGCTTTCGGTCGCAATGGAGCAGCAGTCGATTTCCAGTTCGGCTAAAGCTTTCCGGTAATCCCCATATACTTTGGGGCGATATCCCGCCGCGTTCCTGCAGTCGTCCGCCTTCTGCTCCGCCTTTTCGGTCATCGGGTCGCAGACGGCGACAAGCTCCATGATGTCCCGGTTAGCCGCCGCCGCGGCAATATGATTTTTGGAGATTCGGCCGCAGCCGATCAGCATAAAACGGTATTTTTTCATGATTCATCCACCTGTTCTTTTCATTGATATCCATTGTTGCTTCAGTCACCGGTTCCGGCGGAAACAGGCTTCGCCCGCGGACGCCCCCGTCCCGGCCGGCGGGCCGAAGCAGGCTCCGCCTGCCCGAAAAATCCCCCGCTTTCGCCGGAAAACGGGGGGATTGGAAGTTACAGCAGTTCGATGTTTGAGCGATTCTCAATGTCCTTCATCGCGTTGCGGGTATCGAACACTTCTTTGGAAAGCGCCTGAATCTTCTGATAGTCAAAACATGAGTGAGCCGTGCAAAGAAGCACCATGTCGGCTCCTCGAAGCAGATCGTCCGTCAATTCTTTTGCACCGTCGTGCACTTTTCCCTTGTGGCGATACTGCGGAATATACGGGTCGAAAAACGTTACGTCGGCCCCTTTCGCAATCAGAAGATCAATCACGTTGAGCGCCGGGCTCTCACGGTAATCGTCGATGTCGGATTTATAGGCAACGCCCAGAACCAGCACCTTCGCGCCGTTCATCGCCTTTTTGTCGCGGTTCAGGACTTCCATTGCGCGCTGAACCACATATTCCGGCATGCCCGTGTTGATTTCGCCGGAGGTTTCAATCAGTCGGGTGTGATAATCGAATTCGCGGGCTTTCCAGGTCAGGTAAAACGGATCGAGCGGGATACAGTGCCCGCCAAGACCGGGGCCCGGATAAAACGCCTGAAAACCGTAGGGCTTTGTCTTCGCGGCTTCAATCACTTCCCAGACGTTGATTCCCATGCGGTGGCAAATAATTGCCATTTCGTTGACCAGACCGATGTTGATGTTGCGGTAGGTGTTTTCCAGCAGCTTTTCCATTTCTGCGACCGCCGGGCAGGAAACTTCATAAACGCCGCCGGCAAGAACGCTGCGGTACAGCGCGGCCGCGACCGTTGTGGAATCGGAACCCACGCCGCCGACCACTTTCGGCGTATTTTTTGTCTTATACTGCTTGTTGCCGGGATCGACTCGTTCGGGCGAAAACGCAAGGTAGAAATCCTCGCCGCAGGTGAGCCCGTTTTCTTCAAAAATCGGCTTTAAAAGCTCTTCCGTTGTTCCCGGGTATGTGGTGGACTCCAGAATGACCACCATGCCGCTGTGCGCAAATTTCGCGACGGACTCGGCGGATCCCTTTACATAGCTGATATCCGGCTGCTGATATTTATCAAGCGGGGTCGGCACGCAGATCGCGACGGCGTCCACTCCCTGAATGAACGAAAAGTCGGAGGTCGCGGAGAGCCTGCCGCTTTCCACCATCTCTTTCAGCGTATCCCCTACGATATCGCCGATATAATTGTGCCCGGCGTTCACGGACTCCACCTTTTTAGCCTGAACGTCGAAACCAATCGTCCGGTAACCCGCTTTTGCAAATTCCACGGCAAGCGGCAGTCCGACGTAACCGAGGCCGACAATGCCGACTACGGCCGTTTTCTTTTCTATTTTGTCCAGCAGTCCCATTTTTAAATTCGACATTTTACTTTCCTCGCTTCAGCATTTAAAGATTTTTAAGCGCCGTGCAAACCATGGTAATCTCTTCATCCGTGATATATCCGTGCATCGGCAGGCTGAAAACAGTATCGCAGAGATGTTCCGCGTTCGGCAGATCGCCCGGCCGGTACCCCAGCGGCTCGTACACCTTTTGCAGATGGAGCGGCTTTGGATAGTAGACCATCGCCGGGATTCCCGCCGCTTTCAGACCGTCAAGAATTTTCGTTCTTTCTTTCAGGTTTTCCGCCTTCAGCGTATAATATCCAAAACCGGAAGAGAATCCCTCTTTAATAACGGGAACGCGGAACCGGTCGCCAAGGATTTCGGCGTATCGGGCCGCCGCGCGTCTACGGTGTGCGTTTTCCTCGTCGAACGCGTGCAGCTTCGGCAAAAGAATCGCGGCCTGAAGGGTGTCAAGTCTGGCATTCAGCCCCAGGCGCACGTTCTCATATTTAAAGCTTCCCTTTCCATGCACGCGCAGGGATAAAAGAAGCCGGTAGTCCTGCTCGTCGTCTGTAAAGATCGCGCCGCCGTCTCCGTAGCAGCCCAGGGCCTTCGCGGGGAAGAAGCTGGTTCCCGCATATTTTCCAAACGAACATGCCTTTCTTTCACCGATTGCGCCGCCAAAGCCCTGCGCGGCGTCTTCCATCAGGATCAGGCCGTACCGGTCGCAGATTTTCTGAAGGGCAGGAAAATCCGCCGGCTGTCCGAACAAGTCGACCGCAATGACAGCTTTCGGCTTCAGCTTTCCGGCGGCAAGCGTTTTTTCGATCTGGGTTTCCAGTGATTCGGGGCTCAGATTAAACGTATCCGGGTCGGAATCGCAGAACACGGGAGTTGCGCCGCACAGACTGACAACCTCCGCCGTTGCAAAAAAAGTAAACGCCGGAACAAACACCGCGTCGCCGGAACCGATTTTTTCCGCCATCAGCGGCATCAAAAGGGCGTCCGTGCCGCTGCCGACCGAAACGCAGTATCTCCTGCCGACATAGGCGGCAAGCTCCTGTTCCAGCTGCTCCACCTGCGGGCCGGAAATAAAATGGGAGCTTTCAATGACTCCGGCAATCCCGGCATCGATCTCTTCCTTTAAATGGCGATACTGAGCGCCAAGGTCGTTAAACGCAAGTTTCTGCATTATTTTTGTACCTCCTTCAGGCCGTTTTCGCCCTGCACATATCTTCTGCCGCATTTGGGGCACACAAGTTCTTCGTTCAGCTTTTCGCCGCACTCGCAGGCCCATCCGCTCCGGCGGGCAGGACTTCCCATCATGATCGCGTGGTCCGGCACGTCCTTTGTCACGACGCTTCCCGCGGCAATAAAAGAATTTCTGCCGATCCGGTGTCCGCAGACAATCGTCGCGTTCGCTCCGATGCTGGCGCCGTCCCCCACCGGGGTTTTCGCGTAAAACTGCGCTCCCCGCTGCGGATAGCGGCAGCGCGGCCGCTGCACGTTGGTAAACACCATGGACGGCCCGCAGAAAACGTAATCTCCAAGTTCCACGCCCTCATATACGGACACGTTGTTCTGGATTTTGCAGTTGTCTCCGATTTTGACGCCCGGGGCGACAAACACATTCTGGCCGATCGTGCATCCGCTGCCAACAGAACAGCCCGCGCTGATGTGGCAGAAGTGCCAGATTTTTGTCCCCTCTCCGATTTCGGCCCCCTCATCCACACAGGCACTCGGGTGAGCGAAATATTTGTCAGATTCTTTCACAGAAAAGCCACCGTTTCTATTATGAAATACAGCCGGGAATTTTCTCTTTCTTCCCCGCCAAAACCTTGTTTTCGGTTCGTTTTGTTCCGTCCGGCGGGGCGTGTCTGCGGCGGCATGCCGCCTTAACCCGTATATTATAGCCCCAAGCGGCCCCGGAGTCAATCACCGCCGGCCGGGAATCTGTTTTTGATTGACTTTATCGGTTAATGGTACTATATTTATTTATATCTTTTGAGTTTCCCGGCATGATAAACCAATTTCCGAGAAAAAATAACAGGGAAAATGAAAGGAACAGTATGAAGAATTTTCAGAAACGAGATACATTTATTCCATATAACCTTCCCGATCTGACCGAAGCGGAAATCAGGGAAGTGGAAGAAACCCTCAAATCCCTGTGGGTTGCAAAAGGCCCGCGCACCGTAAAGTTCGAGCAGGAATTTGCCGGCTATCTGGGCGCAAAGCACGCGGTCGCCATGAATTCCTGCACGGCGGCGCTCCACGTGGCGCTGCTTTCCGCGGGAATCGGACCGGGCGACGAAGTCATCACGACTCCGATGACGTTTGCATCCACCGCGAACACCATCATCCACTGCGGCGCAAAGCCGGTTTTCGCGGATATCGATTACAGCACCGGCTGCATCGACCCGGACGAAATTGAAAAGAAAGTAACGAAAAAGACAAAAGCCGTCGTGCCGGTTCATTACAGCGGACAGGTCTGTGACCTAGACCGCATTTATGAGATTGCGGACAAATACGGCCTCTTCGTTTCGGAGGACGCCGCGCACGCGTTTGAAAGCCGCTACAAGGGCCGGCTGATCGGGAACAGCTTGAAAGGAGCCGCTTCCTACAGCTTCTACGCGACGAAGAACCTCACGACCGGCGAAGGCGGCATGCTCGTGACGGATGACGATGAAATCGACGCGAAAGCGCGCATCTGGGCCGGGCAGGGCATGAGCCGCAACGCCTGGAACCGTTACGCAAAAGGCGGCACATGGCAATACGACATCTGCGAGCCCGGATTCAAATACAATATGTTCGATATTCAGGCCGCGCTAGGCCTGGTTCAGCTTTCCCGCATTCAGGAAATGCAGGCAAAACGCCTCGCGATCGCGGAAAAATACCAACGTGAATTCTCAAAAATCGATGCGGTGGAACCGCCGCTTGTCCCGGATTACGCAACCCACTCCTGGCATCTGTATGTCCTGCGGATCGTTCCGGAAAAGCTCACCATTGACCGGGACCGCTTCATTGTCGAACTGAACGAACGCAACGTGGGCACCAGCGTCCATTTTATCCCGGTTACCGACATGAGCGCCTACACCGGGCGGTTTGGGTTCCAAAAAGGAGATTTTCCGAATACCGAAAAGCATTTCGAACGCATCATTTCACTGCCGCTGTACCCGACGCTTTCAGACGAGCAGTCCGATTACGTGGTTGAAGCCGTTCGCAATATTGTGGAGACTTATCATAAATAGGAAATCGGAGCGGGAAACCGCTCCGATTTTTAATACGGAGGCGTCACATGAAAAACACGGCTTTGCTTGTGGTGGATGTTCAGAATGGGCTGATGGATGAAGGCCCTTATCAGGGAGAACAGGTTTTGAAAAACATAGAAGCTCTCATTCCCGTTTGCAGAGAGAATGAAGTGGAGGTTGTCTACGTTCGGCACGACGGCGGAAAAGGCAGCGAGTTGGAACCGGGTACGAGAGGATTTGAAATCTGCGCGCGGATTTCTCCCCAAAGCGATGAAAATATCTTTACAAAAACATATAACAGCGCATTCCTCAAGACAGGTTTAAAGGATTATCTGACCCAAACAAGGAATTCGGGAGATCATTCTTGTGGGGATGCAGACCGAATACTGCATTGATTCCACCTGCAAGACGGCTTTTGAGCTCGGGTTCGGGGTTATAATTCCGGAAGGGACCTTTACGACCTTTGACAACGGTCCGCTGGACGCCGCCGAGCTGTGCGAATTTTATTCCAGCCGGATCTGGAACCGGCGTTTTGCGTCCGTTATTCCTTTCAAAGATCTGGCAAAACTGATCTCAGCCTGAGCTTTTCTTCCCGGCAGGCCAAGCCTGGATTCCATAAAAAAGGGTTTTCCCGGCGGGAAAACCCTTTTTTTGCTGCCTTGCTAATCCAACGTCCGGCCAGGTTTGTAAAATCGAAGCGTTTCCAGTACGGAGCAATATTTATCGGAAAAGCTCACAATAAAGCCTTCCCGGTACCTCGGCGGAACCGGAGTCAGCGGCCACATGTGCCGAAGAATGATATCCCTTTCCCGGTCGTTCAGCTCAAACTCACGCTGTGCATTTTCCAGAGCCGTTCTGGGATGCGTAAAGCCGTGCAGACCTTTTCTGTCGCTCTTTTCATGCCAGTCGTACAGAAAAAAATCGTGCAGTAAAGCGCCGCGGATCATGCTCCTGCGGTCAACGGAAATTCCCAGCCGCCTGCTCAGCCAAAGGCTTGTGCGGGCAACGGAAATGCAGTGGTCCAGACAGGAAACGTCCGCGTGCTGGATAAAAAGGTTCATCCGCCGCACCTGGTCCGAATCCATTAAATCAGACACACATTCGCTGAAAAATATTTTTTCATTTTGGGTAAGTCGCATATTCCGGTTTCGCCTCTTCTTTATGTAAGAGCAGGCAATAAAAATTGCCGGCAACGGCGCCGGCGGGCAAGATCGGCTTATTTTGTCCCTTCCGCCGCTTTCTCCGCCAGCTTTACAAGGCAGTCGCGACAGATGTTGTGGCCTCCGAAATTGATGATGCCGTTCATTCCATTGCAGAAGACGCATGCCGGTTCGTATTTTTGAAGAACAATCCGATTGTCTTCATCAACGAATATTTCGAGAGGATCCTTTTCATTTATATTTAAGGTTACTCTCAACTCCTTCGGCAATACAATGCGACCAAGTTCATCAACTTTTCTTACAATTCCTGTTGATTTCAATAAAAGTACTTCCTTTCACCAAAAAGGCTCTTTATTCTTCTGATCGGATCGATTATAGTATAATTTTCCATATTTGTCAATCGGTTACACTTAAAATGTGAAAAACTTTTAACATATCAATAATATTGAATTTTGGTCACGAATAGTAATTATACAGTCAATTTCAAAAAAGGGGATGAACAAACTGTTAAATTACATTTGGGCGGGAATGATCCTGCTCAGCGTTTTCTGCGCCGCCGTCACCGGCAGAATGGAGCCGCTTTCAAACGCTGTGTTAAGCGGCGCTTCCGGCGCGGTGACGCTGGTTTTGTCGATGACCGGAATGATGTGCGCCTGGACCGGACTGATGAAAATCGCGGATGAAGGCGGACTGACGCTGCTTCTTGCCAAAGGGCTGAATCCGCTGATGCGCCGCCTGTTCCCGGAATGCAAGCCGGGCGGTCCCTCCGTGAAAGCGATGTGCATGAACATCACCGCAAATCTGCTCGGCTTAGGCAACGCCGCCACTCCCCTCGGCATCGCCGCCATGCAGGAACTGAAAAAAAACAACCCGACGCAGACCGCGGACAATTCCATGGTAACTTTTGTTGTTCTGAACACGGCCTCCATTCAGCTGATTCCCACAACTCTTGGAATTTTAAGGGCTCAGTACGGTTCCGCCGCTCCGTTCGAGATTCTGCCCGCGGTTTGGGTTACTTCCGTCTGCTCCGTCATCGTCGGCCTGACCGCGGCGAAACTGATGGAGGGCCTTCTCAGTGGATAAACTTGGAATTTATATCATGCCGGCCGTTGTTCTTTGCATTGTCCTGTTCGGGTTTCTTCGCAAAGTTCCGGTTTTCGATACGTTTGTCGCCGGCGCCAAAGAAGGCCTGCACTCCACGGTTTCGATTCTCCCGTCGCTGATCGGCCTGATTATGGCCGTTTCCATGCTCAGCGCATCCGGCGCTCTGGACCTTCTTTCGTCTTTTTTGGCCCCTGTCGCCAGTCTGATCGGCCTGCCGAAGCAAGCGATGCCGCTCGCGCTGATCCGCCCGGTTTCCGGCAGCGGTTCCACCGCCGTCCTGACCCAGATTTTCCAGGACTGCGGGCCCGACAGCTTCGTCGGGCGTGTCGCTTCGGTGATGTCCGGCTCAACCGAAACCACGTTTTACGCAATCGCCGTTTATTTCGGGGCTGTCGGGATCAAAAAGACCCGCCACACCATACCCGCCGCGCTGACGGCCGACCTGACCGTCTGTGTTATTTCGGCTTTGACGGTGCGGCTGTTTTTTTCTTAATATGGAAAAGCCGATTTTGAAAACCGTTCCGGTTTATGCCCTTGCGGGAAACCCCAACTGCGGAAAAACGACGCTGTTTAACCGGCTGACCGGGTCGAGCGCGACCGTCGGCAACTGGCCGGGCGTAACGGTTGAAAAGAAAAGCGGCTTTGCCCGCTGGAACGGCGGCAAGGCCCGCATTGTCGATCTTCCCGGCGTTTATTCGCTGCTACCCTATACTCCGGAAGAGGCCCTTGCGGGCAATTTTTTACACCGTGAAAAACCGGACCTGATTCTGAATGTGATTGACGCTACCTGTCTGGAGCGGGGTCTTTACCTGACCACCCAGCTGCTGGAACTGGGAATTCCCGTCGTAGCGGTCCTCAGCATGACGGACGCGCTCAACCGGCGCGGAGGAAAAGTAAACTGCCGCCTGCTTTCCGTTCTTCTGGGAATTCCGGTAGTCCCGGTCTGCGCGACGCATGGAATCGGGATGGAAGCCCTGCTTGAAACGGCATCCGGGGCCCTGAAGGAACCCCTAAAGCCGCTTCGGCTCGCAAATCATGCCGCAGACGGCGGCGACCCGGATCTGGACGCGGCACAGACACGTTACCGCTATATTCACACCATCGCCTCCAGAACCGTTTCGGGCGTGGAAAGCACACATAGGATTACCGAACAAATCGATCGGATTGCTACAAACCGTTACTGTTCCATTCCGCTCTTTCTATTAATTGTTCTCGCGATTTTCGCGCTGACCTTTGGTTCCGTCGGGGACGCGATGATCTCCGCAATGGAGCTTCTGATTCATTCCGCTGCCTCCGCGCTGGACGCTTTTCTGTCAGCCTGCGGCGCGTCCGTCTGGATTAAGAGTCTGATTCTGGACGGAATTCTCGCGGGTGTCGGCGCGGTGCTGAAATTCCTGCCGCAGATTGTTCTTCTGTTTCTTCTGCTTTCTTTTCTGGAGGACAGCGGTTACATGGCGCGCGCAGCGTTTATCATGGACGCTCCCATGAGAAAAATCGGCCTCTCCGGCCGCTCTTTCGTGCCACTTCTGATGGGCTTCGGATGCACGGTTCCGGCCGTCATGGGAACGCGAATTCTGGAAAGTGAAAAAGACAGGCGTCTGACCGTCCTGATTACCCCTTTTTTATCCTGCAGCGCAAAAATGCCCGTTTACACCCTATTTCTGGGGGTTTTCTTCGCACAACGCCAGCCGCTCGCCATGTTTCTGATCTATCTGCTTGGCGTACTGATGGGGCTCTTTTCAGCTGTCTTTCTCAAAAGCACCGTGCTGCGCGGGGAACCGGCCCCATTTTTAATGGAGCTGCCGGATTACCGCCTGCCAACCCTGAACAATATCCGGAAACATGTCGGCAGACGGGTTCGGGATTTTCTTCAGCGCGCGGGAACGACTGTCTTTTTTGCGACTGTGCTGATCTGGCTGCTGCAGTCCGTCTCGACGGATCTCCATATGACCTCCGACAGCTCCCGCAGCCTTCTGTCGGCGGCGGGGCAGGCCGTCGCCCCGATTTTTACTTTGTGCGGATTCGGGGGATGGCGGCAAACCGTCGCGCTCCTGACCGGACTCGTCGCAAAGGAAGCGATTGTGGGGGCCTACGGCGTTCTTTGCGCTGGAAACCCCGCCGCCGGCCTGCGGGAACTGTTCAGCCCGGTCAGCGCCTGCTCCTACCTGATCTTCATTCTTCTGTATACCCCCTGCTCCGCCGCGCTCGCCGCGATCCGCCGGGAAACGGGGCTTCGGTTCGCGCTGTTCAGCGCGGTCTATCAGTTTGCCACAGCGTGGTATGTTTCCGCACTGTTCTATCAACTCGCCCTGCTGTTTCAAAGGCTGTTTTCGTAGCGTTTGCTAAAGCCAGGGGTCCGGCACTGCCGACGGAAGGGGCGTCAGCAAAACGTCCGGGTTTTTCAGAATCCGTCGAAAGTGGCGCATTGCCCTGGCATAATAGTAACCGTCACAGATACGCTCGTCCACAACAAAGCGGAAATTAATCGTTTTGACGGGTCTCGCTATGCCATGCCGGCTCATTCGGAACGTGGTTTCCTTTTTTCCGACGGAGATAAAAATCGGGCAGGTCCCAAAATCATAAAGATGGTGATAGACGGAACCGATTCCGGTAGAACCGATATCCACGACAAAGGCGCTTGTATGGAAAGGAGAAACGCGGTGAATCGCTTTCGGCATCAGGCCGGCCTCATCCATATGCCATAGCGCAAACACAACAAAGCGCAGCAAACACACGGGCAGGCGCCTTAAAATTTCCGCCGTTTGGTATGTACCGTTGTTCTGCGCGGAATTCTTGACCGCCGTGATCCCGTCGTGGAGCTTTTTCCAGATATCCTCCAACGAATCCGTCGGGGAAAACAGCGTTTTCAGCGTTGTGTCCTGACCGGTTTCACTCATCGTATTCTTAACTGCGATGGAGAGGGCGATATGGTTTCTGGCATAGAGTTTTCTGCCGGAAACATAACGGTTCAGGCCCGGATGAAGAGCGATCAGGCGCACCGCCGCCGCCATGACGACGTGAAGGGTGCTCAGGTCCGTCATGCCGGATTCCCTGCGCATCCGCCTGATGAACTGCTCCAAACGGGTAATCTCGATTTTTTCTTCAAAAAAGACCATGCTTCCCGTTCTGTTCCGCATCAAATGGGGCACCACCGAGAAAAAGGGGTCCTCTTTCCGGATTCGGAACGAGTCATGGCGGTCGCCGCGCCTACGCTTTCGCCCGGGGTAAACTGTATTCTCCATCGTATCCCTCCTCATTGCATTCTTTTTGTATTATAAATCAGAATATGAAAAAAACCAATTCATTTCTTTTTATTTTGTGCATTGAATTCTAAAACTCTCTTTGCTATAATAACTGTATTTGATAAAATGGAAATGGGGAAATTCCTGTTTCCGCGGCGGGAGCGGATTTCGAATGATTCTGGTTTTGGACATCGGCAACACAAATATCACTTTAGGCGTTTACGAGGGCACAAAGCTGCTTTTTGTCTCGCGCATGGCGACGGACCGCATGAGGATGGAAGATCAGTACGCAATCGAACTGAAAGAAATTCTGGATATTCACGGCGTTTCTTTTCGGCAGATTGAGGGAACGGCAATCAGCTCGGTCGTTCCGTCCGTCAATCTTTACCTGAAACGGGCGATTTACCGCCTGACCGGAACGGAACCTCTCTGCGTGGGGCCTGAAACCAAAACAGGCATCTTCATCGACCTGAATAATTCCGAAGCCGTGGGCGCTGACCTGATCGTCGGCTGCGTAGCCGCCGCGGAGCTGTTTCAAGGCCCCTGCATTATTCTTGACATGGGAACGGCCACGACATTTGTCGTTCTGGACGAAAACCGACGGATGCTCGGCGGGGCGATTGCCCCCGGGGTCGGAATTTCGCTGGATGCGCTGACGAACCGCACCGCCCAGCTTCCTTCCGTCAGTCTGGAGGCTCCCAAACATTTTATCGGCGGGAGCACCACCGAATGTATGCGTTCCGGCCTGATTAACGGAACCGCCTGCATGATCGACGGCATGTGCGCCCACATGGAACAGGAGCTCGGCAAAAAATGCAGCATTGTGGCCACGGGCGGTTTATCCAAAGAAATTATTCAGCAATGTGAACGCGATATCGTCTATTGCGACACGCTTCTTCTGGAGGGCCTGCGGATTATTTATGAGAAAAACAAACCGTAAACACAAAGTGCCTGATTTGTCATGAAAAAGCCGCCGTTCCTGAAAGTTTGGAACGACGGCTATTTTAAGGTTAAAAAAAGTCTACGCGTTGTGAACAGGTTCTTCATCGTCACGAAACAGAAATCTCAGGCACCACAGTGCGGAAATGGCTACCACGACGAATACGATGCGGCTGCCGGCCGTGAGCTGCCCGCCAAAGATCCAGGCGACAATGTCAAACCCGAAAAGTCCGATGGACCCCCAATTCAGTCCGCCGATAATGACCAGAATCAAAGCAATTTTATCAAGCATGATATTACCCCTTTCAAAAAGTATTTTTACCGAAGACATTCCTATTATTCATGAAAGAATCATATTTTTATATTTTTTGTGCGGCCGGGATTTGCGGGTGCGGCCAACACCGCAAGCAAAATGCTCGTGTATTTTTGCGTTTGCGCGACTTTATGGGCCGGTTGAAAATATTTTGTCCCTTTCTTCATAAAATAAAACATTTACAAATCCATTCTTCTATGATAGAATGCTTAATGCAAATGCAAATTATTTGCATTTAGAATGGAGTGAACTGTTATGAAACGATTTAATTTTCTAACTGGAATACTGATTTCCTTTGCACTGGTTCTGACGGGATGCGCCTCGTCCGCCGGCGTGCAGCAGGCATCTTCGTCCGCGCCGGCAAAATCGGGTCAGAAACCTGTTATTGCCGTAACCGTTGTCCCGGAGGCAACCTTCGCCAAGGCTGTCTGCGGCGACTATATGGAGGTAATTACCGCCGTCCCTTCCGGATACAGCCCGGAAACCTATGAGCCGACACCCAAAGAAAAAGAAGAACTCAGCCGCGCGGCCCTTTATTTTGCGGTGGGTGTACCCGTTGAGGAATCGTCCATTCTCCCGGCTCTGGCCGATTTGAAAACCATGAAAGTCATCCGTCTTCAGAATGCGGTTTCAAAAGAATACCCCGACCGCACGTTCCCGTCGGGGGAACGCGACCCGCACATCTGGCTTTCCCCTAAGCGCGCAAAGGTAATGGTGGAAACCATTGCTCAGGAATGTGAAACGGTGGATCCGCAGCACAAAGCGCAGTACGGGCAGAATGCTCAGAACTATGCAAAGCAGCTTGATTCGCTGGATTCCGATCTGAAAAACATTTTTTCCAACATGCAAAATAAAAACTTTCTTGTCTTTCACCCTGCGTTCGGTTACCTGGCTGAAGACTACGGCCTGACCATGTATTCGCTTGAGGAGGAGGGCAAGGAAGCGACTCCGCAGCATCTGCAGGAAATGGTTGATCTGGCGAAAAAGCAAAAGATCCGCGCAATTTTCTATCAGGAGGAAATCGACAGCAAGCAGTCGCAGGCCTTCGCGGAGGAAATCGGCGGAAAAACTGTAGAACTTTCCCCGCTTGCGCCCGATTATGTGGAAAATCTGAAAAAAATGGCAAATACCATGGTGGAGGCTATGAAATGACGGCAGAGCCCGGTCAAAAAGTCGTAGAAATCAGTCACGTAACCGTCCGGTACGGGGCGTTCACCGCCCTGCATGATGTCAGCCTTGACGTCACTCAGGGGGAATATCTGGGGATCATCGGGCCGAACGGGGGCGGAAAAACCACCCTGCTCCGTTCCATTCTGGGCCTTGTGCCGATTTCGGGAGGAAGCATTTCGATCTGCGGAAAAGCCCCGGGCAAAACCGGCACGCTGGTCGGATACGTTCCACAGTTTGCGAATATTGACCGCAGCTTCCCGGTCACGGTGCGCGAAGTCGTCCTGACCGGACGGCTGACACGAAGCCGCCTTCCCTTTCACCGGTATTCCGGAGCGGACCGCGCGGCCGCCGACGCCGCGCTTCAAGAAGTCGGCATCGGAGATCTCGCCTCCCGGCAGATTTCCGGCCTGTCCGGCGGAGAATTCCAGCGGATGCTCGTCGCCCGCGCCCTTGCGGAAAACCCGAAAATTCTTCTGCTGGACGAGCCGACCGCAAGTGTCGACGCTAAATCGCGCAGACAGATTTATGACCTGCTGGGGGAACTGAACCGTAAAATGACGATTCTGCTTGTCACGCACGACATGATGGCGGTATCTTCCCGGGTCCACCGGCTCGCCTGTCTCAACGGGGGCCTGGTTTATCACGGCGAGCCGGAGCTCGACCGCAACACGGTCGACGCCCTTTACGGCTGCCCGGTCGACCTGATCGCGCACGGCGTGCCGCATCGGGTTTTAAAAACGCACGGGGAGGACCGATAAATGATTTCCGCTTTGTTTCAATATCAATTTCTTCAGAACGCGCTGGCCGCGGGCCTGCTTTCCAGCATTGTCTGCGGCATCATTGGCGTCATCGTCATCGAAAAAAAGCTTGTCATGCTCAGCGGCGGAATCGCGCACACCTCTTACGGAGGCGTGGGGCTTGGGTACCTGCTGGGATTCGAGCCGATTCTCGGCGCTTTTCTGTTTGCGGTCGGCGGCGCGCTCGCCATCGGGAAAATCAGCCGCAGGAAGACAACGCATTCCGACGTTGTCATCGGCCTGTTCTGGTCGTTCGGCATGGCGCTGGGAATCCTTTTCGTCGCGCTGACTCCGGGTTACCCGCCCGACATGACCTCGTATCTGTTTGGAAACATTCTCTCCGTGACGCGCGGCGATCTTCTTCTGATGGCATGCCTCACGGTTCTGGTTCTTGCCGCCGTAGCCGTTTTTTACGACACCTGGAAAGCCTACCTGTTCGACGAGGAATTCGCGGCCGTGATGGGAGTCGATACCGCGCGCCTCAATTATCTTCTGCTGATTCTGGTCGCGATGACCGTCGTGGTTTTGATCCGGGTGGTCGGCATCATTCTTGTGCTGGCGCTTCTGACCGCGCCCGCGGCTGTCGCGGGCCTGCTGACGAACAGCTTCGGCAGACGGATCTGCTACTCCATTTTCTTCGGGGCGGTTTTCTGCCTCGCGGGGCTCTGGCTCTCCTATACGCTGAATATCGCCTCGGGGGCCTGCATTGTAATCCTTTCCGCCGTGAGCTATCTGATTGTGTATAGTCTGCGGGACCGGGAACAGGGCCGTGTTTCCTAAAAATTCTGAACCCGGGAGGAATGAACATCATGGAAGACAGCAAGGGCCGCCTGAAAAGCTGCGGACTGAAAAACACCCGGCAGCGCCGGGAGATCATCGGGATTCTTGAGCAAAGCGGCCGGCCTGTTTCGGCAGAAGGTATTTTTTTCGGGCTGCGGGAGCAGGGGGAAACCGTCAGTCTATCCACCGTCTACCGCGTTCTGGAGCTTCTGGTTGAAAAAAAAGCCGTTCGCCGGCTGAACACGGTGGAAGAATGCGGCACCCTGTTTGAGCTGAACGACAAGCACCGCCACTATCTGGTCTGCCTTGGCTGCCACAGGATGTTCCCGCTGGACGACTGCCCGCTAAAATCCTACGAAAAAGAACTGACCGACAAAACCGGTTTTGACGTGACCGGCCACAGCCTTGAAATTTACGGCTATTGCCGGGACTGCCGCGGCAAACGGCAAGGCTAAAACTCTTTTCCCTCCCGTTCTATTGACAAATCCCCCCATAGATATTAGTATATATAGTATTCGCAGTAAAACAACAGACTATATATTGCCCTGTTTGAAAGGGTATGCGGGAGGAATGTTCATGCTGACACATATTATCAAAAGGGACAGGACCAAAGCGCTGTTTAAAAAGGAAAAAATCGTGTGGGCGATTTTTAAGGCCGCGACCGCGGTCGGGGGAGATGATTTCGCCACTTCGGAACATCTGGCGGATCAGGTTATTTCCATCGCTTCGCAAAAATACCCGGAGGGCGTAGCCGACGTTGAGGGAATTCAGGACATCGTCGAAAAGGTCCTGATTGAAAACGGACACGCAAAAACAGCCAAGGCTTATATCCTGTACCGCGAAAAAAGGCGCTCCGCGCGCGAATCCAACGCGCTGATCGGCGCGACGATTAATATGTTCGGCGAATATCTGAACGACAGGGACTGGAAAATCAACGAGAACGCCAACACGCAGAAATCAATCAACGGACTGAACAATTATGTTCGCGAAGCGTTTACCAAAAACTACTGGCTGCATGAGATTTATCCGCAGGAAATCCGCGATGCGCATCTGTCGGGAGACATTCACATTCACGACCTCGGATTCTTCGGCCCGTACTGCGCAGGCTGGGACCTGCGGCAGATTCTTCAGGGCGGATTCGGCGGCGTGTCCGGCAAGGTGGAATCCAAACCGCCGAAGCACCTGCGTTCTTTCCTGGGGCAGATTGTCAATTCCACGTTCACAACCCAGGGCGAGACCGCTGGAGCACAGGCCTGGTCGTCCTTCGACACCTACTGCGCGCCGTTCGTTCGCTACGATCATATGGATTATCAAGCGGTCAAGCAAGCGCTTCAGGAGTTCATTTTTAACCTGAACGTACCGACCCGCGTCGGCTTTCAGTGCCCGTTTTCAAATCTAACGTTCGATATTGTTGTGCCCCGCACGCTGCGCGACCAGAACGTAACGGTCGGCGGAGCCGTGATGTCGGAAAAATACGGTGATTTTCAGAAAGAAATGGACATCATCAACCTCGCGTTCTGCGACGTGATGATGGAAGGCGACAGCAAGGGACGCGTGTTCACCTTCCCGATTCCAACCATCAATGTCACAAAGGATTTTCAGTGGGACAGCCCCGTCGTCAACCGTTTTATGGAAATCACCTGCAAATACGGAATTCCCTATTTCTCCAACTATATCAACTCCGACCTCTCCCCTGAAGACGCGCTATCCATGTGCTGCCGCCTGAGAATCGACAAAAGCGAGCTGCGCAAGCGCGGGGGCGGCCTGTTCGGTTCCAATCCTCTGACCGGGTCCATCGGCGTTGTAACCGTCAATCTGCCGCGCATCGCCTACGTTTCCAAAACGGACTCCGAATTCCGCATGCGCCTTTGGAAAGAAATGACTATCGCCAAGGAAAGCCTCGAAATCAAGAGAAAGGTCATTGAGGAGCAGACCGAGCGCGGACTGTATCCGTACTCCCGCAATTATCTCAAAGACGTCAAGGCAAAGACCGGGGATTACTGGTACAATCATTTCAACACGATCGGCCTGATCGGAATGAACGAAGCCTGCATGAACCTGTACGGCAAAGACTGTGACCTGACAACGGAAGCAGGGCAAAAATTTGCAGTCGACACGCTCAACTACATGCGCGACTTCATTCTGAACCTGCAGGAAGAGACCGGCCACTATTACAATCTGGAAGCGACGCCCGCGGAAGGCGCCAGCTACAGCCTTGCCCGGCTGGATAAGGCCCGCTATCCCGACATCATCACCGCGGGGGAACAGGAGCCTTACTATACGAATTCGACCCAGCTGCCCGTCGGGTACACGGACGATATTTTTGAAACGCTTGATCTTCAGGATGAGCTGCAGTCTCTTTATACCGGCGGAACGGTTCTGCATTTCTATCTGGGTGAGGAAATTCACGACACCGAGGCCGCCAAGCGCCTGATCCGAAAGATTTTCACCAACTACAAGCTCCCCTATATTTCCCTGACCCCGACCTTCTCCATCTGCAGCGACCACGGCTATCTCGCCGGCGAACATTTCACCTGCCCCCACTGCGGAAAGCCCGCCGAAGTCTGGAGCCGTGTCGTCGGGTATCTGCGCCCGGTTCAGAACTTTAACCGCGGCAAACAGGAAGAATACCGCGAACGCAAAAAATATGTGATCAAGGAACAGGCCATATGATTTTCGCGGGGATTCAGAAGAGCTCGCTTGTCGACTATCCGGGGCTTGTTTCTTGCGTGCTGTTCGTTCCCGGCTGTAATTACGATTGTTTTTACTGCCATAATCGTTCCCTGCTCGCCGGCCCGCATGAAATTCTTGACCCGAACACCGTCCTTGCGTTTTTGAAAAAGCGCGCGGGCCTGCTCGACGCCGTGGTCGTAACCGGAGGGGAGCCGACCCTGCAGCCCGAGCTGACCGATACTTTGCTGGAATTTAAGTCCCTCGGCTACCGGGTCAAGCTGGATACGAACGGCTCGAATCCCGCAGCGGTCTCGGAAGTGCTGAAAAGCGGCGCGTGCAGCTATTTTGCGGTGGATTACAAGGCGCCGTCCGCGCGCTATGAGGAAATTTGCGGCACCGGAACCGACGCCGCGGCCGTGCGGGAAACCGTGGAGCTTCTCCTGGACAGCGGGGCGCCATTCGAGGTTCGCACAACCGTTATTCCTCAGCTTTTGGAATCCGACCTGATGCAAATGGCCACAGAGCTTCCCGCCGTCCCCCGGTGGACGCTGAACCGCTACCGAAAACCGTCGCCGTACAAGCCCTGCGACGAGGAACGGATTTGCGCCGTGCCGTGGACGCAGGAACAGATCGCCGGCTTTGCCCGCAAAATGGCTTCCGTGCAGCCGAACATGAACCTGGCAAAATAAAACGAGCCGCCTTTTCCTCACAGAAAAGGCGGCTCGCTTTATTCTTCCGGTTCAAATTCCCGGTACAGCAGGCTTGGCTGAATCCCGCTGTTGTTCTGGTATTTTCCGCTTCGGTACGGGTCGTAGTCCCCCTCGATCGTGTGGTAATAAATCTGGCAGATTTCAACCCCCGGATAAATTACAATCGGCTGCGTACAGAACATTTCAAGCGTCCAGTACCCGGAAAAGCCCACGTCGCCGAATCCCGCGGTGATATGGATAAATAAACCCAGCCGCCCGACGGAGGAACGCCCTTCCAGCATAGGCACCAAGCGCTCGGTGCGCGTGTATTCCGCCGTTCTGCCCAGATACAGCCGCCCGGGTTCCAGCCGGAGGCCGGACTCGGGAATCAGAATTTTCTGAACCGGATTCGGCTTTTTCATATCCAGAACGGTTTTCTCATAAACGAGCAGTTCGTTGTGCAAAGACAGATTATAGCTGTTCGGATTAATTTTCTTCTCATCAAAAGGCTCTATGACGATATCGCCGCCCATGCGACGAAGAATTTCCCTGCCCGACAGGATCATAGCTTGCTTCCTTTCCCATATAAAGGACAAATCTTCATGACCGGACCCCCGATACAAAAATACGATAAATGCGGTTGCCCGCATTTATCGTACATAATTCACTTTCCGACCGAATTACAAGAAACAGTACCGGCGCATCGGCTCCGGCCTTCCTGTATTCTCAGGTTCAGACTTCTTCTTTCATCTTCGCAAAGCATTCGCTGCAGTAAACCGGACGACCCTCCGTCGGCTGGAACGGAACCTTGCACGGAGCTCCGCATGCGGCGCAGACAGCGTCGAACATCTCTCTCTGCGGTTTCTGGCTCATCCTGCGGGCTTTCCGGCATTCAGGGCACCTTTTCGGTTCATTGGTAAACCCTTTCGCAGAGTAAAATTCCTGCTCACCGGCAGTCCAGACAAACTCCTTCCCGCACTCCTGACAGACTAACGTTTTGTCCTCAAACATATTTTTTACCTCACTTGTGATAATTTTTTGCCCTGGGACGGAGTTGAACCGACAACCTTTGGAATTTACCAAATGCTCTTGCGTTAAGCTACTGGGGCATCTATAACGAGTGTGATTTCTCACCTCTACGCAACATAGATTATACCAGAATGATAAAATTGTCAAGCGTTATTTTTGAATAAGTGAAAAATATTTAAAATACTTTCTAGTTAGTCATGAAATATCAATTTTTTTTCGGATATATTGACGATTAAGAGAGAAACACTATATTTTCAGGGAGCAAAAGGATTATGCCCGCGTTTGACAGAAAAACGCAAAAAAGACCGGCGAAAAATTCCGCCGGCCCGGCATATTTTGACAGCTGTAAAAATCGCTAACTTTTCAGAGTCGCAAGCCGCAGATGTCTCGAATTTGCCTTTTTACTTTGCTTTATTCAGGCAATCGGGACAAACACCCCGAAGCAGAATATCCGTCGAATCAATTTGCAGACGGTATTTTCGTTCCGCCTGCTCAATCCGGTCCGCGCCGATATAGTCATCCGGTATATCAATCACGGAGCCGCATTTTGAGCAGACAAAATGGGTGTGGGGTTTCACGTTCCCGTCATACCTCTCCTGACCGTTGACCACACCGACACTGATAATAGTGCCGTCCTGTTTAAACTGCGCCAGATTCCGGTAAACCGTGCCGAGGCTCAAATCGGGATATTCCGGTTTCAGCTTTTCATAAACCCAGTCCGCCGTCGGATGAGTCCTCGTGGAACGCACGGCATTCAGAATTGCCTCCCGTTTCCGGCTGTAGTTTCGTCGCTTTTCCATAGGTCACCTCTGATATTTACAAAAACAATAATTCCTACTGTTTTTATTTTAGCACTTATCCTATCATTTGTAAAGGTCTTCTCAAAATTTTTTGATCAACCTTTCAGTCAAATCAAAATAATGCTATAATTGTGTGCGAAATGAAACATAAGAAAGGATTTGTTATGAAGAAAGACTCCGCAAGGGAATTTGCCCTGATTACGCTGAGTACACTCGTCATATCGGTTGGCATCTACTTTTTTAAATTTCCCAATAATTTTACATTCGGCGGTGTGTCGGGTCTTTCCGTGGTTCTGGGATATGTGACCCCGCTTTCGCCCGCGAGTGTCAACTTCGTTTTGAACGCCCTGCTTGTTGTCTGCGGTTTCATTTTTCTGGGGCGGAGCTTCGGAGTCAAAACAGTTTACGCCAGCTTTTTGCTTTCCGGTACCGTCTGGGTACTGGAACAGCTGGTTCCGATGAAACATCCGCTGACCGATGATCCGATGCTGGAGCTCGTTTTCGCGGTGCTTTTGCCCGCCTTCGGTTCCGCGCTGCTGTTTCACTCCGGCGCTTCCTCCGGCGGCACGGACATCGTCGCGATGATTTTGAAAAAATACACGAGCGTCGATATCGGCCGGGCGCTGTTTTTCAGCGACCTTTTGATTACTCTCTCGTCTTTTCTGGTTTTCAGCATCAAAACGGCGCTGTTCTCTTTTCTGGGGCTTCTTGCGAAATCGCTGATTGTCGACAGCGTGATTGAGAACATTAACCTGAATAAATATTTTAATGTGATCTGCTCCGAACCGAAGCCGATCCTTGAGTATATCGTCAAAAAGCTGAACCGCAGCGCGACGGTATGCGACGCGGTCGGCGCCTACTCCCACCATCACAAATATATCATTTTCACGGTGATGAACCGCTCTCAGGCGGCACAGCTGCGCAGGTATATCCGCTCGGTGGAGCCGGAGGCGTTCCTTCTCATCTGCAACACCAGCGAAATCATCGGCAGAGGCTTTCACAGCGAATAAAAGCAATAGGGCCGGGCGGCAATGCCGTCCGGCTTCTTTTCGACAGAATACCGTTTATTTGTGGAAAGCTCTCGCAACCATCGCGATCTCTTCCCGGTTTGGAATCAGGAGCCGGTAAAACGGCGTGTGGGAAAACCGGCAGAAAATTACGATGCAGGAAACGGACTGCGCCGTCATCGAAATCGACGTAGCCAGAGCGATTCCGTTCGTGCCCATCAGCGGAAGAAGAATCAGGCTGGAAATAATATTTATAATAATTCCAAGCGCTGTAGGGATAATATTCAGCTCCGGATGCCCATAACCCGCAATGGAGTTTCCAAGGACCTTGGAATAGGAATAAAAAACGGAACCGATCATCAGATAGGGCAGTGGACCCAGCGTCCCCACATACATCGGAAACACAATTGGTACCAGAAAACGTGCGACCCAATAAAGTGCAACGGCACCAAGCGTCGTGATGTAGGTAACCACCTTGGAGGAAAGCAAAGTAAGACGGACTTTGTCCTTCATCTGCGTCATTCCTGAGATTCTGCTCAGGATAACCTGACTAACGGCATCCGGCAAAATCCAGACCTGCCGCATCATCGTAACCGCCAAATTATAGATGCTGAAATTGGCAATACTGGAAACCCATTGGACAATATATCCGCCCAGATATGAGTTCAGGTAGGTCATCACGTTGCTCACGTGAGCCTTCAGACTGTATCCAATCATGCTCCCAACACCGACGGGCAGGTCATTTTCCGGCGCGGGTTCCTGCATCGGGCCGTTCCAGCGCACGACCCCCCAGAGCGCAAGAAGCAGAGTCACAAGTGAAACTGCTATCGCGCCCCAAACCCAGAAAAACACATTCGGGCGCAAAAAGACCGCGACTGCCAGCGCCGCCATCAGGATTCGCTGGACAAGGTTGACCAAATTATATGATTTAAACTTGTTTTCACCGCGAAGGATTGATGTGCAGATGTTAAACAGAAAAGAAAGGACACTGTAAATAACGATCGCGACCAAAAACTGCCCCGGCGTCGAAGTGAAGAAAGAGCTCCTGCGCAGAAAAAACAGGGTTGCGGCGCCAAGTACGATAATTGCCGCAGCAATGCTTATGCTCAGCCGCCCGATCGCATGCCGGGTGTTTCGGATCGAGTTTCGGGCGACGTAATAGATGACGGCGGATGTAACGCTGAGGCCGAGGATTGTGAAGAACCCTTCTCCCCACTGCTGCATCTGTGTGAAATATCCCCTGATTTCGGGTTCCACGCGGTTCAGGACGATGAGCTGCGAGAACAGGGTAATGACAGAACCGAACAAATTGGTCCCGAACGTGTTAACCGAATCGCGCACCACTGCACTTTGTATCTTTTTTTCTCTTTTTTGTTTCATCGCAAATTAACGACTCCGTCCTGCCAGTTTTTTGGAACGGAGTCATTATAGCATTATCTCAGCAGAATCACAACCGAATTTTCACCGGCTGCCGCGTGCTTCCGGAAAACTGCGCGCCAAGCCTCTGCGAACGGCAAAATACAGGGGCACCGCGATGATGTCCGCGAACAGCGCGTTGGTAGCGGTCGCTCCCAGTTTCGACAGCAAGACCATCTGAACCGTCTGCGCCGCGTCGCCCAAAACCAACTCTTTCACCGCCGAGTAGGCCAGATACAGGACGCTGTAAGAAACCGAGCCGGCCACGGCCCCCACAATGACGCGGGACAGCTTTTTTCCGCGGCCATCCCCACCCCAGGCGATCAGGCCGCAGATCCAGGCCATCGCGAATTTGGTCACAAGCGTGACCGGCGCGCTGGACGCCCACCCGTTCGTAATGTCAAACAAAAAGGAACCAACCCCCGCGGCCAGTCCTCCGTAAACCGGGCCGAGCAGCAGCCCGGAAAGAATACAGAACACATTGGCAAACCCGATCATCGTTTTGTCTCCGCCGACGGGAATCTGAACCTTAAAAAATACCGTCGCGACAAAGACAAGCGCACCCATAAGCCCCGCCAGCGCGAGATTGACGGTTTGATTTTTACTTCTCATATCGCATTCCCTCCTGCTTTTCTCAAGCTAATGCTGCTTTACCATCACGGCCAAGCGGCTTTTCAGCTTCATCCGGTCGAAAGCGCGGCCAACCAGAATGTAAATAACCGCGCTTGCCGCCGCCTGAATCAGATTCCCCGGAATTTCCGCCACAGGAGCCGCAAAGTTGCCGAGCAGAACCGCTTCGGTCAGATAATACCCCGCGACGCAGATTCCTCCCGCCGCCGCGCAGGCAATCAGGTTCCGCTTGGTGACAATCGATTTTGCCGCCGACGCAAAGCACAGAACCATCGCCGATTTAATCAAAAGCGTGGGCAGCACGTAGACGGCGCTGCCGGTCAGGCCGTCCGACAGCGCCTCGCCGATGCCGCCCGCGGCCACCGCGTAAGGGAGAGGCAGAATGCTTGCCGCCAGGTATAGGAACGCGTCCCCCAGATGGATATATCCTCCGGTGACCGGGGTCGGAATATGGAACAGGTACGCGGTAACGACAAATATCAGCGCGGCGAACAGCGCCGTGAAAACAATCAGGCCCGTCGATGCTGTTTTTTTCATGCTTTTACCTCCAATAGGATTGATTTGCAAAAATTACGTTGGTATAATAATAGCGAATAACTGTTTCTATTGAA
Source organism: Caproicibacter sp. (assembly GCF_046707225.1). Lineage (NCBI taxonomy): Bacteria > Bacillati > Bacillota > Clostridia > Eubacteriales > Acutalibacteraceae > Caproicibacter > Caproicibacter sp. The sequence goes on along the minus strand of NZ_JBJKOP010000014.1, from coordinate 54,251 downwards.
ATATACAGTTTGAAAAAATTCTTTCAGTACAGTTGAGGAGACTTATGACTTACGACTATCTGCAGCTGGACGAAAAATCCCCGATTCCGCTGTATCAGCAGCTCTATTCTTCCATACGCCGTGCGGTGGAATCGGGGCATCTAAAGGCTGGGGAACGCCTGCCATCGATTCGTTCGCTGGCGGACGGGCTGAATATTAGCTGCACAACGGTGGAAAGCGCCTATCAGCAGCTCTGCGTGGAGGGTTACATCCGGGCGCGTCCCCAGCGCGGATATTTCGTGCTGGACGCACGCCGCCCGGAACCGGTGCGAACCGTTGTGCCGTCCCGGCTGCCTCGTCCGGCAGGACCGCACGCCGATTACAACTTCAGCAGCGACTGTGTTGACAGTGATAACATGGATTTAAAAATCTGGCGGAGGCAGATTCGGGACGTGCTGAATCGGCAGGAGCTTATCGCCTCTTACGGCGATCATCAGGGGGAGTACGCGCTGCGGGAAGCGCTGTCCTCCTACAGCTACGGCGCGCGCGGCGTGCTTGCCTCCCCGGACCAGATTGTCATCGGTGCCGGAACGCAGCCGCTGTTATCTATTCTATGCGGCCTTTTAAACGGCGGCGAAACAACCGTCGCCATGGAAGAACCCGGTTTTCGGCAGGCGGAACAGGTTTTTTCCGACTGCGGGTTCTCTGTTTTAAAGCTGCCCGGTGACGAGGACGGGCCAAGGATGGACGTGCTTGCGTCAAGCGGGGCAAAACTCCTGTTTGTCAGCCCGTCGAACCGGGTGCGCACCGGAACAAGCCTGCCGATCAGCCGTCGGATGGAGCTGCTTCGGTGGGCGTGGGAAAACGGCGGAATTATCATCGAGGACGACCACAACGGCGAACTCCGCTACCGCGCGCGGCCGATTCCCGCCCTTCAGGGAATGGGCGCCGGACGAAGCGTCGTTTACATCGGTTCGTTTTCCAAACTGCTTCTGCCGTCGGTCCGCATCGGGTACATGGCACTGACGCCGGATTTGTTGAAGCGTTACCGCCGGAGAGCCGAAAACTACAATCAGACGGCTTCCAAAATCGAACAGCTCGCGCTCGCCAACTATATGAAAAGCGGACAGATGGAGCGCCACCTTCGGCGGCTGCGCAAGCTCTACGGTTCCAAATGCGATCTTCTGTCGCACGAATTGAAATCGGCGTTCGGCAGCCGCGTGGAAATTCTGCTTCAGGAGACGCCGCTGAGCATGATCCTGACCGTACACGCGGACACCGACGCGGAAACCCTGCGCGATTTGGCTCTCCGGCAAGGGGTACGCATTGGAACCACCTCTGGAGGCGAAAAAGTCCTGCTCGGATTCGCCGGGATTCCGTCGGAACAGATCAAAAACGCGGTCCAATGCCTGAAAACGGCCTGGAAAGACGTTTTATCATAAAAAGGAGACGAAAACAACATGAAAGCTTTTGAAAGACTGATTCACTACACGTCGTTTGACACCATGTCCAGCGAGGACAGCGAAAGCTGCCCCAGCACGCCGGGGCAGCTCGTTCTTGCGGACGCGCTGGCGGAAGAAATGAAGTCGCTCGGCTTCTCGGACGTCCGCCGGGATGATTCCGGTTATGTCTACGGCACACTGCCCGCAAACTGTGAGACGGCCGCGCCGGTCATCGGCCTGATCGCCCACATGGACACCTCCGAAGCCGCGCCGGGCGCGGGAATCAAGCCGAGAATCGTGAAAAACTACGGCGGCGGCGACATTGTTCTGAACCAGGAGAAAAACATCGTGATGCGCGCGAAGGATTACCGGAACCTCTCGGATTACGTCGGGGACGACCTGATCGTCACCGACGGCACCACCCTGCTCGGCGCGGACGACAAGGCCGGCGTAGCGGAAATTCTGACTGCTGTGGAAGAACTGAACAAGCATCATACGCCGCACGGAAAAATTGCCGTCGCCTTTACCCCGGATGAGGAAATCGGACGCGGCGCGGACCGCTTCGACGTCAAGGGCTTCGGCGCCGACTTTGCCTATACGGTGGACGGCGGTACGCTGGGCGAGCTGGAGTACGAAAACTTCAACGCGGCCGGAGCCGTCGTGACCGTTCACGGAGTCAGCGTTCACCCGGGCGACGCGAAAAACCGGATGCGCAGCGCCGCACAGTTTGCCATGGAATTCCACTCCATGCTCCCGGCGGCGGAAACCCCGGAGCATACCGAAGGGTACGAGGGCTTTTACCACCTGACGCGGATTTCCGGCGATGCGGAAGAGGCGGAACTGCGCTATATTATCCGCGACCATGACCGCAGTCAATTCGAGTCGAGAAAGGAAACCGTGCGCAGAATCGCTGATTATCTGAATGACAAATACGGCGCCGGAACGTTTGAGCTGTCACTTTCCGATTCTTACTATAATATGAAGCAGGAAATCGAAAAGCATCCCGAAATCATAGAACGGGCCGAACGGGCGATGAAAGAAGCCGGCGTAGCGCCGCGTGCCGTTGCAATCCGCGGCGGCACGGACGGAGCCCGGCTGTCGTTCATGGGGCTGCCCTGTCCGAACCTGCCGACCGGCGGGCAGAATTTTCACGGCAGATTTGAATTTATTTCCATTCAGTCGATGGACAAAATGGTCGAGGTCCTGATCAATCTTGTGAAAGCGGAGCAACAGAAATCATGAAGCTGGAACTGAAACACCCTTCGTTGGAGCAAAAAGAAGAATACCTCTCTTTCATAAAAGACTGGGAGGATCATGGGGAAGAAATCACGCCCTATTCCGCGCGGCTGCTGGGGCAGAGCTATGAGGAATGGCTCGCCTCCGCCTGCCGAATGGAACGGGAAGCCCCGGAAAATTTTGTCTGCGCGCACACGTTTTTTTTGACGGATGAAACCGGAAGGATTCTGGGCGCTATCAACATCCGCCATGAACTGAACAGCGAACTGCTGAAATGCGGCGGCCATATCGGATACGGGGTCCGCCCCTCCGAGCGCCGGAAAGGCTACGCGGTGCGGATGCTGGCGCTGGCGCTTCCGATTGCAAAAGGACTGGGGATTGTCAAAGCTTTGATTACCTGCAAGAAAGAAAATATCGGCTCCGCCAAAACAATTCTGCACAACGGCGGCAGGCTGGAAAATGAACTTTGTCTGAACGGTAAAATCACTCAGCGCTACTGGGTGGATCTGTAACCGCCCCAACCGTTCCTTTTGAAATAATGTATCGCATTTTATGCAAAAATGTGGTATGATGAATCGGTACTTGGACGGCCGTTCTTTCCGCATCAGGCCGGAAAAAGCACCGCTTTGTTACAATAAAGCGATGACTGGTTGAATCGTACTTTGTTACATGCTATAATTGATGTTTAAAGATTGCAGTTAAAGGGGATTAACGGAAGATGAATCTAGTGAACCAGTACCGCACGCAGTTCTGCGGAGAAGTCAGCGAACAGGAAATCGGGAAGGAAGTCCGCGTCGCGGGATGGGTCGAAAATATCCGGGACCACGGCGGAATCAAGTTCCTCGATATCAGGGATCATTCCGGCGTGGTCCAGATCGTCGTTTACGATGACGCCCTCTTAAAGGAAGTCAGCCGCGAATGCAGCCTGACCGCGTCCGGCACTGTCGTTCTGCGCGACGAGGAAACCGTCAATCCCAAAATTCCGACCGGAACGGTCGAAGTAAAGGTGAGCGAACTCACCGTGCTCGGAGAGGTTCTGGAAAGCCTTCCGTTCGAGGTTCCCCTCTCCCGGGAAACCAAGGAGGACGTCCGCCTGAAATATCGTTTTCTCGACCTGCGCAACCCGAAGGTCCACGAGAATATCGTGCTGCGGTCAAAGGTTATCTCGTTTCTGCGGAGGAAAATGACCGACCTCGGTTTTCTGGAAATTCAGACGCCGATCCTTTCCGCTTCTTCTCCGGAAGGCGCGCGGGACTATCTGATTCCCAGCCGCCGGCACCCCGGCAGGTTTTACGCGCTGCCGCAGGCGCCCCAGCTGTTTAAACAGCTCCTGATGGTCTCCGGCTTTGACCGTTATTTCCAGATCGCGCCGTGCTTCCGGGACGAAGACGCGCGCGCCGACCGCTCTCCGGGCGAATTTTACCAGCTGGATTTCGAGCTTGCGTTCGCCTCCCAGGAGGATGTGTTCAAGGTCGCCGAAGAAGTAATTGGGGAAACGTTCTCCGAGTTTTCGGAGAAAGCCGTGACCAAAGCCCCGTTCCCGCGCATTCCCTATGCGGAATCCATGCTGAAATACGGTTCCGACAAGCCGGACCTGCGCAACCCCCTTTTGATTCAGGATATTACCTATTTGTTTGAGGGAACAGCCTTCAAGCCGTTTCAAAATAAAATTGTACGGGCCATCAGCGTGCAGGACTGCGGAAAACAGCCGAAGAGCTTTTTTGAAGGCATGCTGAAATTTGCCGAAAGCATCGGCATGAAGGGCCTTGGCTATATCAAAGTGGCGGAAGACGGCGCTTATCAGGGGCCGATCAACAAATATCTTCCGGACGAGAAACGCAATGAGCTGACCCGCCGCGCGGAGCTGAAACCCGGAACCGTTGTGTTCTTCATTGCCGACGAAACCGACGCGGTCGCGGGGCTTGCAGGACAGATTCGCATGGAGCTGGGCCGCCGGCTGGGCCTGATCGACGAAAACCGCTTCGACCTTTGCTTCATCGTCGATTTCCCGATGTTCGAGCTCGACCCCGAAACCGGCGAGACGGTCTTTACGCACAACCCGTTCTCCATGCCCCAGGGCGGGATGGAAGCACTGCTTACGAAGAAGCCGGAAGAGGTACTGGCCTACCAGTACGACATTGTCTGCAACGGCGTGGAGCTTTCTTCCGGAGCGGTGCGCAACCACCGCGTCGATATTATGAAAAAGGCCTTTGAAATCGCGGGCTACACCGAAGAAGAGCTGGAAACCAAATTCACCTCCCTTTACCACGCGTTTCAGTTCGGCGCGCCGCCGCATGCGGGTATGGCGCCCGGCATCGACCGCATGCTGATGCTGCTGACCGGCGAGGACAATATCCGCGAGGTCATCGCGTTCCCGATGAATTCCAACGCGCAGGACGTGATGATGGGAGCGCCGAACGAGGTCACGGAGCAGCAGCTGCGGGAAGTGCATATCCGGCTGAGAAAATAATCCGGAAGGAGTCTGGAACATGGTCACCCACGAAGAAATCCTGAAAATCGCGCGTCTGGCGAAGCTTTCCGTCGCGCCGGAGGAGCTTGACAGCCTGACCAAGGACATGAACAGCATCATCGAATTCGCCGACGCCGTTAACTCGGTTGCCGCGGAGGATTCCGATTTTGACAATAGCAACAGCCTTTCAAACGTATTCCGCGAGGATAAGGTTGTTCCCTCCTATGACCGGGAGAAAATTCTGAAAAACGCGCCGAATCAGGAAAACGGCTATTTCCTGGTTCGCCGCCGCATGTAGGAGGGGCCCGATGGAACCATACGGAATCATCCCTAAAATCGGAAAGCTCCTGCGCTCAAAGGAAATCAGCTGCACGGAGCTGACGAAACAATATCTGCACTCCGCCGAAACGGAAAACAAGCGCCTGAACGCCTATGTGAAGCTGACGCCGGAAGCCGCGCTGAAAACCGCCGCGGAAGTGGACCGCAAACTCGCGGCGGGAGAAGAGCTCTCTCCGCTCGCCGGCATTCCGATGACGCTGAAAGACAACATTTCCACAAACGGAATCGAAACGACCTGCTGCTCAAAAATTCTGCGGGGCTATACCCCGATTTACGACGCGACCGTCTGGAATATTTTAAAAAGGCAGGACGCCGTACTCATCGGCAAGGCAAATATGGACGAGTTCGCGATGGGCTCTTCCTGTGAGACCTCCTGCTTCGGCGGAGCAAGAAACCCGCATAATACGGAGCGCGTCGCGGGCGGCAGCAGCGGCGGCGTCGCTTCGGCCGTGGCGGGCAACCTCGCCGCGTTCGGGCTTGGCTCCGACACCGGCGGCTCGATTCGCCAGCCCGCCAGCTTCTGCGGCATTGTCGGCCTGAAGCCCACCTACGGCGCGGTTTCGCGCTACGGGCTGATCGCGTACGCCTCCAGCTTCGATCAAATTGGCCCGATCACCCGGAGTGTGGAGGACGCCGCGCTGGTGTATGACGCGATCGCAAAATACGATCCGATGGACTCCACCAGCAGCGAAAAATCTCAGCCCGCGTTCTCTTCTCTGGGAAAAGACATCAAAGGTATGAAAATCGGTGTTCCGAAAGAATACTTTGACGGCGTGCGCGAAGACGTGAATACCGCGCTGCAAAACGCTTTGAAGGTTTATGAATCCCTTGGGGCGGAAATTGTGGAATTTTCAATGCCGTCCATTAAATACAGCCTTCCCGTTTACTATATTCTCGCCTGCGCGGAGGCTTCCTCCAATCTGGGGCGCTACGACGGCATCCGCTACGGCGCTCGCACGGAGCATTACGCAGACCGCGACGAAATGATCTGCAAGACGCGCAGCGAAGGCTTCGGCGCGGAGGTAAAACGCCGTATCCTGCTCGGCACCTATGTTTTAAGCGCCGGGTATTACGACGCGTTTTATAAAAAAGCGCAAAACCTGCGCGGCACGCTGGTCAGGGCGTTCGAAGACGCGTTTGCACACTGCGACGTGATTGCCGCCCCGACCGTCCCGATGACCGCGTTTCCGCTGAACTTCACCGCGCAGGACGCGGTGGAAACATATCTGACCGATATCTGCACGGTACCGGTGAACATCGCCGGCCTGCCGGGCATCAGCGTGCCGTGCGGCTTCGGAAGTGATTCGATGCCGGTCGGGCTGCAGCTCATCGGCGCCCGTTTTTCAGAGCCGGCCCTCTTAAACGCCGCGTTCCAGTATGAACAGGCAGCGCGGAGAGACGTATTCCGTGCTGTCGAAACGGGGGTCGCGCTATGAATTACGAACTGGTCTGCGGACTCGAAACCCATGTGGAGCTTTCCACAAAGACGAAGATTTTCTGCTCCTGCACGACGGAATTCGGCGGCGAGCCGAACACGCACTGCTGCCCGATCTGCATCGGCCTGCCGGGCACGCTGCCCAAACTGAACAAGGCCGTCGTGGAGTACGCCGTCATGGCCGGTCTCGCGACAAACTGCGAAATCAGCCCGGTTTCCAAAATGGACCGCAAAAACTACGTCTACCCCGATTTGCCGAAAGCCTACCAGATTTCCCAGTATGACATGCCGCTGTGCAAAAGCGGCTGGGTCGGGCTTTCAAACGGACGCCGCATCCGGCTGAACCGCATTCATATCGAAGAGGACGCGGGCAAGCTGGTGCACGACCGAGGAAACACCTTTGTCGATTACAACCGCGGCGGCGTTCCGCTGATCGAGATTGTAACGGAACCGGATTTGCGGAGCATTGAGGAAGTGCAGGAATATGTGGAAAAGCTTCAGATGATTCTGCGTTATATCGGCATTTCCGACTGCAAAATGCAGGAGGGCTCCCTGCGCTGCGACGTCAACGTCTCCGTGCGCCCCGTTGGGCAGGAAGAATTCGGAACCCGCGCCGAAATTAAAAATATGAACTCGCTTGCGTACATGGCAAAGGCCATTGCATACGAATTTGACCGTCAGGTTGACCTGATTCAAAGCGGTGAGGAAGTGGTTCAGGAAACCCGCCGGTTCGACGAAGGCTTCGGCTGTACGGAAGGGATGCGCGGCAAAGAGGACGCGGACGACTACCGCTATTTCCGGGAACCGGACCTTGTCACCATCCTTGTTTCCGACGGGATGCGGGAATCCATCCGCGCGCTGATGCCGGAAGACCCGCAAAAGCGCCTGACGCGTTTTGTCTCGGACTTTGATCTTCCGGAAGCGGATGCCCGTCTTTTGATTGAACACCGCCGCATCGCGGATTACTTTGAAAAAGCCGCAAAAGGCACCAAAAATCCCCGCGCCGCCGCCAACTGCATCTTAGGGCAGATGTTTGCCCGTCTTGGCACGGAAGCGGAAAAGGAGCAATTCGAAGTTGCTGTTACTCCCGAACAGCTTCACGAGCTGATTCTGCTTCTGGACTCCGGAGAAATCCGCATGAATCTGGTGAAATCCACGCTCGAAAAGATGCTGGACACCGGCAAGCCGGCAAAGGAATTTCTCAGCGAACAGGATCTTGCCGGGATGAGCGCGGACGATTTGAAAGCCATCTGCGAAAAAGCGGTTGCGGAAAACGAAGCCGCCGCCGCAGATTACCGCGCCGGGAAAGAAAAAGCGCTCAAGGCGATTCTCGGCTCCGTCATGAAGGCAACGCGCGGAAGGGCTAATCCCCAGGAAGCAGAAAAGCTGCTGGCGGACATTATTCGGCGTTTATAGATTTCACGAAACGCTTCAAGATACAAAATGAGAAACTGCCTTCATGACAGTCTCTCATTTTTTCGTACTATAACAAATCGGGGATCACCGGCAAAACCGGAGGTCCCCGCTCTAATTAAATCATGCCGTCTTCCTGTTCCGATGGACTGGCAAGCGCCGGAATCAGCGACAGAAAGAGACGCCTTTTTACATGCGGAGTATCTTAACTCTCCCCCTGAGAAGCGAATCCATGCAGCAGCACCTCTTCAAAAGCTCTTAACCGCTGCAGAGCCGAATCGTCCTCAATCGGCATTTTCATTTGAAGATAGTGATACAGTTCCCTCAGCTCCGCAGAATCGGGCCGAAAACCGAGGTCATCCAGGCAGGCGGGCAGATCCATTTTTCTAAGAAATCCGGAAAGCTCCTTCGCTTGCCTTTCTTCTTCTCCGTTTACCATGATCTGCCAGGTCAGAGAGGCCCCAACAAGCTCACCATGTAAAAAATCATGTGTTAACTCCGGATGGCAGTCACAGAAAAAGCTGTAAAGACAGTGCGAAATTGCAGCCTGTTTCCCGCCGCTTGCCAGACAGGAGATTAGCCCGGTGGCGGAAAGGGCCGCGCAGACCGAGTTCTCCACCTGCTGGTCGCAAATCTTCGACCGCATTTTTTCCAGCACCTGCGGCCCGTTTTCCAACAAGAAACGGTAGGTCTCACCCGCCCCCGCGCAGGCAAGGCCGGAATAGAGATTTCCACTCCAGAATTTGGTATAGCGCCTGTTATAGTTATTTCCGGCATTTTTGCCATCGCGTCGATGATTCCCGCAGCATTGTAGCGCACGGGACAGTCCGACACAATGACATCCAGATCCGCGATCGTGGTCGACGGGACATAAGCGGGCCAGTAGTTCCCCAGAAAATGTCCGTCGTCGGTATAGTAAACCGCCAGCAGAGCGGTGGCGGCGCAGGTCGCGGCCGAAGTGGGAACCGTGATGGACCGGACCCGGCACAGATCTGACGCGATTTTTGCGGCATCCATGATGCGGCCGCCGCCGATTCCGGCGACCACCGCCGCTTTCATCCGCCTTGCCGCCCGTGCGGCCGCTTCGTAGTTTCCGGCAGCGCAAAAGCCGTCGAACCAAAAAATCTCAAACCGGATTCCCACCTTCCGGAGCGCGGGTTCCACGCGCTCCCTCACCTTCGGGTACACCGTACGGTCCGTTATGATCAAGACGGATTCCCCGTGCGCTTGCACCTCTTCTGGAAAGACAGCCAGCGCGCCTCGACCTTGGTAATAGCGTCCGCTGCTGATTTGTACCGCCTTGTTTTCCGTCATGCCGCTGCCGCACCTTTCTTTTTCTCCAGATGCTTTTTGACCAAGGGAAAGAACAGCATAAAGACTGCAAGAAGAATAAAGAAGCAGCTGATGGGCTTCTGGAAGAAAATCAGAGCGCTTCCCTGCGAAATAATCAGCGCGCGCCGCATATTCGACTCCGCGAGAGGCCCTAAAACAATCGCGATCACCATTGGGGTCAACGGGAAATCCAGCTTTTTCATATAGTAACCGAACAACCCGATTAAAGCCATCAGCAACGCGTCGAACGTCGTGTTGTTTACCGCGTAAGCGCCAATAATGCAAAGGGTAATCAGAATCGGAACGAGTACCTGCGTGGGCACCTTTGTTACGTTTACAAAGAACTTGATAAAAAACCGGCCCTGAATGTACATGAAAATATTGACGATAATTAGTGCGAACATAATGCTGTAAACCCACTGCCTCTGCTGCACGAAAAGCTGCGGACCGGGAATAATTCCCTGCATGGTCAGTGCGCCGAGCAGAACCGCCGTGTTGGTGTCACCGGGGAGACCCAACGTCAGCAGCGGAACCAGCGTACCGCCGGTAACGGCATTGTTTGCCGCTTCAGAGGCGACGATTCCCTCTCCATAACCCGTTCCGAACAATTCCGGGTGCTTGCTGGCTCGCTTGGCCTCATTGTAACTTAAAAATGAGGCAATTGCCGCGCCGGTCCCGGGTACAACGCCGATAAACGTGCCAATAATGGATGATTTTAATAGAGTGGCTTTATATTGCAGAACGTCCCTGAATGAGATCTTTTCATTGCTTTTAACCTCTATGACATCGCCGGCAGGCTTGTATATATCCCTTGCCTTGTACATGATCTCCGTGATTGCAAACAGACCGATCAGGGCGGGAATAATATTTACCCCGCTGGACAACTCGGTAATATTGAATGTAAACCGGTCCGTTCCCCCGACCGGGTCCATACCGATCGTGGCGACAAACAAACCGACAAGGCCCATGATCAGCCCCTTGAGTAAAGAACCGCCCACACTGGCAATAATGGTAAGCCCAAACAGCGCAAGCGCAAAATACTCAGCGGGTCCAAAATCCAGCGCGACTCTCGCAATCTGCGGAGCAGCTACGATTAAAACGGCAACGCTGAACAGGCCGCCAATTTCCGAAGCGGAAAGCGCCAGACCCAGCGCGTGGCCCGCCTGACCCTTTTTCGCCATCGGATAACCATCCAGCACTGTTGCAGCGGATGCCGGCGTTCCAGGGGTATTGATCAGAATCGCGGTAACGGAACCGCCGTAAATGCCTCCGCAGTAAACGCCCAGAAGCAAAATCATCCCTGTGAGGGAATTAAGTCCGTAGGTCATCGGCAGCAAAAGCGCAATGCACATCGTCCCCGTAAGGCCGGGCAGGGCTCCCACAATGATGCCTGCGGCAAGTCCAATGTTCAAAAAAAGAATGTTTTCCCAAGTAAATAAGCTGGCCAGTACAGTTAAAACCATAGTAATCTACTTATTCCTCCCTCTGAACCCAGCTAGGGTAACGTGACGAACAGCAGTTTGGTGAACGCAAAATAAACTCCGGCGCCCACGGCGTAAACGATCAGATAATACCAGATCTTCTTTACCCGGAAAAGCAGCAGCATCAGCGTGGAAGCAAGCAAGGTGGAAAAAAAGTATCCGATTTTATCGAATAAGATAATATATAAAAGTGTAATCCCGATCAGAGCCAGAGCCCTTAGTTCGTTCTGCAGGTAACGCGGCTCTTTTTCTTCGGTTTTTTCCTCCCGAAGCCCTTGCTTTCCTCGCTGGAGCAAAGTGGAGATCAGAAGGACCGCACTCAGCAGGATCAACGCAGTCGAAATGAAATACGGAAATGCTCTGGGACCGATCACAGTGGCCTCGCTGAGGGGAATCGTAATTGGGATAAAAATTATCAGGGCGATCCCCAGAACCAAAAAAATCAGAGAAGAAAGCAAATTCTTTTTATAATCGCTCATTGGGACTGTGTATGACCGCGCAACAAAACCGCACCGGCCATTACTCCTTTCATCATGATCCGTTTCGCCGTTTTCAATCCGGCTCATTCAGGCAATTGGAACCGCATTCCGTCTTGAGGGAAGCGGTTCCGCCCCATCTTCCTACTTTTTCAGCAGTTCCTTGTTGACGGCTGCCTCATCCTTGATTTTTTCGACAATCTCATCCGGCTGGTATCCGGAAATCGCGAGCGTATTGTTTTCGCAGTACTTTGTAAACTCGGGGTCCTTTTCTAGCTTGGTAAGGGTATCCGTCAGGTAATTTGCAATGTCGTCCGGGGTATCTTTCGGAACCATCAGGAATTTCCAGACGCTCATGTCGATATCATAGCCCTGCTCTTTAAATGTCGGGATATTTTTCAGACTTTCTCTGGAGTCGCGCTCCGGTGAGAAAATGCCGAGCGGGATCATATCGCCGGATTTGACATACTGTGCAATTTCACCCGGATGTGCCGCAGCGACATCAACATGGCTTCCGAGCAGTGCCGTGATTGTCGGGGCGCTGCCGCCAAAAGGAACCGGACTGGACTTGATCCCGGACATCTCAAAGAATTTCTGCTGAGAAAGCTGGGGCAGACTGCCCGCTCCGGAAAAGCCGTAGCTGATGGTGCCGCCCCTTTTCTTCAGATCGTCAAGGGACTTGATTCCGGAGACTTTGCTGGCCACCATAACGATGGGCTCGATGGTCGTGCCGATTATGGGCTTGAAGTCGTCCATGCTGTACTTGATATTGCTTTTGATAAAGGGCTGGGTGGTGAATACGCCGCAGGCTTCCAGACAAACGGTGTAACCATCAGCCTTTGTGTTGGCAAATTCGGTCGTGGCAATCGTTCCGCCCGCCCCATCACGATTTACAACCGAGCAGGAAACGCCGAAATACTTCTGTCCCAGATTTGCGATCGCGCGTACCTGCCCGTCGGAAGTGCCGCCCGCCGCCCAGGGAACAATAAAGGTAATCGGCTTTTTAGGGAAATTCGCCGGTTTCTGTCCCGAAGCAGTTCCTGCGGAGGATCCCGCCTGAACTGAAGATCCCGACGATGCCGAACCGGACGAGGTCGAATTAGAACATGCGGCTGTTGTAAGCAAAAGACCTGCACACAGCAGAAGTGATAAAAGTTTTTTCATAAGTAACTCTTCCTCCTAAAGTTTTTATATTATGCCGTTTAACGGCATAAAATCTATTGAGTGGAGATGCCTTCCCAAAGTCCTTCCAAATAAGTGATTCCCATTGCCCTGTCGTAAAGCCCATAACCCGGTCGGCCCTGCTCGTCCCAAACCATTCTTCCATGATCCGAACGCAAATAGCCGTCAAAGCCGCCTCGGTGCAACGCGGTAAGGATCTCAGCCATATTCAAACTGCCGCTTCCCGTCTGATGCCCGACTTCCACGAAATCGATCTGGTTTTCAAAAAGGACGTTGCGCGCATGGACAAACTTGATTTTGCCCTCCGAAGCAAAGCGGTACGCTATTTTCACAAGGTTGTTTTGACGCCCGCTGCCCAGAGAACCCGTGCAAAGAGTAATGCCATTACAGGGACTGTCGACCAAAGACGCAAGGCACTCAATATCTTCCTCCGAAGACACAATTCTCGGAAGACCGAAAACCGGCAACGGGGGATCGTCCGGATGAATTGCCAGAGCAATTCCGCACTTTTCCGCCTCTGGAACAACCGCCTCAAGAAAATACCGGAGGTTTGTCCACATCCCCTGTACCCCCAACGTGCGGTAACGTTCCATCAAGGAAGCCATTTCTTCTCTTTGTGAGGAAAAGCTCCATCCGGGAAGGCTCAGCTCTTTTTGAGCCGGATCAATCGTCTTCAGTTCAGTTTCTGAAAAAGACAGCGTCCGGGAACCATCCGGGAGACGTCTGTCCAGGCAAGTCCGAATCCACCCGAAGACCGGCATGAAGTTGTAGCAGATCACCCGGATGCCATGCTCCGAAAGCATGCGTAAATTTTTAATATAGTTTTCAATGTACCGATCCCTGCAGGAATCCCCCAGTTTAATGCTCTCATGAACCGGCAGCCCTTCCACGACTTCAAATCCAAGGCCGTAATCCAGCGCATCGCTTCGGATTGTCTCGATACTTTTTGCATTCCAGACATCTCCGGGAAGGACGTCATAACAAGCACTGACCACGGACGATACCCCGGGAATCTGCCGAATATCTTCCGGTTTAACCGGGTCGTCCCGGCCATACCAACGGAATGTAAACTGCATTGCGGTCTCCCCCTTGAAGCTTACATCAGACCCAAGTTATGTATGGTTTGTTCAACCCGCTTGCTTTCCTCTTCCGTCAGATCACGGAATGGGTAACGGGCGGGCCCCATCTGGAACCCCTGCATCTCCAGAACTTTCTTATGGGACATGACCGGCATGACGGCCCGGAAAAGCTCCCTCAGCTTCAGCACTTTCGTTTGCGCCCGGCGCGCGCCTTCCAAGTCGCCTTTCTGGAACTTGTCCCAAATCTCGGCGCAAAGCGCGGGGAACACGCTCGCCGCGGCAATTACGCCGCCGGCAGCGCCGGCCTGAAGCGCGGTCAGCACCTGCGCGTCGTTTCCGGTAATAATTTCAAAGGAACTGTCTTCAATCGCGCACTGATAATTAAGCAGAACCATAAAATCCATGCTGCTGTCCTTAATGCCACGAAGATTCGGGCAGCTTTCCGCGACAGATTTAAGAACGGCCGGAGTAATCGGGTTATGCGTCATTCCAGCCATATTATATAAATAAACGGGCTGTTCCCCCGCAAGCCGCGTGGCTTTCTGAAAATATGAAATCAAAGCTTTCTGATCATATTTATGATAGTAGGGAGCTGTAAACGAAACCGCGTTCGCTCCGCATTTTGCCGACCAATCGAGCAGTTCCTTCGTTTCCTCCAGGTTCATCGCCGTAGTATTGAACAGAACATGTGTCTCCGGTTTAACGCTTTCCATCGCGGCGGTCAGCAGCTGCTTGCGCTCGCGGATCGTAAGGTTCACGAATTCTCCCGTAGTGCCGCAAATGAAAACCCCATCGACGCCGTTCGTAGTAATGTAGCGGATTAACCTCTTATACTCTTCACAGTTTACGGTGCCGTCTTTGTAAAACGGAGTCAGAACCGGTGCGCTTATTCCACGCATAGTCACGGATTTTGCCAATGCATTTCCCCCTTATATTAATCAAGCAAACTATTTTAAAATTGCTCCCTCGTTAGCGGATGAGACTTCTCGCGAATAGCGTGCGAGATACCCCTCGGTGATTTTCGGCGTGTATGGCGGAAGCTGAGCCAGCCTTTGCGCAATCTCTTCTTTGCTCAGCCTGACGTTAATCGTCCGGGCCGCGATATCAATTTCGACGATATCGCCGTCCCTCACAGCAGCGATCGGCCCCCTGCGGGAGGCTTCCGGAGAAACGTGCCCGATGCATGGCCCGCGCGTTGCGCCGGAGAAACGTCCATCCGTTACGAGTGCGACCGACTCAGCATACCCCATGCCCACCAGAGCAGCCGTAGCGGTCAGCATCTCCCGCATTCCGGGTCCTCCCTGCGGACCTTCATTGCGGAGGATGATCACGTCGCCGTGCTGAACCGTTTGCCCATAAATTGCCTTGACGGCGTCTTCCTCCGATTCAAAGCAGCGCGCCGGCCCGGTATGCTGGCGCATTTTTGGGCTCACCGCGGTCTGTTTGACCACACATCCATCCGGAGCGAGGTTTCCATGCAGAACAGCCAGCGAGCTCTGTTTGCTGTAAGCGTTTTCAATCGTATGTATCACGTTGCTGTCACGTTCCATGACCTGTGCAACATTTTCACGGTGTGTTTTGCCGTTTACCGTCATCTGCTCCAAATCCAGCAGCGGTTCCAGTTCCCTCATCATGCCGCCGACTCCGCCTGCACGGTCCAGATCCAGCAATGTATAGCTGCCGGAAGGTTTTATTTTAGCAAGATACGGAGTGGATGAGGAAATCCGTTCAATATCTTCCAGCGTCATATGCAGATGCGCTTCCCGTGCGATTGCCGGCATATGAAGGCTCAGGTTGGTTGATCCGCCTGCGCTCATTGCGACTGTTACGGCTAAATCCATCATTTTTTGCGTAACGATGTCTCTCGGGCGGATATTGTTTTCAACCAGCCGCACAATCTCATACCCGCTCTGTTTTGCAATCCGGTTCTTTTTCCCCATAACCGCATGGGCACAGGCGCATCCCGGCATGGTAAGGCCCAGCGCTTCCGCGACGATCGACATGCTGTTCGCGGTCCCCATCATGGCGCAGGAACCGGGCCCCGGCGACATCAGTCCTTCCATGTATTCGTACTCTTCTTTCGAAATCTCACCGCGCATCAGTTGCCCTGCCATTTCTTTCAGCTCATAAGTGGCATAGCTTTTCCCCTTGTATTCGGCGGGAAGCATCGGTCCGCCAGTTACAATAATTGCCGGAATATTAACACGGAGAGCCGCCATCAGCATGGCGGGAACAATTTTGTCACAACCGCCGATCAGCACCAGACCATCCAACTGGTGGGCGTTTGCATAAACCTCAATGGAATCTGCAATGACTTCTCTGCTTGGAAGAACGCTGCACATTCCGACATGGCCCTGTGCAAACCCGTCGCAGATTGAGATGGTATTGATTTCGAACGGAACTCCTCCGGCGGAACGCACCCCCGCTTTTACAAATTCACCGATCCGGTTGAGATGCACGTGGCCCGGATGCATTTCATTGTAAGTATTGATAACTCCGATAAACGGCTGGGCCAGTTCTTCGTTTAGAAGTCCCATTCCGCGCAAATGTGCCCGCGGCCCCGCCATACTGATACCGTTGACGACGTGCGCACTGCGGTATTTGGAATCTTTGTAAGTTAAATCCATCGTTCTTTCCTCCCTGTGCAAGCTTCAAAAATGGGAAACATTATTTTGCTATTTTTTCAGAAACCGCATTTCCCGCGTTAATGACCGCCTCTTTGTAAGAAAGGGCTTTTTCGAGAGAAAACCGGTAATTCGGTGCCGCAACGCCAATGGTGGCGAGAATTTCATGGTTATCGGAAAAAATCGGCGCGGCAATACAGATCACGTCCGGGTTGTGCTCCTGATTATCAATCGCAAAGTTTTCCTTCCGGATATTGACAAGCTCCTGCATCAAGGCCGCTTTGTCCACGATCGTATAGTCGGTATACTTCTCCAACGGAGTGGAGCTTAAATAATTTTCCAGCCACTTTTCATCCTGATAAGCCAGCAGGAGTTTCCCGCCGCTCGTACAATACAGAGGGATTTTCCACCCGATTTTGGAACGCATTGCGATCTGGTTTTTCGCTTCCATTTTTCCAATATAAGCCGCCTGGCAGCCGTCCCGGACAATTAGATTGACCGTCTCTTTCGTTATCTCATTCAGACGGTGCATTTCATCTTTGGCCGCCTCCAGCAGATAATTCGCAGCTTTCATATGCTCGGCTAAAGCCATGGATTCAAAGCCGATCCGGTACTTTTTCTGCTGCTCGTCTTTTGTCACAAAGCCGCACTCTAAAAGCTCCTGAAGAATTCTGTGCAGCGTGCTTCCGCTGAGGCCGGTGATATCCGTTACCTCGCTGATCCCCATATATTTATTGGTGGCGGAAAGCGCAAGTAAAATTTGTAAAACTTTCATCGAACTGTAAGAAGAAAGTTTATTTTGAAGTTCCTGTTGTTGTTTTGACAGCATCATGTGCACCTCTATTCCATATATAGAATTTATACTCTATATATAAAATTTATGTTGAAATTACTATATCACACGTTTTTATGGTTGTCAATTGGACTATTTTGACCAATCTACTTTCGAAATTTGTGAAATTAGACTGTTGAATTTCTGTCGGATTACGTTTACTAGGAACTGAAATAATTCGGCACGAAGTGAATTCACGCAAATCCGCCAATAACAGCACATCAAAAAAGCACCCCCTTCAGTAGAAAAAAACTACAGAAAGGGGTACTCTATTTTCCAGACAACGCTTTGTGAAGCCTTTTTATAACTCCATCATCAGCATTTCATCATTTACATAATGGATATATTACTGAACAGCACTTCTTTTTCTCTTAAAGCACGATTTCATAAAATCTTTTACATCAAATTTCAGGCAAATCACAAAGACAATTGTCAGTAGGATAAAGAACACGCAAATGGGGCGCTGAAGAAAGATCATGAAGCTGCCGTCCGACATCACAAGGGACTTGCGCAGATTAGATTCGGTCAGCGGGCCAAGGATAAAGCCCAGAATGAGCGGAATCGACGGAATTTTAACCAGTGAGAAAATGTAGGAAAGGAGGCCGAAAATCATGAGGGTATACACGTTTACCATGCTGTTTGAATCAGAATAGGCGCCCGCGATACAGGTCATTGCCAACGCTGGAACCAGAATCTCCAGCGGTACTTTTATAATACTGATAAACGCGGAATTGAGAGCACGGCCAATCACCAGCATGAGAAGATTAGCAATCACCAAGCCGATCAGGATGGCATAGACCGTGGGCCCGTCCTCGCTGAAAAGCAAAGGGCCGGGGGTCAGGCCGTGAATCATGAAAGCCGCCATCAGCGTGGCCGCTGCCGGAGCGCCGGGAACACCAAGTGTCAGGGTTGGAATCAGAGCCGAACCGGTAACGGCATTGTTGGCCGCTTCGGAGGCAGCCACACCCTCAATGCGCCCGGTGCCGAATTCCTCAGGGTTTTTGCTGGTGCGCCGGGCAGTGTCATAGCCAATAACGGAAGCCACGCCACCCCCCACTCCGGGGATTGCGCCAATGACGATGCCGAGCAGCGTGGAACGGATAATATGCGGCATGCAGAGTTTAAAATCCGCACCAGTAAACCTGTCAGTCTTGCTTTTCTTCATTTGAACGGCCTTTTGACCCGCATCCGCTGCGTCCGCGCTCAGGATATCTTTCACCTTTTCAAGGATCACCACCAGGGCGAACATGCCCATCAGCACAGAAGCCAGGCTCAGTCCGTTCATAAGGCTGAAATCATCAAAAATAAATCTGGATTTACCAGTCAGGGAATCCAATCCGATCAAGGAAACCAGCACGCCGACGCTGCCGCTCAGAAGACCTTTCCAGAAGTTTTTACCGCTGATCGCAGCAATGATCGAAAGGCCGAAAGCTGAAACGGTGAACAACTCCGGCGGCGCAAACTTGATGGTCACGGCAGAAACAAACGGCGCGGCCAAAAGCAGGACCAGAGCGCTTACCACCCCGCCGATCGTTGATGCCACCAGCGCGGTAACGATCCCGCGGAATGGCTGCCCTTTCTGTGCCATGGGGTAACCGTCCAGCACGGTCATGGCCGCGTTGTTGGTCCCCGGCGTTCCAATCAAGATGGCTGAAATCGATCCGCCGAAACTGGCGCCGCAGAAAACGCTTAAGAGAAGGAGCATCGCCGGGATCGGCTGCATTCCATAAGTAAAGGGCAGGCACAGAATAATGCCGATATTGGCGTTAAGCCCCGGGACCGCGCCAAAGACGATGCCCGCCGCCATACCGATGGCCATGGAGATAAAGTTGCCAATTGAAAAAGCCTGGCTCAGACCTGCTAGAATTGCTTCCATTCCAACTCCTCCTTACGGGAAACGCACGCCGAGCACATAGGTGAAAATCAGATACAGGGCCACGGCGAAGCTGATGGTAATGATGTAGTATAACGGCTTACGGCACCTGTAATAGATCAGCGTAAGCAGGGCGAATGCGCCGGAAGGAATTAGAAATCCAAACTGACTGATGCATAAAACGTAAACTACGATCATTCCATAGTATAAAAGCTGCTTGCCTTCAATTTTCAGATCGTATTCCTTTACATCTTCCCGGTGCAGTGCCAGACTGCTTACAATCAGTATGACTCCCAGAATTCCGATCAAGACGCAAAAGATCTGGGGAAACAGTCTGGGATTCGTGGCTACAGAGTCCCCGCCCGCCGCAATCTGGTACGGCATGGCAATCCAAATTGCCAGTGCAAACGCGACGCTGAGAATTCCAGCCCACAGGTTTGTATGTACCTTGATTTTCACATGTAATTCCTCCAAAGTGGGAACACCGGCCCAAAGTTTATTCCCTGAGCCGGTGTTCAGCCGAAATCCTTTCTAAGGGATCAGGTATCATTAAGACGCCGGATTAACTTGCGGACTTTTCGTACAGGGATTTAGCCACTTTCGCATTCGTATCAATCATAGACTTTACATCACTGCCGGACATGGCAGACAGCTCCTTGAGCTTATCCGCGTCCCCTCCGTCCTTTATGAACTCCTTCTTAAAATCCGGGTTTGAGAAAGCCTCCTGGAATTTTTCATGCAGATAGTCCACAATTTTCTGGTCGGTCCCGGCACGCACCGCGAAGAATTGCAGACTGGGAATGTCGTAGTCCTTCCCTGTCAGTTTGTACAGTGAGGGGACCACCGTCCCATTCGCATAAGTATAGTCTTCCTTTTCGTAGGTGAACAGCGGAATCAAAGAACCTTTTTTCACATACTGTTCCGCCAGGTTTAAAGAGGAAAGCGTCAGGTTTGTCGTGTGGGCAATCACATTGACCAACCCTTCGGAAGCGGAATTGTGAGGAACTGTCTTAGCTTTGAGTCCCAGATCGTGATACAGGGAAGCCTGCATCAGATAGTTTGCAACTCCCTGTCCGCCGCTGCCGAAAAGAAGCGTCTTGTCGGGAGCCCACTTTTTTAGATCGTCAAATGATTTGATCAATCCGCCCGACATCGCGAATACTCCGTTTTTCTCGGAATTATAGGCGGCAATCGGAGCAAAGTCATCGAGGCTGTACTTTACCTTGCTGTAAAGTGGAGAAACGGTAAAAATGTTGGCCGGAAGGAAAATGACCGTATTGGTATTCGCCTTTTCGCCAAGATATTGGGTCGCCGCCACGACTCCGCCATTTCCCGCGATATTCGAAACGACAACATTAACCCCCATGGCATCGCCTAGATATTTGGCCGCCGTGCGGCCCAATATATCCATGTTTCCGCCGGCTTTCACCGGAATAATGAGGTTTAGGGTATTTCCGGAAGGGTATTTTACAGCGGATGAAGCGCCGCTACCGGAAGCTGCTTGCGACGCTCCGGACCCAGATCCGGTACCGCCGCAGGCGGACAAACCCAGGGTGCAGCAAAACGCAAGTGCCAGTGCAAGAAATTTCTTTTTCAATCCAAACTCCTCCTTTAATGAAAAAAATGGTCTATTCTAACGCGCAAACGCACGCCAGAGTTCTAAATAAGACTGCTGTTCTCTTCAAAGAGGACTTCCCCTCTGAATACACAGCTTTCCATGGCCGGAATTTCCTTATTGAGCAAATACCGAAACATGGCCTCGCCCGCCCGATACCCATGCTGAAACGGAACCTCCCTGATTGCAAAATCCAGTTCCCTGTTTTGAATGAACGGCCCGACTTTTTCCACATGCCCAAAGCTGAACCGCAGTCCGCGAAACTCTCCGTAATCCTTCAGTGCCTTTAAGCAGACTGCAACATCCGGCGAATTGATATACAAAGCATTTGCCATCGGATATTTTTTCAGGGTTTCCAGAGTCATTCGATAGGCTTCTTCCTGCTGATAGCTGACTTCACAAACCCCGCTAATCTCGTAATTTCTTTGATGCTCCTGCATATAGGAAAGAAAGCCGTCAATTCTGGCTCGGCGGGCACTGGTTTGAAGAGGGCCAACAATCATAAGGATGTGCAGTGCTTCCCCAGACAGCTTCGACAGGGTATTTGCCATCAGCCTGCCGTCCCGATAGTGATTCTGACCCACATAGCAGAGCTTTTTCACCGATTCCATATCTGATGTACACAGAACAATCGGAGTGCCTTTGTCGGCAAAGCGGCTGAGCCGAAAGCGGATCATCGGCGTATCGATCGGCTTGATGATCAAGCCCGCCAGATTCTCTTCTTCAAGAGAATTCAAAATTGCAATCTGTTCTTCTACCGTATTCTGGACCACATCGCGATAAAGAAAAGTAACGTTATAATCTTTAATTTTTTCCTCTGCTGCTTCAATTCCTTCATAAACCTTGGCGGCAAAGCTGTTCCTGTCCTTGGAATTAATTACAACCGCGACCGTCTGTTGCTTTCTCTGCATTGCCATGGCTCTGCCCACAACGTTCTGCTCATAGCCGCATTGCCTGCAGATATTCAAAATTAATTCCGCCTTCTCCTTTGACACCCGCCCCCGGTTGTGCAGGACGCGGTCCACGGTTCCGATGGAAACACCGGCTTCAGCGGCAATCTGTTTGATCGTTATATGTGACATTTCCTTCCTCCTGCCATCACTTTGTTGATTTTAAGCCGGAGCGTTTACAGGAACTTGAGATGTCCCGCACCGCTTCCGATGCGATATAGGTATAAGGATTCCATTCGGGGTGCTTCGCTCCCAATTGAGCGAGGATCCGGTGTTTTAAAAGGCAATCGCGGAAATCAGCTCTATTGTCCGGTGCCACAGGAGAGGAATCCAAAATTGCTTTCATCTCCCGATAAAGCCCCGGTTCCACGGAAACCAGATTTTCTTCTTCTTCCGGATCTTGTTCCGTATCCAAAAGCATATCCTGTTCCGGATACGCATCGTAGCAAATCAGTTTTCGGTGTTCGCGGTGAAGCATTCGGCCAACAAGGCACCGATTGTCCTGCATATCATAGAATTCTGACACCGCCGAGCGGCCGGGCATCTCGATTCCGTCCAGAGCGGCAGCAAAGCTCTTCCCGTCCGCATCCGGATAATTCTCCGTTCCATTTAAGCTGCACAGGGTCGGCCCGACATCCATAATGCTGACTGACTCCCGCACTCTTCGAGGGCCAACGCCACTCATAGAAAAGACGAGGGGGATTTTCACTGATCTTTCGAAAAAAGTCTGTTTCCCGTACAGTCCCTTATATCCGAGCTGATCCCCGTGGTCCGACATATAGATAAAAATTCCTGGTCTGCCCCGGCGTACAAGATATTTTTGAAACGCTAGATAGACTTGCCCGACTTCATCGTCCATCTCTTCCACCAGGGCATAATAAGCGGCACGCAGTTCAATAATATCCTCCGCTGACGCTTTTTGCACCCGGTTCAGAAGGGGCGGAACTGTAAAATCCGGCCTGCTTTCCCGGTATACCCCGCGCAGGGCCTCCCTGTATTTCTCCATCCGGGCGCCATCGGCCACATAGGGAAAATGGGGACCATAGGTTCCGACTACCATAAGCTGAGGTCTTTCATAGTCATGCGCAAGGTACTCCATCGCGTTGGCAACGACCCGGCGATCATACTCCCGTACCGGTGTGTCTCCGCTTCCAAGCAGTTCCAGGCAGCTCTCCTGCCGCATACTTCTGGCATAATTTTTCAGATCGGCACGGTTTTCAGCGCTGAATCCCCAGTAGCTGCCGGTAATATCCTTGCTGACTCGTTTGGTGAAGCCGTGAAAAAAATCCATCCCATTGAAGTGCATCCGCCCAATCAAAACCGAGTCGTACCCTTTCATCGCATGAAGATGGGCAAAGGTGACTTCGCTGCTGCGAAAATCACAGGAGTTATTGAACATTCCAATCCGGGAAGGGACCCTGGCTGTCATAAACGAAGCACGGGCCGGCGCACAGAGCGGGCAGGACGTATAGGCATTTTCAAAAACGATGCCACGACTGGCTATGGCGTCCAAATGTGGCGTGCGGGCTATGCGATCCCCCATAAAACCCGCCACGCCCGCCGTATGTTGATCGCTGCAAAAAATCAGCACCTCAAAACCATCCATCTCAGTTTGTGCCTCCGGCATCGATTTGCTCCATCCCTTCTATTGCGTTAATGTTAACACTTCTTTTAACATGAGTTTATGCCATTCTAGGGGTTTCGTCAAGATCATTTTAAAATTTTTGCAAGTTTTTCTATTAATAAACGCAATTTTTTATGTATTATAACAACTAATTTGCGTTATCATTAACACGACGCAGTGTACAGGCCTTTCCGGTTGACAGCAGTGCCCAGGAAGAGTAATAATAGGGATTGGAAATGAAAATTTGCTGCATTCGAAAGAAAAGGAACGTGATATTTTGTCTAAAAAAGTAACAATTCGTGAAGTTGCCTCCGCAGCGGGGGTCTCTATCAGTACCGTGTCACGGTACCTGGAAAACCCCAAAAGCGTCCGCCCCCTGACTGCTTACAATATTAAGAATGCAATTCGGGAAATGAACTATGAGCCAAATGTCTTTGCCCAGAGTCTAAAACGCGGGCATTCGAAAAATATCGGAATCGTCATCCCTCATACGGAATTTTTCTTTGGTGATGTCTGCGCGGTTGTCAGCGACTATTTCTATGAGCGCGGATATGTCACTTTTATTTGCAGGAGTGACAACGACGGAGACAAGGAACGGTTTATCGTCAGGGAACTGCTCAGTCAGGGAGTCGCCGGGCTGATTATAGCGCCGATCGGCCAGAATACCGCTTATCTGCGGTCCGTCGCCCAGAATTTCAAAAACATAGTTCTGTTTGACCGGTATTATGACATCGGCTGCGATGCCGTGATCACAGGAGACTATGATCAGATCGCGTATACTCTCATCAGCTTTGCCGTAAAAAAATACGAATGCCGTCCACTTTATGCCATGTATGGTTTTGAACAGGCATCCAGTATTCAGATGATGACCAAGGGAACCGAGCAGGCCTTCGAAGACGCGGGGCGCGACGCTTCTGACCTTCACCATGTTTACAACTGTGCCGTCATCGACAATATGGACCGCACGATTCACAAGATTCAGGAAGACATAAGAAACAGAAAGCACCCGGCGTTAATTTTCTACGGAGCAAATTTTCTCGAATCTGCCGTCATGTTGATGAATAAACGCGACAGAAAATTGCTCCATCAAGTGGATATGGTCGGTTTTGCGGAGCAGGATACGCTGAATAAGCTCGGTGTTTCCATCCCGTGCATGATCCGGGACTCTAAAAAAATCGGAATCATCCTGGCGGAACATCTCTACAAAAAAATCAACGGCAAGATTGACTCCAACGGGCAAGAAAAGATCTGCGTCCCGCCGGTTTATCATCTCGAAGATGGAAGGTAGCTTTTTATCTTTTAATAAGAAGTATTGCAGTTTTTATGAAAACGTTTCTATTTTTAATCTAATAATACTTACGATTTATTTAGTTATTTGGTGCAAAAATTTTCTATTATATTAACGTTTATAGTAATTGACATCAAGATATTGAAAAGTTTATACTATTATTAGCGATAAAAACCTTTTAAGTTAACAATGAAAACGTTTTCATATTTCATGAAAAAAGGAGAGGAAATCAATGAAAGAATATTATCCCTTGCACTTACAGCAGCAATGATCCTTTCTTTCACAGCTTGCTCGGCATGATACTCGGTTCCATGGCAGAAGCCTATCTGAGGAACAGCATGGTTGTGCTGAAGGGCAACTGGCTCGGATTTTTTCAACACCCGGTCTGTGTTGCCCTTCTTCTTATTTTAATTGCAATATTTGTTCTTTCAAAAAATAACGAAAAACGCAACACAAAGGAGGAACAGGAACCCACTCATGAATACAAACACAAAACCTAACATTCTTTTAATGCTGGCGGACGACATGAACTATAACACCATCGGGTGCTTCGGCTGCCCGGTGGACAATATCTCCCCCAACCTGGACCGGTTGGCTTCGGAAGGAATCCGGTTCGACAACGCGCATGTGACTATTGCGGTCTGCCAACCGTCGCGGCAGTGCCTGCTGACCGGACTTTATCCTCACCACAACGGCGCGTTGGGATTCGATCCGATCCGCGAGGACGTGACAACGCTGACAGAGATCTTGCGGAAACATGGATATTACAACGGCATTATCGGCAAAGTGGAACACTGTCAGCCGGAGTACAAATTTGCCTGGGATTTCTGCGACGACGTCTTCAATCCGCAGAACGGCAACGGCCGAAGCCCCTACATTTACGGGCGTGATTCGGCTGAATTCTTCCGCCGCGCAAAGGAGAGCGGGAAACCGTTCTTCCTGATGGCCAATTCCCACGACCCGCACCGCCCCTTCGCCGGGAGCGATGACGAGCTGACGCGGTTCTACGGCTACCACACCTATGCGTCGCGCTATTACAGGCCGGAGGAAGCGTGGGTTCCAGGATTCCTGCCAGACCTGCCCGATGTGCGCAAAGAACTCGCACAATACTATTCGAGCTGCCACCGATGCGACGAGACGATGGGAAATGTTCTCAAGTCTCTGGACGAGGCAGGCCAGGCGGACAACACGCTAATCATTTTTATGAGTGATAACGGCATGGCGTTTCCGTTTTCCAAAGCCAACTGCTACCTGAACAGCACGAAGACTCCGCTGATCGCACGCTGGCCGGGACACTTCAAAGCCGGCGAATGGAACCGTAAGGATTACATTTCCGGTATCGACTATACTCCTACCATTTTGGAAGCTCTGGGTTTGGAGGGAGAGTTGAAAACGGACGGCTGCAGCTACCTGTCTCTTCTTCTGGGAGAAGAGCAGGAGAACCGCGACACGGTCTTTACCCAGTTCAACACAACGCATGCGAAAGATTCCTTCCCCATGCGCTGCATACAGAGCCGGCACTTCGGCTACATTTTCAACGCCTGGGCCAACGGGGAAAGGCTTTACAAGAACGAATCCAAATCCGGCCTGACCTACAAGGCGATGAAAGCCGCCGGAGAAACGGATTCCAAAGTGGCCGAGCGGGTACGCTTCTTTGATTACCGTTGCCGCGAGGAATTCTATGACTTTACAAAGGATCCGAATGCGCTGTATAATTTGATTAACGATCCGGTATATCGGGAGCAGATTGGGAAATTCCGTGCGGACCTTCTCAAATCCATGGAGGAAACAAAGGATCCCGTTTTGCCTGCTTACCGCAAATTTGTTTTCGGGGACTAACCACCCGGAACACGACAAAGCCTTGGAGAAACAAATCGCGATTAATCAACGCCGCCGCACTTTTGAAAGCGGCGGCGTTCACTTTAACCGAACAGTAAGGATACCTTCGAAAGGATTTTATAAATGAATATACTGTATCTCCATACTCATGATACCGGACGTTTTATTCAGCCGTATGGATGCGGACTCCCTACACCCAATTTGCAGCGTTTGGCAGAGGAAGGGACTCTGTTCCGTCAGGCATACTGCACCTGCCCCACCTGTTCGCCCAGCCGGGCGGGCCTGCTAACCGGAAAAATGCCCCACACCAACGGCATGTGGGGTCTTGCGCACCGCGGATTTTCGCTATTTCACCCTGAAGACCATCTGGCGGCCTGGCTGGGAATCAACGGCTTTGAGACCGCTCTGTGCGGAATCCAGCACGAGGGAGAGAATCCCCGTGCTTTCGGCTACCAGAAAATTCTGGGTGACGCAAACTATTCTATGGGAAAGTGCAAGCGGGACTGGAAGGTCTTCGATCTCGGCAATGCACACGCGGCGGCAGATTATCTGAAAGGCACGCATGACAAGCCGTTTTTCCTTTCCATGGGGCTGTTCAACACCCACCGGGTATTTCCCGAAGTGCCCGACCCGAAAGCAGCACAGTATGTACAGGTTCCGCCTCCGATTTGCGACACGCCGGAAAATCGGATGGACATGGCAGCCTTTATTGAAAGCCTGAAAATTGCCGATGAGGCTGCCGGCATTGTGCTGGATGCTCTGCGGGAAAGCGGGCGGGAGAAGGATACTCTGGTTCTGTTTACGACCGATCACGGCATCGCGTTTTCGGAAATGAAATGCACCCTTTACGACACCGGCATCGGAGTTTCCCTGATTATGAAATATCAGGGAAATCAAATGGCCGGCCGCGCGCTGGACTGCCTCGTTTCCCACTTGGACCTGTACCCGACTCTGTGCGAGCTGGCCGGGGTTCCAAAGCCGGAAGGGCTGCAGGGCATTTCCCTCCTTCCGGTTTTAAACGGCAAAAAGGAAAGCATCCGGGACAGCGTTTATTCGGAAGTCAACTTTCATGTGGCCTACGAACCAAAACGCTGTGTGCGCACCGAACGATTCAAGTACATCCGCAGGTACAGCTCCTATGAAAAGCCAATGCCCTCCAATACCGACGATTCCCCCGACAAATCTCTTCGAACCGAAGCGGGATACTACCAGCGTCCCCAGCCCAGAGAGCTTCTGTTTGATCTGGTCTGCGATCCGATGGAGCGAATTAACCTGATGGGGAATCCCGATTTTGCCGAAACGGCGGAGAAACTCGCGCGGCGGTTGGACGGCTGGATGGAAAGAACCGAAGACCCCCTTCGCCTCGGCGTGATGATCCCGCCGGAAACGGCTCTGGTTAATTATCCCGACAGTATGTCCGCTAAGGAAAAAGTATTTATCCGGAATTTTGATGAACTTCACTGACAAAATAAAGTTACAAGCCCACAGTAAGGAGGAAAAAACCTATGGACCAAACAATTACGTATTCTCTTGTCAACAAAAGCGGAATGCTCCCGGAAGCGGAGCTGACGTCCTATCTGCGCGAAAACGCAGGGATTCTGGACGCCGTCCGGAAAGGTGAAAAGCAGTACAAAGACAGCCTTGGTTGGCTGGATGTGGACGAATGGGCCGGAGACGCCTGGCTGGCCCGTTATGAGGAACTTGCCCGCAAAGTGAACCGCAATGCGGACGCTCTTGTCGTCGTCGGCATCGGAGGATCGAATCAGGCGGCCCGCGCCATGGTGAGCGCAATGGGCAGCAAAAGCGGAACGGAAATTATCTGGGCGGGGAATACGATTTCCGCACACAGTGTCAAGGAAGTGCTGAACCATTTAAGGGGGAAATCGGTCTATATCGACGTGATCGCCAAGAACTTTGAAACGCTTGAGCCCGGAATCGCTTTCCGCGCGCTTAGAAGTTTTCTGAAAGAGCAGTACGGAGAGAAATACGCGGAGCGGGTGATCGCGACAGGCACACGCGGCAGTCACTTAGAGCAGCTCTGCACAAAACACGGCTTTACGTTTTTGCCGTTCCCAGAGGACGTCGGCGGCCGTTACACCGCTCTTACCCCCATCGGCCTGTTCCCGGCGGCAGTTGCCGGGCTGGATCTGCGCGCCATCGCGGCAGGAGCGCATCGGATGAGAGAGCGGCTTCTGCACGAGCCCGCTGAAAGCAACATGGCGCTGCGCTTTGCCGCCGTAAGGAATTGGATGTACCGGAAAGGATATCGCATCGAGATGCTGTCTTTCTTCGAACCAAGGCTATTCCGCTTCGCCAAATGGTGGACCCAGCTTTTTGCGGAAAGTGAAGGAAAGGACAACAGAGGACTTTATCCTGTAATCGGCAGTTTCTCCGAGGATCTGCATTCCATCGGCCAATTCATTCAGCAGGGTACTCCCGTGCTGTTCGAGAATTTTCTCGAGGTGCGCAAGCGGGAAGCTTCCCCGGCTCTTCCGGCCGACGAAGTGGACGATGCCTTCGGCTACCTGGACGGCAAGGACTTCGACGAGATCAACCGGGCCGCGTTTCAGGCCACCGTGTCCGCCCACAGCGAACGGTTTCCCTGTGGGGTCCTGAGCATACCCGCCCTGGACGAGGATACCTTCGGTCAGCTTTTTTATTTCTTCCCGTTCGCCTGCTATCTCTCCGGCAAGATGCTCGGCGTCAATCCGTTTGACCAGCCGGGCGTGGAAGCCTATAAAAATCAAATGTTCCGCATTCTCGGCAAATAAGCACCGTCTTGCAGACGGGCCATTCTAAAATGCGGCAAACGAGGAAATATCATGCTTTATACCATTCAGAATGAAAAACTTACCCTTTCGGTAAACTCCCTCGGCGCAGAACTCTGGTCGCTTCGAAGCCCTTCGGATTCCAAAAGCAATTACCTCTGGGACGGAGCGCCGGAAATCTGGCCCCGGCGCTCGCCGATTTGCTTTCCCTGGTGCGGAAAAATCGAAGGCGGGTGGTTTGAGGACAGGGGCAGGCGATACCAAGCGGATCAGCACGGCTTTGTGCGGGATCTGGAATATGAGCTGGTTGACCAAAGTGAAAGGTCTCTTACGTTCCGACTAAGCTGGCGGGAAGACGAAAAGCGATGGCCCTGGGGATTCTCTTTTGAGACTCGTTATTTACTGGAAGAAAACGCCGTAACCGTCACCTGTAAAGCCGTAAACCTGAGTGAGCGCCCCATGCCCGTTCAGCTCGGATTCCACACCGGATTTCGCTGCCCTTTCTCTCCCGGAGAAAGGACAGAGGATTATGCGGTCCGCTTCCAGCAACCTGAACTGCCGGGCGGCGGCTCTCTTTTTCGCCTCGCGGAGCATACGTTTGAAAACGGCAATGCTCTTTTTCACCCTTTGAAATCCGAGTGGGTCCAGCTTGAGGATTTAAAAACCGGGCGTTTCATCCGCATAGAGACAAAGGACTCGCCCTATCTCCTTCTGTGGAGCAAACCCGGAATTCCGGGATTTCTGTGCATCGAACCCTGGACCGGCTGCTCCGGTCCGGGGCATGATCCGGCCAAAAGGCCGGGAGCTCTCCTTCTTCCCTCACGGGAAGCTCTTCAGCGCACACAGAGAATCCTGTTCCCTGTTTTCTAAAAAATCCCGGTGCAGTCTCACATCTTGCACTCGGGAAAGCTTTTATATATAATAGAATATAGATAAACGCCGTATTCCGAATGAGAACGGGGAATACGGCAATTTTTTTAATTGGAGGATAACAGGCTCTGATGAACTATAAAGTCTCTGAAGAAGAATATATTACCGTTCTGGAACAACAGCTAAAGCAAAAACGGAAAAGGCCCGTTCCCTTGTTTCTGTTTTTGTTCAGCACGGCTGGACAAACGTTGTTCGTCATCTATCTGCTTCTGTCCTCCACACCTTCCGCGGCAGGTATTGCCGGTCTGCTGGTCTTGTCCGTTTCTCTGACAGGGCTCTCCCTGCTTAATTTTTTCAGCACGCGTCCCCGCGCCAAAAAATACCTTTCCATGCTTCGTTCCAAAGGAAGGATTTCGGAGGAATTCTGGAAGCTCCACACCCTGAAGCTAGAAGATGAAACCATCTCCATACAATTCGGTTCCTATTCAAATTCCTGCGAAATCACACAGATCAGGGTAACTGACAACAAGACCAACGCTTATCTTCTATCCTTGGGCAAAAGTCAATCGGTTTTCGATATTGTCCCCTATTCTGCGTTCGGAAGCGAACCGCAGCGCGCAGGGTTTGCGGAAAGGCTCCGCCAAGCGGCGATTCAAGTCAGTCTGCGCGGCAGCGAAGCCGTCCGTGATTCGATTCCCCCCGACGCGCGGGTCCTTGCGGAATTTTCCTATGACGAAGACTCCTACCTAAAAGACCAGCAAAGCGCATTCCGGCGGATGTTCACGACGAAGCTGGCATGGACGCCGCTGACCATCCTGTTGCTCGCCGCCTCCTGTTTTCTTCTCGCTTACGCCATATCAAGCGGACGTGTCCTTTCCATTCTGACGGCCGTGGCGGCGGCTGTCCTGTTAAACTTTCACTACATTCGGATTTTCTCCCCTTTGATCGGTCGGCGTATCCGAAGGGACGCACGGGAGCTTCGTCCGTATTTCCCGGATGGAAAAATCAAAATATACCTCGATAAAGCCAAAGGGCAAATGGTCGCGGTCGGTTCGGTTTACTGCATCTCCTTCCCGCTTTCCGATATGAAGGCCGTCCGCAGAATCCCCGGCGGCGCGGCAATCTACTTGAACCAAAATCTGATCCTTACCATTTCAAGCATGGAAAACATTTCTGAAATTCAATCACTGGTTCAAAACGCAAAGGGGTAATTCGCTTTGAAAAACGTCAGTTTGCTGATCAAACCCGCCTCCAGCCTGTGCAACCTGTGCTGCCGCTACTGCTTTTACGACGACGTCTCCGGGAACCGTTCCGTCAAAAGCATGGGGCTCATGTCCGAGGCAACGGCGGAGCGCCTGATCCAATCCGCCTTCGAGGCCGTGGGACCGGGCGGAGCAATTTCCTTCGCCTTTCAGGGTGGAGAACCTACTTTGGCAGGCCTGAACTTTTTTCAAAAATTTGTGGCTGCCGAAAAGAAATACGCGCGGCCCGGCATCCGGGTCAGTCACGCAATCCAGACCAACGGAATGGTCTTAGATGAGAAGTGGGCGGCTTTTCTTCGGGAACATCAGTTTCTGGTCGGCCTTTCCGTGGACGGAATCAAAGAGATTCACGACCTGTACCGGAAAGACCGTGAAAGCGAAGGGACCTGGAACCGGGTTACAAAGGTTCTGCATCTCCTGCAAAAAAATCAGGTGGAGGTCAATCTTCTCTGCGTTGTGACGGGGCAGTGTGCCCGCAGTCCGCAAAAAGTCTACCATACGCTGAAAAAGCTTGGAGTAAATTATCTTCAATTCATTCCGTGCCTCGATCCGTTAAAAAAGGAGAGGGGAAAAGCTCCCTATTCGCTCCTGCCGGAAGCCTATGGCAAATTCCTCTGCGGCCTGTTCGACGCCTGGTACCTGGATTGGAAAAGCGGGCAGTATGTCAGCATCCGGCTCTTCGACGACTACGTTCATCTGATGATGGGGCTGCCTTCCGGCTCCTGCGCCACCTCCGGCTCCTGCGGCGGCTACTTTGTAGTGGAAAGCGACGGCAGCCTGT
Source organism: Caproicibacter sp. (assembly GCF_046707225.1). NCBI lineage: Bacteria > Bacillati > Bacillota > Clostridia > Eubacteriales > Acutalibacteraceae > Caproicibacter > Caproicibacter sp. Next base: position 22,061 of record NZ_JBJKOP010000014.1, on the reverse strand, counting down.
ACCCGTGCGACTTTTATGTTCTGGACGAGTGGCGGCTGGGAAAATTGGTCGACATCTCTTTGGCCGACGCCGGTCAGTGCGCTCTTGCAGAGCGGTTTCAGAGCGACGGACGAAAAAAACCGGACGCCTGCGCGGAATGCAAATGGCTTCCAATCTGTTTCGGCGGATGCAAACGGGACTGGCAGACAGTCGACGGTCGTCTGGAAAATTATTACTGCGAGGGTTTACGCCGCTTCTTCGAGTATGCCGCCCCACGGCTGTCGGAAATAGCCCATACGGAAGCAAGTTACCGCGGCGGAATTTAAGGCACGACCATTAAAGGGTCAGCCCGCTAATAAACCGCAAAGAGGACTGCCTCCCGTTTGACGCGGGAGGCAGTCCTCTTTAAAAAGAAAATTTTTGCCAGATCAGTTCTTAGAGCTTAAATCCGCAGTCCGCATGTCCATTGGTCCCATCATAGGGTTCATCCTTCATGCAGAGATGGACGGAAGCAATCTTGAACGTCTGCGGGAGCGCCAGAATATTCGGATGGCCGCCGACGTACTTCTTCTCAGCGTCGGCAAGGGCTTCCTCAAAGGTAGCGCGGGTTTTTAGCCCCATTCCCCTTGCGATGCCCGGCTCCTGCGCCCCCACAAGGTAGATGGCGGAAGTGTTCTGCTCCGCGATGTCCCCGCAGCTCATCATCGAGAAGCCGTGGAACGGATGGAAAGCGTTGCAGAAGCGATACTTGCGGATATATTCCTCATTGGTCGCAAAATAATCGCCGTAGCGGTTCATGTCGGCCAGCGTGTTCATATGGTCGTGCTGGAACATTTTATAAAGTTCCGGCAGGTACGGCCAGAGCTCCTCGTGGAAATATCCGTTGCAGATGGAGGAGCAGATGATAACACAGTGGTCGCTCATGATACGCTTGAAGCGGATCACCTGAGCCGACAGCGCCTGCATCAGCATGATCGGATTGGTCCCCATGCCGTCGCCGTAGTGGAAAAATTGGGGCATGCCGAACACCAGCACATCGTACTTTTTCTCCGCCCAGTTAACATAAGTGCGCTTGTCCGCCGTCTTCCAGGAAATGGGCTGCATTTCCCTCGCATAGCCGCTGTTGATTTCGATCTGGCGGGATTTGGAATCCAGCACCGCGTCGCAGCAGAAGAACTTTTTGCCCATGCATTTTTCCATATACATGCCGATTTCGTTAAACTTGGTGCGCATCAGCGAATGACCGCTCACCGGGGTGAAATCCGCGCGGTGCATGACTTCCGGCACATGGTGGGAAGCGATGCTGCGCCAGTGGGTAATGCCGGTCGCACAGTGCTTATAACCCCCGGAATAGCCGCCGTACGGGTTGCCCTGCGTATGGCCGATCAGAATCGCGACGTCGGAGTCATAGACATATTTGTTCATTAAAACGGGATCGCCGCGGTCCGTGGTGCCCAGGTCGACCAGATGGTCGTAATCCTCGCTGTCGTGGTTGATGATCTGGTGGGTATACCAGAATTGGTGGAAAATCTCCGGCCCCAGCACGTTGTAAATTTCCTGCTGCGTATTTTTGCGGTGCAGTCCATTTGAGCAGATCAGGAGGACATCCTTCTTCTCCACGCCCGCTTTGTAAAGCTCGTCCAGAATGATTGGAATGCAGACCTTGCGGTGCGCGGTCGGCTGCTCGCCGCCCTTGACGCGGTCCGGGAACACGATGGTCACTTTGGAGCCCTTATGGGCCAGCTCTGAAAGTGGCTCCATGCCGATCGGGTGAAGGATGGATTCCCTTGTCGCCTCAACCAGCTTGTCCTCCGGGATATACGGCGGGTCGGGCACCGTCACGCCGGGAATGAATACGTCCGTATCATCCGGTAAATTCGCGGACATAAGCCCCTGTCCATATTCAAAATCAAGTTTCATGCTGTTTCTCCTTTCCTGTTGCCAGAAAGATATTTTTCCACGATTTTTTTCAAATCCTCGGTGAAAAATCCGATTTCACCGGAAAAACGGGTCAAAGCCACCAGTCCGCCGTCGACGCTTTCGATTCCGCCGAGTATCTCGGCGTTTTCTTCCTTCAGACCGCCACCGTACACCACGGGAATCTCAAAGCCGAACTGTTCCCGCACGATTCTTTTAATCATTGACGATACATACGAGATATATTCTTCCCCAGGAGGCGTCTTTCCCGGCCCGATTGCCCAGATCGGCTCATAACCGATTGCGACCTTCCGCTTCGGCAGATAACCCGCAACGCCTTTCAAGCCGTGCGTGAGCTGGGCGGATAAAACCGCGCGGACCCGGTCCTGCTGTTCCTCCATGCTGCCGCCGCCGCGCTCTTCGGCCGTTTCTCCCATGCAGAGCAGTACGTCCATCCCCTGCTCCATTGCGGAAAGGACTTCCCGGTTGATCAGTCCATCCACCGCCGCCGCGCATTTTTCGCGGGAAGATTCGTTTTGATTCCAATCCGGCTGAAAAGCCCCGATGATCTCCTGCTTGTCTCGCCGCTCTTCGGAGTGCCCGATGATCGACCAGCGGCATCCCATCTGATAGGCGCTGGCCGCCGGCAGATTCGTCGTGAAAGCGCCAAAATTCTTACCCTTTTTGATATTGTCGCGGAACACGCTCTGGCAGCCGACCGAGAGCCGGCCCCGCCGTTCCGCCGGGAAGCAGCCAAGCGCCTCCTGAGCCGGCAGGATTAACGCCTCCGGCACGAAATAAACGACGTTTACGCCCGGGAAAGAGCCGATTCCGAGTTCCACGCTGTCTTTCATGACTCCTTCGATCCATTTCCCCGGCTGTTCCGAGGGGCAAACGCCGCCCTTTTCTCTGGGGACGTCAAACCGTTTCAGGTTAATGAAAATATCTCTCATTCTTTGTCTCCTTCCAGTATTGCCACGTGAAGCGGGCCTAAGCACAACCTTCGCCGCGGTATCAGTCGCCGAACCAGGCAAAATCCAGCAGATCCCCGCCGATCAGCGGCCGGCACCACTCAATAAACCGATCGGTAACGCCAAGCCCCTCTTCGGAGATAAACTCTTTCGGCATGGGGCGCTCATGCATCATGACTTCCTCCACCGGGATTTCGATGACCCGGATGGAATAGGGCGAGGTTTCGACCCGTTCAAATCCAATCATGATTCCCGTCCTGCCCTCCAGAGCCGCTTTGCACGCCATTTCGCCCGCCAGAACCGCCTCGTCGCGGTCAACCGTGGACTGGCACAGCGCCGAGGCTCTGCCGAGAATGCCTGGCTTTTCACTTCTCGCCTTGATGCCAAGCTTTTTAATCACCAGCTCCGCTAGGTAAGCGCCAACGTCGCCGAAGTAGGTGTCCCTGCCTCTTTGCAAAATTGGGGGAACAATCGGGGAGCCGTCCGCCTTTTTGAGTCCCTCGCTTGCCACGATAACGGCACAGCCGTGCTTTGTAAACAGATTTTGAGTATCCGCAAGAAACGCCTCTTCGTCGAAAGAGAATTCCGGTAGATAGATCCGATCCGGTCCTTTTTGCCCTTTTTGTCTTGCCAGGACAGAAGCGGCGGTAATCCAGCCCGCGTTGCGGCCCATAGCCTCAATAATGCAGACATGGATCGGCATGGAACGCACGTCCTGCACGATCTCCGCCGTAGTCTGCGCTAAAAAGCGCGCGGCGCTGCCGTAACCCGGGCAGTGGTCCGTGATGGCGATGTCGTTATCCACCGTTTTGGGAATACCGATCACGCGGATATCTTCGCTGCGCGCCGCGCGATAAAGCTTTCCGCAAGTATCCATGGTTCCGTTTCCGCCGTTGAGCAGCACATAACGGATATGGTGCTTTTTGAGAATAGAGACCATCTTCAGATAATCATCCTCCTGAAGGTGGGTTCGCGAGGTTCCGATCGCGCTCGCGGGCGTCTGCTTGAGCAATTCCAGCTCGGACGCCGGCACTTTGGAAAAATCGACAAAACGCTCCGCCAGAAGCCCGGCCGTCCCTCCTACCGCACCGTAAACCGCACCGATTTCCCGATGTTTTTTTGCTTCCATCACAGAACCGTAAAGGGATGCGTTGATTACAGCCGTCGGGCCGCCGCCATGGAGGATCAGCAAATTTTCACTCATGTCTTCTCTCCCTTTCTTAGCACTGCCCTTTCCGATACCGCTCGGCCATTTCATCCAGCGACACACGCTCGACCAGCGGAGCTTTGCCCACGGAGCCGAACTCAACGATCAGCGTGCCGATAGCTTCCTTGACTCCGCGTTCGACGCAGTCCATCAGCACGGCGACATCCTGATCCGGAATCGTACCAAACATTACGGTGTCCATCACCGGCGGGAAGAAAACGCGCGGGTCGAACTGGCCTTTCTTTTCTTCCAGAATTTTCCAGACCGAACCGATTGATTTACTTTCGCGAAGTTCCGGTCTGTTGTAAAACAGCTCTCTCATGTTCCGGGTAACCGCAAGTCGGATATCCGTGTCCACGTTAATCTTGCCGATCCCGCACGGAATGGCCGCTTTCAGCTCCTCAATCGGAATTCCATGAGCGTTTTGAACGTTCCCGCCCAGCTCGTTAATTTCGTTGACAATATACTGTGGCACGGTGGAAGAACCGTGGGATACCAGAACGGCGAAGAGGTTTTCATGCATCAGGCATTCATTCGCCGCAATCGCAATTTCCTTACGCAGCTTAACGTTTTTACCCTTGGAAGCGCCGTGCATCGTTCCGTAGGAAATTGCCAGGCAGTCAGCACCGGTCTTCTTCACGAACTCAACCACTTTCATCGGGTTGGTATAGGTGGAATTCTGAGCAAAAACATGGTCTTCCACGCCGGCGAGAACCCCGAGTTCACCTTCGACGGTGATGCCTCTTTCATGAGCGTATTTGACAACCTCCCTCGTCAGTTCCATGTTCTTCTCAAACGAAAGCGAAGAACCGTCAATCATAACGGAGGTATAGCCGTTGTCAATCGCGGCCTTGCAGGAGTCAAAATCCCTTCCATGGTCCAGATGCAGAACGACCGGAATCGGGGAATCCTGCCCATATTTTTTCACCGCGTCGGCAATCCGTTTTGCTCCGGCCTTTTTATCCTCCAAAGTTGCATTCATGAAGTCCGTGCGACCTCCCATGAAGCCGTTGGCGAGGTCGGCTCCCTGCAAAATCGCCGCGGAGCGGAACATTTCATGCACCTCGATGGCCGCTTTCGCTTGTGAAACCGCATTGACGTTAAACGCTCCCTGAGCGTACCCATATTTTTTTGTTACCTCCAACACGGGCCGTAATGGAACCAGTGCCACACAAAACACCCTTTCTTTTCAGACGAAAACGTCCTTTGATTACTTAAATTTTACCACCGTTTCATCTCTTTAAACGCTAATTTTACTAAAACGTTTGCGTTACTAAAAACACTATGGTATGATAAATTTCATGAAAGGAGGCCAAGTGATGACTTTAAAAAATCTTGCTCAGCTTGCCGGTGTTTCCATCTCCACCGTTTCACGGGTCGTCAACAAGAACGATTCCAGCGTCGCAAGCAAAGAAGTCCGTGACAGAATCTGGGACCTGGCGCGGCAGACGGGCTACGTTCCAAACCGGTCCGCACAGAATCTGAAGCTCGGAAACCGGCCTCCTCAAACGGAGGCCGGGCGGCATATCGCCTGCATTTTTGCACGCACGCCGAATGGAAAATCCGACCCCTTTTTTTCTCAGATTTTCCGTTCAATCGAATATGAGTGCATGAAAAACCGGTATGAAATGACCGGCGTCTACACCGCCCTGAATCTGAGAAGCACCGTTCAGAGCCTTTCGGATATCCGTTACGATGGGATCGTCGTGCTGGGCAGGTATTCCCGTTCCCTGATGAACCAAATCAAAAGATGCTCAAAAAACATCGTGTATACCGGTCTAAACCCCATCTGCGACCCTTACGATCAGATCATCTGTGACGGCTACGAAACGGCAAAGGCCGCCGTGCGTTACCTTCACACGCTGGGGCATACCTGCATCGGTTATCTGGGGGAAAAGTCGGATGAAATCCGCTACCGCGGATACTACGACGCGATTCAGGAGCTTCGTCTTCCGCTGCGGCGGGAGCACATTGTTGAGGCGGAGCAAACCATGCAGGGCGGATACCTGGGCGGAAAAAGAATTCTGACAGCCGTGCATAGCTCATCCGAATTCGTTGCAACAAGACCGACCGCAATCTTCTGCGCAAACGACAGTACCGCCATGGGAGTTATGAAGGCATTTCACGAGGAAGGAGTCCGGGTTCCAAAAGAAATCTCCATTATCAGCATAGATAACACCGAGATCTGCCAGTTCACCTCCCCCATGCTCACTGCCATTCACATTCCGAAGGACGAGCTGGGGAAAATCGCAGCAAAAATACTGATTGACCGCATGGAGGGCGGACATTCCCTTCCCATGAAAATTGAAATACCATTTACTCTGGTTACCCGCGAAAGCTGTGCGAGTCCAATGCACTGACGGGCCACGTATAGGCTCCATTCAAGTCTTTACTTAATTTTTCCGCCATTTTCCTAAATCGGCTCCGAATCGAAAAGATACCCGATATTCAGTTCATTGATGAGCTTGACGATTTCTTTCGTTCTTCTGCATTGGAACTTTCTCAGCAAACTTTTGATTTGGGTCTTCACCGTAACCAGTTCGACACAGCGAATCTCCGCGATTTCCCTGACCGATTTTTCTTTGAGCAGCAGTTGAATGAGCTGCCGCTCTGCCGGAGTCAGCTGTGCGATATTATTAATAAAAAACAGCAGGCTGCGCTCGGAGCGGCGGAGCCTGGAATACTCCCCTATAATTTTTTGCTGGATATTCACTTCCATGATTGGCTCTCCGCGGTAAGCCGCCCGGACGTGTCTCAAAAGCTCTTCGTAATCCTGTCCCTTGACAACGTAATCGACGGCTCCGGTACCCATGGCGGTCAGTATCATGTCGTCCGTGTCGTGCGCGGTCAGGTAAATGATTTTCTGATCGTGCTTTTTGTCGCGAATAATTTCAGCCGCTTCAATTCCGGAATTCAGGGTTTCCATCTCAATATCCATTAAGATAATGTCGCAATCAATCCGCTCAGAAAGTTTCACGATTTCTTCTTTGGAATGCGCCGTGCCGACAACGGTCATGTCTCTTTGCCCGTTGATAAATTCGCCCAAATCATCGCAAAGCAGCTTAAAATCTTCCGCGATTGCGATTCTGATTTTGTCCGCCATGGCGTTTCTCTCCTTTGTATTTTATGCAGGAAACCACCGACTCTGCGGATTCTCAATCCAATGGAAAATAGTCTTTTCTCGCGCGGGGCTCGTACCGGGGAAGGACCAGGAAAAAACTGCTTCCCTGTCCGGGAAAACTCTCGAAGCGGAGCATGCCAAAATGGCTCTTGGCAATCCGTTTGACATAATGCAGCCCCATTCCCCAGTTGTAATTTGTGTTCTTCGTTGTGTAGAACGGATCCACTATTTTTTTCTGTTCGTTCTTCGGAATACCGCCGCCGTTGTCGTCCACTTCAAAGAATGTGTAAATTCTCCCGTTGTACGTTTTCAGTTTGATTTTACCCTGGGGTCCTCTGCCAACGGCAAGGATCGCCTCCTGCGCGTTCATCAGCAGGTTGCACAGGGCCTCCGAAAGGCTCTCCTCGTCCGCCAGAATCAGCATTTGGGGAACGAGGTCCATCCGGACCTCGGCCTCCGGATATTTGCCGTGAAACCGCTGCACTGCAAGCCCGGCGATGTGTTCCACGGCGACCGGCCGCAAAACAATGGAGTGCGACTTTGTATTCGCGTTCAGCCGGTTGATATGGGTCAGCATGTTTTCATTAAGCTTTCTGAGTAAATCAAAATTTTCCCGCAGAGCCGCGAGGTCCGGGGAATCTGAATCTAAAATCTTCTGGATTCTTTTATGCACCACGCCGCAGGAAAGAATCTGGTTTTTAATGCTGTGCACAAAGACCGATATTCCCGCGTTAGTAATCTCGAATTTTCGCTGCAGCACTACGTCTTCCAGATTCAACTGATAATTAATCTGCGTGTAGCGGATGAGGTTCCACAGCCCTATAAAAGAGGAAACGATGGTGACGGCCGTAAGCAGAACCCATCCGAAGAGGGGCATCGCCGGGTTGGAGTAAGAAAATCCGCTGACCCAGAGATATTCCGAACCGTAAAGCTGATAGATCTGAATCGGGTCCTGAAAGCAGTCGATCCCATACAGGAACGCCAGACTGATGTGCAGAAACAGGATATTGCGAAATTGCCTGCGAAAATAGGCAACCGGGGTCGCAAAATACTCGCGGATCATCAGAAGTATGCCAGCCGCAAGGTAAAGCAGAATCCAGACCAGCGTGAGCGTCATCAGTAAGGTCTGAAGAGCAAACCGATTGCAGACAACCACATAAAACACCTGCGGATAATAGAGTATCAGTGAGGCGGCGGGCGGCAAACAAAACAGATTCATCCATTTCCTGTTGCGGGAAACAAACGGGATCGTAGAATATTTGATGGAAATCATCAGCAGAAAATAGGGAAACAGATAGCGTCCGACGGCAATCATATACCCCAGTTTGTCCAGCGTGATGAGGGCATACTGCAATCTTGTCTGAATCCGGACCGACAAAAACAGAAAGATATACTGAGCATGGCTGAGTCCGCCGATTTTTGCCGTATACAGAATGATCCCCGAAAGCATGAGAACCAGGCTGGTGCAAAGGCCGAGGAACAGAAAAGAATGGACATTTTTTCTCATAACGGCCAGAATCACGGAATCCAAAAACAAAATCACCAGTATGAGTATCAGCATACGAAACTCCTTTTAACAGATGATGTCAAATCTTACTATACCTTTTCCAAGATTCAACGTCAAATATGCGCAGAACGGCTGAAAGAAAACTTCCGGCCGTTCTGCGCAAATATTTAATAATTTTGATTCTAACCGATTTATTTCTTGTTTGCTTCGTACGCTTTGATTATGATGTCCGGGCTGAAATAATTATCCACATCCACAGGCGATGCCAAAGAGCCGCTGGAAATAAAATTTTTCTGCTGAACTTCATACATCTTCTTCATGTTTCCGCTCTTTGCCTCACTGTAAATCTGCTCCGCGGTCGACCATTCGCTGTCGCCGGTTGTCTTTTCAATCGTTGCTTTATCCTGCTGGATCAGGTCCGCAACCCAGTCAGCCACCTGTTTTAAGTGATTGGCCCTGTAATCCTGAGCCTTTAAAAGAGCTCTTGTGAACCGAACAAGATTATCCTGATTCTTTGCGTAGTAATCATTGGTGCAAATAAAGCTGGACGGAGATGTCGTTTTGTCTGCAAATGTCTTATTATTTGCGAGGACCATGACTTTGTCTCCCATTTTTTCCTGAATGGTAATCGTGGAAGGCGACCATGTTGCGCAGGCGTCCACTTTACCGCTGATCATGGCGGTGGCGGCGGCGGAAGCATCCATCTGTACGACTTTGACATCCTTTTCCGTCATCCCCGCCGATTCCAGAACAAGCTTCAAAATCTGTTCGCTCGACGTGCCCAGCGTTGCGGCAATCGTCTTGCCCTTCAAATCTGCGGCCTTTGTAATTCCCTTTTCCTTGTTCACCATTACCTCATCGTTAATGGAAGAATCATCGTAAGCGAAAATTTTGGCCTGGCCTTTGGCGCAAAGCACGTGAGCGCCGGTACCAATCTGGGCAACGTCGATGTTCCCGCTGCCCATGGCGGCGATTTCATCAGGTCCCTTCGAGAACTTTACCGTCTCAACATTGATACCCTGTTCCTTAAAATAGCCCATTTGGATACCGGTGATTACCGCTCCCGCGCTGCTCATGTTCGGCATGTACGCCACCCGCATGGTAATGGCCGGAGCCGCCGATGAGGCGGACGAGCCTGCCGCCGTGCCGGATGAGCCCGCCTGGGAGGCGCTGTTTCCACCGCAGCCCGTAAACACGGCCGCGATCATCAAAACACTGACCATGGTGCTGATAAACCTTTTCATAAAGTACTCCTCCTAATGTTTTATTTTTTAACCTCGAGATACTCCTTATAAACTTTTCCCCAAATGTAATTTTTCAGCTCGATAAATTCAGGCATCATCTTGGTCGCCTGATTGCGCGGGTAAGGAATGTCGATTGCAACGCTCTCCTTGATGCGTCCCGGGCGCGCGCTCATGATCACGACAGTCTGCGCGAGAAGAATCGCTTCTTCCACATCATGCGTGATAAAGAAGCAGGTTTTCTGTTCTTTCTCCCATGTTTCCAACAGATCCTCCTGCAGCTGTGCCCGCGTCTGCGCGTCCAGCGCACCGAAGGGCTCATCCATCAGCAAAATCTCCGGATTCATCGCATAGGCTCTCGCGATCGCGACTCTCTGTTTCATCCCGCCCGAAAGCTCTTTTGGAAAATTGTCCGCAAAATCCTGCAGCTCCACCATCCGAAGATATTTGTCCGCCACCGCGCCCATCTCAGACTTTGACATACCTTTTAGTTTCAGCCCAAACTCAACGTTTTTACGGACAGTCAGCCACGGAAACAGCGCGTATTGTTGGAATACGACGCCGCGCTCCGGGCCGGGGGCGGTGATTTCCCTTCCGTCAAGATAGATTTTCCCCGAAGTGGGCTCCTTTAATCCTGCAATCAAATTCAGCAAGGTGGATTTTCCGCATCCGGAGGGGCCGATCACACAGACAAATTCGTTTTCCGCAATGTCCATGCTTACCCCGTTCAGGGCTATTGTTTCCCCTTTTACCCCCGAAAAAGACTTCTTGACATTGTCGATTTTTACTTTTACTGCGTTTCCTGCCATGAGGTTAATTTCCTTTCAAGGAATTTTACAATCTGCTCAAACATAAGCCCGATCACACCGATAACGAGGATGCCCATCAGGACCGTCGGCATGTCGTAATATTCGCCGGCCGCCGTAATCATCATTCCAAGCCCGCTGGAAGCACCCGTCATCTCCGCCGCGATCAGGGTGGTCAGGGCAGTCGAAAGCCCCAGGCGCATGCCGACCAACAGGAAAGGAACGGAAGCGGGAATGATTACCTTTAGAAAAATATCTTTGTCGTTCGCACCGAGAACCCTTGCCGCTTTAATGAGCGTCACATCCACATCGCGTATCCCCTGATAGACGGTAATAACATTAACCAGAAAAGTCGCGATGAAAATGACAACGACCTTCGCGGATTCTCCCACTCCCACCCCGGCGATCACGAGGGGGATATAGGCCAGAGGCGGAATATTGCGGATGAACTGAATCCACGGCTCAACCAGGTTCCGGAACACTTTGTACCAGCTCATCAGAAAAGCCACCGGAATTGAGATTAAAAATCCAAGCAGAAAGCCGCAGAGAACACGGAAAAGACTCATTCCGGTATTGAGCCAGATCACTCCGCTTTCGGCTTTTGAGGCAAAGGACTGAACGACTTGCGCCGGAGAGGAAAAGACTATTGAGGTGGAAGGAAGAGCGGACAATAGCTGCAAAACCGCCAAAGCGAGCAGGAAAGAAACCAACAGCCAGATACGGCCGCTCACCTTTTTCACTTTCGGAATTCTCTTCTGTTTCATAGATTGCGTTTTACTCCTGTTCTCAGAAATGTAATTGATTCGTTATTCAAACCCGTTTTCGCTGCCTTCACCGGTTTTGCCAACATCTTATCCGGCTGATACGACGATAAGATGGCTCAGCGCGTTTTATCATTTCTCACATCTTGTTCAATGAGCTTTGGTTTAATCATACTATTGAAAAAGCACTTTCGCTAGTATGATTTTTTATCCTACTTTTACTCTCCGGTTTCCATCGATTTTTTCCGTTCACCCTCCCAGAAGCAGATAAATTCCAAACGCCGCCATGAAGAAATAGACCAGCCGGCGGATCATATTCATGGTCATCCTTCGAAAAAGGGCATACCCGGCAAGGCATCCCACCGCCGCCCCCGCCAGAGAAACGGAGCTGAACCGGAAGACCTCCGGATTATAGTCGCCGATCAAGGCGTGCAGCAGCAGAATCAGAATACCGTTGGCGGCAAAATAGCACTGCAGAGTAGCGTGGTATTCCAGCTTATCCTCTGCCGCCGACAGGAAGTATACCACCATCGGCGGGCCGCCGAGATTGAACAGCCCGCTCATCAATCCGCTGACCGCCCCTGCGATCAGGCCATTCTTGCGCGACCGCGCGATCCGGAGACGGCTGCTGAAAAAGATAAAGTACAGGGACAGCAGAAACAGAACCCCTCCCAAAGCCCGGCGCATCCACACGTCAGGCGTCGCCATCAAAAGAACGATGCCCGCCAGGCTGGTAGCAGTCGAGGAAAGGAAAGGATAAAGCATCAACTTTAAATTAATCTGCCTGCGCAGTTTGACTGCAAACAACAGCATGATTGCGACGCCGCTGGTGGCCGTGACAGTCACCGCGGTTCTGTAAGGCAAAAGCAGCGGCATCAGAGACATCGACAAAATGGAATAGCCAAAGCCGGTACTTCCCTGGAGAATAGAAGCAAGCAGCGCAATTAGAACCAGCAGGATATTAACATTGAATTGCATCCTCTTAATAACCCCATTTTCAAAAATTAAAGAATGATAAGCTTTTTAATCTTAGCATGCCACCGGGCAACCTGCAACTTTGTGAAGGCCGCCAAGCCTGAACTAAAGACGGACGGGGCGGTTGCTCTTGAAAGCAACCGCCCCGTCACTGCTTAAAACAGGCCGCTGGATCTGGGCAACGGATCATCCAACTTTTTTCAGACCCGGTCAATCCACTCGCCGTAGCCCTCTTTTTCCATATCCTCTTTCGGAATAAACCGGAGCGCCGCGCTGTTGATGCAGTACCGCAGGCCGCCGCGCTCCCGCGGCCCGTCCGGAAACACATGCCCCAGGTGGGCGTTTCCTTTCTTACTGCGTATTTCCGTGCGAATCATCCCGTGGCTCATATCCCTGCGTTCCGTGACCAACTCCTGAGAAAGCGGCTTTGAAAAGCTGGGCCAGCCGCAGCCGGAATCGAATTTATCCTCTGCCGTAAACAGCGGCTCTCCGGTGGTTACGTCCACATATATGCCCGGTCGGTCCGAATCCCAGTATTCATTTTCAAACGGCGGTTCCGTCGCCGCGTTCTGCGTCACATCAAACTGCATCGGAGTCAGTTTTTCTTTCAGTGCCACCGCGTCCGGCGCGGAGAACCGCACGGCCGGATCGGACGCCTGTGCGGCTTTCTGAATTTTCGCCGGGCTGATATGACAGTAGCCGCCCGGGTTTTTGTCCAGATATTCCTGATGGTACTCTTCCGCCGGATAAAAATTCACAAGCGGCAGGACTTCGATCGCGACCGGGTTTGAAAGTGTTTTTTGAAGCCGGTCGATTTCGGAGCGAATCACCGGCAAATCCGATTCCTCCGTGTAATAAATTCCGGTACGGTATTGAATTCCGCTGTCCCCGCCCTGACGATTCACCGCTGTCGGATCGATCGCGTCGAAATAAAGGCGCAGTAAAAAACCGAGCGAGACCTCATTGGAATCATACTCCACGCGAACCGTCTCCGCGTGTCCGGAATTTCCGCATACCTGTTCATAAGTCGGGCTATCGGTCGGCCCGTTCGCATAGCCTGTTTCGGTTTTCGTTACCCCGTGAACGGACGAGATGTATTTCTGCATTCCCCAGAAACATCCGCCCGCCAAAAAAATTTCAGCCATTTTAGTTCCTCCGACGTCTTATTCTTCCACAATATTCTGCACCCGTCCGACCTGGTCATCCTCCTCCAGCATCACCTTAATTCCATGAGGATGCGTCGGGCTTTTCGTCAAAATCCGTTTCACATGCCCGCGCGTCAGTTTGCCGGTCGGCTGGTCTCTTTTCAGTACGATATCGACCAGCGCGCCGATCTTGATCTTGCTTCTTGTTTGACCGTTCATCGGTCTTACCTCCCGTATTGACGCTATGATTCGTCGGCTTTTCTCTTTTTTCGCCGATGCAGCAAAAAGAGTGTCACCGCCGTAAAAACCGGCGGCAGTGCGAAAACAAGCGGCACCAGAATTGTCAACGGCGATTTCGACGTAACATAAATTGCCGTCGGCACGTCCGCCCCGCCGATGACCGCAGCCGATCCCCGCAAAAAGTTCATTTGCCGAACCGCGAGAATTCCGGCGGCAGCAAGCTCCGCCAGCGTGACGAAACCGAAAACCGCCGCCGCAAGCTGAAGCAGCCTCATGGATATTTTCCTTCGATTTGCCTGATTCATTCTTAATTCACCTCTGGTTCTTCCTCTACTGTAATGAATTTTGAAATGGATGTCAAGGAAGGCTCCGCAGACAAAACGGGACGGACGCCATTCCGCGTCCGTCCCGTCCTGCAAGGTTGAAATTTAATCCTTAGCCCATTACCGCTACCACCCGATGCGTCTTTCCGTCGGAGCAGTCCGGCAAAAGATTGCCCGTGATCAGCATCCCGTCGAGCGTCATCGTCTTGATGCCCTTCTCAACGCCGTCCGGATTCCGGACCTCGATCACATAATCCGCCCCGCGAAAACGCCGGGTCACCGTAAAGCCTTTCAGAGCGGAGGGAACACACGGGTCAATCTGAAGCCCGTCAAACTGCGGACGGATTCCCAGAATAAACTGGGAAACGTCATAGAACGTCCAGGCCGCCGTACCGGTCAGCCAGGAATTTTTCGCTTCGCCGAAGCGCGGCGCATCCCGGCCCGCAATCATCTGTGCGTACACGTATGGCTCCGTGCGATGAATTTCACTGATGTCTTCCAGATACGCCGGACAGGTTTTGCGGTACACCTCAAACGCGCGTTCTCCGTGCCCGACCATGGTTTCCGCAATGGAGATCCACGGGTTGTTGTGGCAGAAGATACCCCCGTTTTCCTTATATCCGGGCGGATAAGAAGAGATCTCTCCCAGATTCAGGCGGTAAGTCGTGTAAGACGGCCAGTTCAGAACAATGCCGTATTTGGTATCCAGATGCTCTTTCACCGAATCAAGCGCGCGTTCCGGCAGGCCCTGATCCATTCCGATTCCGGCCATTGCACAGAACCCCTGCGGTTCAATAAACAATTTTCCCTCATCGCATTCTCTGGAGCCCACCTTGTTTCCCATCGCATCATACGCGCGCAGGTACCATTCGCCGTCCCATCCGTAACGAATCACCGCCTGCTCCATATCCTTTGCCGCTTTCAGAACGACTTCCGCCTCCGACGTAAGACCGCCGCGGCGCAAAATCTCCGCATAAGAAGGCGCTATGTACACAAGCATTCCCGCAATGAACACGGATTCCGCCACACCGCTTTCCCTGTTTTCCACCGTCTGAAAGGATTCTCCCGGCTTTTTTGAAAAACAGTTGAGGTTCAGGCAGTCGTTCCAATCGGCACGGCCGATCAGCGGCAGGCCATGGGGACCAAGATTGTCGAGCACATGGCCAAACGAGCGGCGAAGATGCTCCAGCAGGGAAGCCGATTTTTTCTCATCATTGTCAAACGGAACCGATTCCTTCAGAATGGACCAGTCCCCCGTCTCCTTCAAATAAGCGGTAACGCCGAAAATCAGCCACAGGGGATCGTCGTTAAACCCGCTGCCAACCTCCATGTTTCCGCGTTTGGTCAGCGGCTGGTACTGGTGATAGGCGCTGCCGTCCGCCATCTGCGTGGCAGCAATATCAAGAATCCGCGCTTTGGCCCGCGACGGAATCAAATGTACAAAACCAAGAAGATCCTGAGTGGAGTCGCGGAACCCCATGCCGCGACCGATTCCCGATTCAAAATAGGACGCTGAGCGGGACATGTTGAACGTTATCATACACTGATACTGGTTCCAGACGCTGACCATGCGGTCCAGCTTCGGGTCTTCGCTTTGCAGGCAAAAGCGTGAAAGCAGCCCCTCCCAGTAATTTTTCAGTTCATCAAAGGCAATTTCCACCTGCCGGTCCGTATGGAAACGGTCCAGCAGCCTGCGCGCGGGTTCTTTATTGATCACTCCGTGCGCTTCCCATTTTTGATCCTCCGGGTTTTCGCAGTAGCCAAGCACAAAAATGTAGCTTTTTTCCTCGCCGGGAGCGAGCGTGACCCCAAGGCAGTGCGACCCGATCGGCGACCAGCCGCTCGCGACCGAATTGCCCGGTTTGCCGTTGAAGACGGCGTCCGGGCGGTCAAATCCGTTATACAGGCCCAGGAAGCTTTCGCGGTCCGTGTCATAGCCCTGAATCGGCGCGTTGACGCTGAAGACGGCATAATGGTTGCGGCGCTCACGGTACTCAGTCTTATGGTAAATGGCGCTGCCATCGATTTCTACTTCCCCGGTATTAAAATTGCGCTGGAAATTCGTCATGTCATCGTAGGCGTTCCAAACGCAAAACTCCACAAAGGAAAACAGCTTGATTTCTTTCACCGCGCCGCTCTGATTTTTCAGCGTTACCCTGTGGACTTCACAGTCCGCGCCGATCGGGACAAAGGAAAGCTGGCGGGCCGTAAGTTGATTTCTCTCCGATTCAATGACGGTATATCCCAGCCCATGGCGGCAGCGGTAACGGTCCGGCTTCGCTTTCACCGGCGCCCATCCTGGATTCCAGACATCATTCCCGTCACGGAGGTAAAAATACCTTCCGCCCGCGTCGGTCGGAACGGAATTGTACCGGTACCGCGTCAGGCGCATCAGCCGGGCGTCTCTGTAAAAGCAATAGCCGCCGGACGTATTAGAGATCAGGGAAAAGAATTTTTCATTCCCAAGGTAATTGATCCAAGGATAGGGAGTATCCGGCCTTTCAATGACATATTCCCTTTGAACATCGTCAAAATAACCGAACTTCATAAAAATATTTCCTCATTTCCGCCAGAAATTTAGGTTAAACAGTCTTTAAACCGAAAACGTTTTCGAATTAAAGGCGTACTACTCCTTATTACTTAGCATTTTTTAGTTTAGATGTATTTCGCCCCAAAATCAAGTACATTTTATAAATTTGTCAATTCACACAAGGATTTCTTTTCTGTTTTGTAGGTAATAAAACCAAGATTTCTCTTGACACCGCCCACTTTTTTCGTTTTTCAATAACCTGCATTGACTTGCCGAGGTTAGCGAAAACATTTTCGTTAATAATATAAATTAAGGAAAATATTCTGATCATTGTCCGCAGTAAAAGCACATTATTTTTATAATATGGCTTTCAAAAAATTAAATTACATATTTTTTTGAAATTTAATCTTGCAAAATTGTGTATTGTAGATTATACTAAGAATGCGAAAACGATTTAGGAACAATCGGAGGAATTTCTGTGGCTAACATCAAAGACATTGCGGCAAAATGCGGACTCTCCGTTTCAACTGTAAGCAAGGCCCTGAACAGCTACAGCGACGTCAGCAGTTCTACTAAACAGCGCGTCCTGAAAGTTGCCGAAGAATTCGGCTATTTCCCGAACTCGCTCGCCCGCGCTCTGAAAACAAACCGGACGTACAACCTGGGAGTCTTATTTACGGACGAAGCCAACAGCGGTTTAAAGCAGGATTATTTCGCCGCTGTTTTGAACGGTTTCAAGGAAGAGGCAGAGTCCCGCTCTTACGATATCACGTTCATCAACCACAACATGAATGCCGGCAGCCATCCGATGTCCTATCTGGAGCACTGCAAATACCGGAATGTTGACGGAGTCTGCATCGCTTGCGTTAATTTTCTTCAGCCGGAAGTTCTGGAGCTGATTAACGGCAGTCTCCCGGTTGTGACGATCGACCATATTTTTAACAACCGCACCAACATAAACTCCAACAACGTGATTGGAATGCGGGACCTGGTAACTTACATATATCAAATGGGGCACAGGAAGATCGCATATGTCCACGGCAAGAAGTCGGCCGTCACGGAACAGCGCGTTACCAGCTTCTGCAGAACGCTGATGGAACTGGGCGTGGAGGTTCCTTCCGAATACCTTGTTCTTTCCGCCTATCACGACACACAAACCACCAGGGACTGCGTCAGAAGACTTTTGGAGCTGCCGAACCGTCCGACCTGTATTGTCATGCCGGATGACTACGCCGCTTTGGGCGGGATTGAAGCAATTGAAGCAGCCGGCTTGAAAATCCCGGAAGACATCTCCATCGCGGGTTACGACGGCATTGCGCTTTCTCAGGTCATCAAGCCCCAGCTGACCACGCTGCAGCAGGATACGGATCGCATGGGCCGCGAAGCCGCCAGAAGGCTGATCGCTCAGATTGAAAACCCGCTGACCACAATCGTAGAATCCGTAACCCTGACAGGTACGCTGATTCACGGGCAGTCCGTTGCGGAAATATGATTTTTGCCTGCCCGATGAGAAATCAAACGTCTTATTACAATTCTTATAAGAAGCCAATAAAAACAATCCACTAAAGTAAGCAAAGGGGGATTTGCAAAATGGCAGCAGAACAAGCCGCCGGCACAAAACCAGGCAAACGAATCGGCAGGATTGGCAAACCGTCAGATGCAGCTGTCGGTTTAAGGAAAAAGAGCAAAGGGGCAAGGCGGAGGGATCTTGCATTTTACCTGATGCTCCTGCCCGGCGTTCTTATCTTAGTCATCAACAACTATCTTCCGATGATTGGGGTAGTAATCCCGTTTGAAGATTACAGGTATAATGTAAACGCCGGTTTCTTCAAAAGTTTATTTACCAGCCAATTCGTCGGTTTTCAAAATTTTCAATTTCTATTCAAATCCGTCGACTGTATTACAGCAACGGTAAACACGGTGGTTTACAACCTCGTATTTATTGCGCTTGACCTGATTGTGCCAATTGCGCTCGCGATATGCATGTCCGAAATGTGGAACCAGAAAAAGGCCAACACCTACCAGACAATGATGTTCCTGCCTTATTTTATCTCATGGTCGGCAGTCAGTTACGTGGCCTACGCCTTTCTGTGCAACGCCGGTTTTATCGACAAAACCATGCTGCCGCTGTTTGGCATGCAGAACATCGATTTTTACACAAAGCCCGGTTATTGGCCGGCGATCATCATTTTCTTTCATTTGTGGCATTACACCGGATATAATCTGATTATTTATATTGCCGCAATTTCAGGGATCAGCAGCGAATACTACGAAGCCGCAGCGCTGGACGGAGCTACAAAATGGCAGCAGATTCGCTATGTGACGCTGCCCATGCTCAAAACAACCGCCATCATCCTTTCGCTGCTCGCGGTGGGACGCATTTTCAACGGCGACTTCGACCTTTTCTACAACGTACCCAGAAACATTCCCCAGATTTACAGCACCACCAGTATCATCGACACATTTGTGTACAATGAGCTGATTAATCTGGGCGATATCGGAATGTCCGCTGCGGCAGGTTTGTACCAGGCGACCGTTGGCTGTGTCATTGTGTTCCTGTGCAATTTCGTCGTCAGAAAAGCCGACCCGGATTCCGCATTGTTTTAACAATCGATCATGATCCGGATTTTATATTCGCTGCATGAGTGCGGCAGGGAGGTTGGCAATGGTTAATGCAATTAACAAGAAACATTTGAATTTCTTGGAAAAATCAAAAAATTACGAATTTAATAAAGTCACTGCGCGTTCCAATTTTACCATAAACTTGATTTTCGTATTGATCTGTATCCTTTTCCTTGCGCCATTGATTCTTGTAGTCATGGTTTCTTTCAGTTCAAAGGAGTCCCTTGATACATACGGCTATCAGTTCTGGCCGGCGGCTTTTGATTTAAAAGCATATCAGTACATTTTTAAATACAGCTATGACTTGATCCACTCCTACTCGAATTCCATCATTGTCACAAGCATCGGTTCCATTACCGCAACATCGATTATCGCCCTGTATGCATATCCTCTTTCCAGAAGCAATTTCCAGCATCGAAACGGATTTGCGTTTTTCGCATTTTTCACCACGATTTTCGGCGGCGGCTTGGTCCCCTGGGTATTTGTTTACGCACAGCTGTTAAAAATCAACAATTCACTTTTGATCCTGATTATCCCCTATTTGGTGAATGCCTGGTGGATCATCATTATGCGCACCTTTATGAAGCAGTCGGTCCCGGAGGACCTCGTTGAGGCCGCAAGAATCGACGGGGCAGGCGAATTCAGAATCTTTTTCAGCGTGGCCCTTCCGCTTTGTAAAGCGGGGCTCGCGACCATCTTCCTGTTCTGCCTTGTCAAGTTCTGGAACGACTATTACCTTTCACTAATCTTCATTAATGACCACCATCTCTATACCATTCAATACTATTTATACTCCATGCTTGACAATATCAATTACGTTCTGACAAGTCCCAATGTTCCGGCGGAAGCCCGGCGGAATCTTCCAAGTGAAGGCGCGAGGATGGCTCTTGCTGTGATTGCCGTTGGACCCGTTGTATTTTCCTACCCGTTTTTCCGCAAATTTTTTGTCAAAGGCATCATTGTCGGTGCTGTAAAAGGCTAATACCGAGAAATCGGTTAGTAAAATTTTAAATTATGGGGAGGCAATTTTTATGCATGGTGTAAAAAAAATCCTGAGTTTTACTCTGGCATTGGCCACTGTTGTTCCGTTCACGCTGTCAGGCTGCACAAAACCGGCTCCAGCTGACGCAACACAAAGCAGCAGTACCGCAAGCGCAGCTTCCGGGGAAAGCAGCGCAGCTCCGAAAGAAACGGTAACATTAAAGCTGATGACCGGTGACAAGAAGATTCAGGGACTTGACCGCGTGGAAAAAGCGGTTAACGATTATCTGGCGCAAAAGAATACCGGACTCCAGATCGATTGGGAAACCTATTCCTGGGATGATCTGAAGCAGAAAACAGCCACAATGCTTCAGACCGGACAGGAAGCCGACATCATGAACACCTCAAGCTGGATTACGCCGGGTTATGTCGCGCATTGCCAGAGAGGTGAATTCACTGATATCACAAAGTATGTCAACGACTCTCAGTATCAGGACGTCGTCAATATCATCGGAAAAGATTTCCTTGACGGTACCAAAGTCAACGGCAAATATTACGGAATGCCGACCAATAAGGAAAAGGCTCACAACTTCGGATTCCTCTGCCAGACCGCAGAGCTCAAGAAACTGAACATCGACCCGTCGTCCATTAAAACGATGGACGATTTGGCAAAATACTTTGACAAGGTTAAGGCCGACGGTCTAATCCCGGTCTGCGCGGCTCAAATGGATAGCCCCTACAAGTTCCTTGACTGGGATGCTTTTGACGCCGATAATTCTCCGTTCGCCTTTGACCCGAACGACGAGAAAACAATCGTAAACCCGTTTACGGCAAACAAAACAATCGCATTCTATAAAGAAATGAAAAAATGGCATGACAAAGGCTATTTCAGCCCTGACGTTCTTACTTCAAAAGGTCAGGAAACCGATATGGCAACCGGAAAGTATTTCTGTGGATCCTGGTCTGTAATGCCGGGCAAAGCTCAGACGGAATCCGCGTCGCTGAAACTTGACCTGACTCAGATCGACATTACGCCGGTTGAAAAAACAAACCGCGAAACTCTCGGCGCGTTGTTGGCGATTCCTTCTTCCTCCAAGCATCCGGACGAAGCCTTCAAATTTATTTCGATGCTTTACACGGATAAGACTCTGATTAACCTGATGACCTACGGTGTTGAAGGAACAGATTACACAAAGAAATCGGACAATGTGATCACAGTCAGCAAGGATTCAGACTTCACTTCCGCCGGTGGCTGGATTATGGGCAATGAATTTAACAATTATCTGACCGACCTGCAGTCCCCGACCCTGTTCACGGACATTGAAGCATATAACAAAAGCGCAAAGGTTCTTGACGACCTCGGCTTTGTTTATGACACATCAAAATGCAAGACGGAATACGCGGCCTGCCAAGCTGTAGTTACCAAGTATTATCCGCAGCTCTTCTACGGCACCTGCGACGTCGATTCCACAGTTGCTCAAATGAAGAATGAATTTAAAACAGCCGGCATCGACACCTTGCTTGCCGACGTTCAGTCTCAGTACGACGCATGGGTAAAGAGTAAATAGCTTCTCAATAATTTGCCGGTGCCGTTAAACGGCACCGGCACAGATTGTCGAAGAACCCACCTGACGCGTTAAGCGAAGGATGGGCTCTTTTTACAATTTGCGTGAAGAGAAAATAGAAAACGAAAAATCAACATAAAGCCGGAAGAATGACGATCCCGCCACTTCCA
>NZ_JBJKOP010000013.1:0-36796 GCF_046707225.1 Caproicibacter sp. | reverse complement strand
CATTCCATACACCGGCGCGCGTGAAAAGCAGGATTTATTTTTCGCCCCTTTTTTCCCGCTCTGTACAAAACAGGGGGAATGAGGTATAATATTACCTGCAAATGCGCGGTTTTACCGCTGTGTATGGAGGGTGGTTCTCCGTATGCAGGGGGCGGAGTGCTCGCTACACTCTGTCCCTGCTTTGCACTTTTTTATGTGCCTTACAAGAAACAGTATACCGCCTTTTTCCATAAATTTCAACTGAAATTATATTTTTCTTATTTTTGTCTTTACTTTTTTATTCTTTTCTTTTCATCTGTGCGCTTACGAGTTAAAATGCGGCTTTCAGGCAGCGACGGCGAAGAAATTCTAATTTTTATTTGGAGCCAAGTGCCCCTTAACCCCTATTTCTTCTTGTTTTCTCTTTGTGCTTCAGGCCGCATAGGAACGCAAAGCGGTTTTCGTAGCCACGAGAAGAAATATTTTCTAAACTGGGGCAAAGTGCCCCTTAACCCTTATTTTTTCTAATTTTCTCTCTGTCCTCAGGCCGGACGGGGACGCAAAGCGTCTATCGCGCTACGCGGCCTTGAACATTGGAAACAGAAAGAAATAAATCTTTGTTCTCAACTTAGGAACCCTCAACTGGAGGCTATGAGAAAATAATAGTTAGGGGGACTTCAAACTCCCGTAGGGAGGGCTCCAACCGTCCCCCCCGACACCTGTCAAAGAGCTAAAGCAATGTTCTTAAAGCCCACTGCTTCTCATTGACGACGGGGGCTCCGGAAATAAAGCCACTGCTTTTTAGAGGGTAACTGAAAGTCATTAGCTTGCCTTGACTCAAGCTTACTTAATATATCACTCAACTTTAAAAAAGGTTACTTTGATCTATCAATTCCCTGTATGCTTTCTAACTAAGCACTTAGGGAAAGAATGGGAACCGTCAATGAAAAGCACTACACTGGAGAATTGGAGCGGGCCCCTTGACAGGTGCCGGGGGTGTAGGGGGGACGGTTAGGTACCTTCCTCGACGGGAAGTTGAAGTCCCCCCCTACTCAACCTTTGCCTACTTTCGTTTGAGGACGAAAGTAGGGGCCCGTTCGGCCTGAGCACAAACTGAAAATAAGAAATAATTTGGGTTAAGGGGCACCTTACGAACAAAGCATCTGGTTCAGGGTGTCCCAAGATAAATTCGGATTCTGTTTGGAATAAGATTCCAGGAAATAGGTATATCCCAGATATTTGAATTCCGAACAGAAGGAATACTTAAAATCTCTGCTTTTATATTCCCGATACTTCACGGCGATGCCTCCGATTGTCTTGGCCGCCTTGCTACCCCTTAGCTGAGCTTCAAACCCGTCGTCCGGATATCGCGCAGAGCCGACCAAACTCGGATCATTCTCCTGGAAAAAGATAGTCAGATTGATATAATCGTCTTCAACATCAAACCGCTCTCCTCCATAAAGCACCTGAGCGGAAAGTATTCTCCACGTCTTACGGTCGTTTATGCTTTTACTGTTCTCATCCGCGTATTCGAGGATGAACTCCGTATACGGTTTGGGATTTTCCTGTTTTAACACCAATTTGTCAAGCAGCAGGTCGCCGCCAAATAACTTTGCCGCTTCGTCGACCGATGTAATCGTCGTGTGCGTCTTGTACCAATTCGGATCCTCCGCACGGCTTTGAAAAGGGCCGCAGGATGAAACGAAAAAAGGTATCACAAGCGCTGCCAGAAAAGCAATCCCACGGATTTTTGTACGCTTTGTGGTGTAACGGCAAGCGTTTTGGCCATGCAAAACAGATCCCTCCCAAAATATTTCATTATCTTTATTTATCTTAGAACAATAAAGAAATTATGTCAACCGAACATAATTATTTGTAATCATTTTTTAGTCATCGCGATGAAGAGAAAACAGAGTTTTCAACTTTTTCACCTCGGACTGTTGAAAATGTTCCCTTTGCGCCGCCGCTGTACAAAGGTGAGGGCAAGCGATATAATAACCGTAGCCCTGAACAGGGACTGCTATTAGAATCAAAGGATGTTTTTATGGATACGATCAAGATCGGCACGGTCGAGCTTTCGGGCCGGGCGGTGCTGGCGCCGATGGCGGGCGCGGGCGACCGCGCGTTCCGCGAAATCTGCGCCTCGTTCGGCGCGGCGATGACGACCAGCGAAATGGTCAGCGCCAAAGCGCTTCAATTCAACGATAAAAAAACGCCTGAATTAATGGAGCTGGGTTCCGACGCCCGCCCGGGCGCGATTCAGCTGTTCGGCAGCGAGCCGGACGTGATGGCGGAGGGCGCGAAGCGCGCGATGGACTTCGCCCCCGACGCCATCGACCTCAACATGGGCTGCCCCGCCCCGAAGATCACCGGCCCCGGCGCGGGCAGCGCGCTGATGAAAGACCCCGCGCTCTGCGGCGAGATCGTCGCGGCGGTGAAAGCCGCCGTCCCCGTACCGGTCACGGTCAAAATGCGCGCGGGATGGGACGAGAAAAGCAGAAACGCCGTCGAGGTGGCAAAAATCTGCGAGCAGGCCGGGGCCGCCGCCGTGACGGTTCACGCGCGGACCCGCAGCCAGATGTACGCCCCGAACCCCGACTGGGGCGTCATCAAGGCGGTCAAAGAGGCCGTTTCCATCCCGGTCCTCGGCAACGGCGATGTGACGGGGGCTCAATCCGCCGCTCTGATGCTGGAGCAGACCGGCTGCGATGGCGTGATGGTCGGGCGCGGCGCGCTCGGCAACCCGTGGGTCTTCCGGGAAATCAACGCGTATTTGACGGAATCCTGCCGCATTCTGCCCCCGCCCGGCGTTTCTGAAAAAATGCTCGTCCTGCTGCGGCAGGCGGGGCTGATGTGCCGCTACAAGGATGAGCGCCGCGCGATGAACGAGGCGAGGAAGCATGTCGGCTGGTACCTGAAGGGCCTGCGGGGCGCCGCAGAATTCCGTCGCCGCGGGTCGCTGCTCTCCACGATGGTTGAGCTGGAAACGCTCACGAAGGACGTCATCGCGGAAAACGAAGAAGAATAAAAAGAAAGCCGGTCTTCGGGCGGGATGTTTCCCGTCCAAGGCCGGCTTATTCTTTATATTTGTATCTCGCCCGGCGTATACCGCATCCGGTAATACGTTGCCTCGCCCAGGTGCGTCTTCATGAAATGGTGGTCCGTAATGACAAATCCGGCGTTTTCATAGCAGGAGACGGCGCGCCGGTTCCAGTCCTGCACGTCCAGCTCCAGCGGCATGCCGGGGTACTTCTGCCGGAAGCTGTCCAAAATCAGCTTCATGACTTGCCGCCCGCTCCCGTTTCCGCAGGACTCCGGGTTCACGCCAAGGCCGACCGTCATGCCGGATTCGGTTTCCCGGAAGCGGAAAAAGGCGTACAGCTCCCCGGCAAAATCCAGAACCGCCCAATATTGGGATTCCCGGATTTCCGGTTTGGTGATCGCCCATGAGCCGGCGACGGCGTCGTCCCACTCCGGCATATCGTAGCGGGCGTACTCGCCCGCGTAACGCCAGGAGCAGACGGCCCTCGCCTCCTCCTCCGTCAGGCCGGGGCGGCAGAAAAGGCCGTTCGCCCGGTCCTGACGGGTAAAATACTCTTCCCGGGTCATCAGGTAGCATACTTCGTCCATCTTCACGCCGCGGTAATCTATGTAAGAGCCCTGAAGCGTCTTTTCGTAGCGGAATCCGCTCTTTGCAATCACATGGCTCGACCGGGTATTGAACGGAAAATGCGCCACCGAAAGCAGCGCAAGCCCCATTTTCTCAAACGCGTACCGCTGCGCCCGTTTCACGGCCTCCGTCATCAGTCCCCGGCCCCAGCACTCCCGCGCCAGCACATAGCCGACCTCCCGGCAGGGACCCATACCCTCATGCGAAAGGCGGTCGGGGTGCAGCCCCAGCGAGCCGACCGCCCTTCCGGTTTCCCGCAGAACGATCGCGTTGACTTCTTCGTTCCCCACAAAGCTTTTCAGGATTTCACGGCTTTCGTCGAGCGAGGAATGTGGTTTCCAGCCCGCGTTTGGCCCGATTTCCGGGTCCTTCGCATACGCGTAAAAATCCTCAAGGTCTTCCATGCACCAGGGCCGCAGCAAAAGCCTGCGGGTCTGTATTGATTTCACGCAAATCCTCTCTCTTCCCGCACAGCCGCCGCGCGGCTGTTATTTCTCCATGTAAAAAATCACGAGTGTGTTCGGCCCTGTGTGGGCCGTCATCGAGCATCCCGCGCGGGAGGTCAGCACCTCCCGGAACCTTCCGCTGTCTTTTACCATTCCGACGATTTCATCGAACAGCTTCTGATCCATTCCGGTGGTGGAAACAAACGCGCGCTCGCTGTCCGGATTCGGCTGCGACAGAACAAACCGGGCGTATTCCCGGCACACCTGCTGAAAATTGCCGCGGAATTTTTTGCAGGCGGACAGAATGCCCCGGTTATCCAAAAGAAGGCAAGGGTGCAGCTTTAAAAGATTTGCGCCGACCAGCTGCATTCTGGTTGCTCTGCCGCCCTGGTAAACATATTCAAGATTGTCAATCAGAACATAGGCGCGCACGCGCTGTTTATCCTTTTCCATCTGCTCGTAAATTTCTTCTGCGGAGCATCCCGCGTCGCGCATATTCGCCGCGCGCAAAACCAATAATCCCTGAGCGGAGCTTAACGTATAAGTATTGACAACATAGACGTTGTCGAATTCTTCGGCTGCAATGCAGGCGTTCTGGTAGGAAGAGGAAAACGTGGAATTCATGGCAAGATGCACCACGGTGTCGCCGTTTTCCTTGGCTTTGCGGAACACCTCAAAAAAGTCGTAAGGCGAAGGGGCCGCGGTTTTCGGCAGCCGGTGGGTGCGCTCATAGTCCTTGAAAAGTTCGTCCGGCCCGATTTCAAAAACATCCTTATAGGACGCGTCGCCGATATTGATCGAAAGTGGAACAATCGTAATCCCGCGCTGCTTGTACAAGTCGGGAAACAAATCGCAGGCGCTGTCGGCGCTGATCAAAACGGCCATGGAATAATCTCCTCCAAATTGCTTGTAATTAAATGTCATTATAGCACCGCGGAGCCTGTTTTTCAAACTTTTCAGAGCGATCAGAAAAAATGTTATTTCTTTCTGTACGGTTCCAGTTGTATTTTGACACCCGGATATGCTAATATGAGAAGAGTTTTTGTTGAGAGGATTTGCATGATATGAATCAAAGAATAAAAAAATACATAATTGTCCTTTTTACCGTTCTTTTCAGCGCGGTTTTTTTCACTGTGACCGCGTTCGCCCAAGCCGGCGTCTCGCCGGAAAACGACTCTTCCACTCCGGTTTCGTCAGATGTGAACGTGTCTTCGTCCGTTTCCTCGTCTCAGAAATCCTCCTCCTCTTCGCCGTCTTCCGTTTCCTCCGGCGAATCGCAGGTCACGTCTTCTTCGGACGGAACCGGGAATGTGGACGTCCCTTCGCAGGAAGAAACCGTTATGGTCAAGCTGGATTACAACGACGGCAGCGCGGTCAGGGTCGTCAATGTAAAGCCCGGAACGCAGGTGAAGGAACTGGCCGTGCCAACGCGTAAAGGCTACCTGTTCGACTACTGGACCATGAACGGCGCGAAGGTTTCCTCTTCCTTCGAGATCTATTCGGAAATCTCGCTGACCGCTAAATGGGAGGCGAGCGCCGAATCCAGCCGGAAACCCTCCAGCTACGCGAGCGTGGACACACATCAGCGGGAAGTGGAACAGGCGGCGTCCCGCGCGGAAGAGGCCGTCAGCGACCCCGACGTGCTCTCATCCGAGGATTGGAATTCCATCCTTTCGACCGGCTCGCAGGCGTCGTCCGCCGCGGGGGCCGTGTCTTCCCAGGCATCGTCGGCCGCCCCGCATGGCGGGGGCGGTTCCTGGCTGTTCCCGGCGGGAATCGCGCTGATCGTTCTGTCCGCCTGCGGCATCGGGGCCTTTATTTATCTTCAGTTTTTCAGCGGCCCTGGCCCGCGCGGCCCAAAGTCCGGCACCGGCACGGAGGAGTTTGACGACATGGAATTCACCGACATCAGCTCCAACAGCGCCGGCCCCCATGCCGCGCCGGAAGAACCGGAGTCCGAGCCGCGGGCCCGGAGTTCCGGATCGGATTCGGACGACACAAGGCCCATTCCTCCGCAGGCGCGCGGCGAGGCCCCCCGGCGGAAGGATTACGACTCTTCCCGTTCCCAGGCGCGCGCGGTCGACGGGGGGAAAAAGAATTTCGACTGGGATAAATTCTTCAACGACGATATTTAATCTTGCAAAAAAACAGCCGGGGCTTTCGCCCCGGCTGTTTTGTTTATTACTTCGGTTCTTTTCCTTCGCTTCCAAAGAGGTTGAAACGAAACAGCTTTGACTCATCCTCGGGATCGTCGCACATGACAAAGGCCTCGGCAATCTTGCCGCCTTCAATCAGTCTTGTCAGACCGACAAGCTGGCTGAGCTTGCTCTTCAGGTTGAGCCGGTCTCCTTCGTCAGTTACCAGGAACACTTTGCCCTTGCAGTCGTCAAGGACCTTTAAAAAAGAATTTACATCGACGTCGTGCAGTTGTACCGGAGAAGACATGAGCGAGCCTCCTTTCGCCGCCTAGAGCGGGAATAAATTTTCTGATTTCCATATTATACCCGACGGCGCTGTTTGTCAATTCCGTTTTTCCTCTGAAGCGATTTTCCCATCCTGAATGCGGACCACGCGGTCGGCGGTCTCCGCGATCCGGTCGTCGTGCGTGATCAGCACGACGGTGCGCCCCATTCGGTGCAGCGAGTGCAGGATCTCCATCACCTCTCCGCCGGAGTGCGAATCCAGGTTGCCGGTCGGCTCGTCCGCAAGAAGGATCGGCGGCCTTGCCGCGATGGCGCGGGCGATGGCGACCCGCTGCTGCTGCCCGCCGCTCATCTGCGCCGGGCGGTGGTGCATTCTGCCGCCCAGCCCGACCTCGATCAGCGCCTCCTGCGCCAGCGCGCGCCGCTCCGCTCTGGGAATTCCGCGGTAAACCAGAGGAAGCTCGACGTTTTCCAGGGCGTCCTGCCCGCTGATCAGGTTGAAACTCTGAAAGATGAACCCGATGCGGCGGTTGCGAATCCGCGTTAACTTTTTTTCGCTCAGCCCCGCGACGTTTTCGCCCTCCAGATAATATTCCCCGGAAGAGGGCGTGTCCAGGCATCCGATGATATTCATCAGGGTTGATTTTCCGCTGCCGGACTGCCCGACGATCGCGAGAAATTCGCCCCGGTTCACGCGGAGCGTGACCCCGGCGAGCGCGTACACCTCGCAGTCACCCATCATATAAATCTTTGTCAAATCCGTCACCGAGATTAATTGTTCCATTCTTTCACCCCGTTTACAAATATCCGCGCAGGCTCTATAATGAGAGCAAATGAACCCGGGTCTTGCTGCGCAGGGCCCGACGAAAGGGGCCAAAACCTTGTTAAATTCCTACTGGAAACAGCTGAAAAGCGGAACGGACATCCGAGGCGTGGCTAGCGAGGGCGTTAACGGCGAGGCGGTAAACCTGACCGACGAAACACTTGGGAAGCTGGCCGACGGCTTTGCGCTGTGGCTGTCCGCGCGCGCGGGCAAACCGGTCAAAGAGCTCCGCGTCGCCGTCGGACACGACAGCCGCGTGTCGGCGGAGCGAATTTTCTCCGCCGTCTGCGGCGCGCTGACCGCCTCCGGCGTAAACGTGCTGGGCTGCGGGCTTGCCTCCACGCCGTCCATGTTCCATGTGACGCGCGGCCTGTCCTGCGACGGCTCCGTGCAGATTACCGCGAGCCACCACCCATGGAACCGCAACGGGCTGAAATTCTTTACGCCGGACGGCGGTCTGGACGGCCCTGATATTGAACAAATTCTCCTGCACGCTCAAAACGGGGAAAAACCGGCCCCCGGAAAAGGCACGCTGGAATCTGCGGATTACATGAGCCGCTACTGCGCCGATCTTTGCGACATGATTCGCAAAGGCGTGAACGCCGCCGATTACGACAGGCCCCTTTCCGGCTTTCACATCGTCGTTGACGCCGGGAACGGCGCGGGCGGCTTTTACGCGCGCGACGTGCTGGAACCGCTGGGCGCGGATGTTTCCGGCAGCCAGTTTCTCGAACCCGACGGCATGTTCCCGAACCATATCCCGAACCCCGAAAACGAAACGGCGATGCGTTCCGTCTGCGGCGCGGTGATTCGCGCGAAGGCGGACCTCGGCGTCATTTTCGACACGGACGTGGACCGCGGCGGAGCTGTCGACGCGGCGGGCGAAGAAATCAACCGCAACCGACTTGTGGCGCTCGCCTCCCACATCGCGCTGGAAAGCTGCCCCGGCGGAACGGTCGTCACCGATTCCGTCACCTCCAGCGGCCTGACGGAATACATTGAAAAAACGCTGGGCGGAAAACACCACCGTTTTAAGCGCGGCTACCGCAACGTTATCAACGAAGCCGTCCGCCTGAACGCGGAGGGGGTCGACTGTCCGCTCGCGATTGAAACCTCCGGACACGCGGCCATGCGGGAAAACTATTTTCTCGACGACGGCGCGTATCTGGTGACGAAGATCATCATTTTGTCCGCGCGCCTGCGCGCGCAGGGCAAAACCATCGGCGATCTTCTGGAACCGCTGCGGGAGCCCGCGGAGGCGCTGGAGCTTCGCTTCCCGATCCGGAAGGAAAACTTCCGCGAATGCGGCGAAGCCGTGATCTCCGGGCTGCGGAAATACACCCTCGGGCAGCCCGGCTGGACCGAGGCCCCGAACAATTACGAGGGCATCCGGGTCTCGCTGGACGGCGAACACGGGGACGGATGGTTCCTGCTGCGCCTGAGCGTCCACGACCCGATCATGCCGCTGAATGTTGAAAGCGACCAAAAAGGCGGAGTCAAGCGGATTCTGGAGCAGCTTTCCGTTTATCTGAACGGCTGCGCCGGCCTGGATCTCTCGTCTTTGAACAAGAACCTTTAACTCTCACTTTTTACAACGACCGCCCGCCTGGAACCAGGCCGGGCGGTCGTTTTTTGAGCCTGTCGCGGTGCGGCGCTTTGCGCCCGGGCCGGCAGGGTCCGCATCACGTTGCCGTCAGATAGACCAGATGCGCGACGCTTGGGATGCTCTCCCCCTGCTGGGAGGAAGTCGGCGACATCAGCGCGCCGGTACCGACAAACAGCACGTTGTGAAGCTGTCCCTGCTCCATCTGCTGCAGGATGGCGGAGCACAAAATGGCCGCGCTGCATCCGCAGCCCGAGCCGCCCGCGTGGACGTCCTGCTTTTCCCGGTCGTAAATCATCATTCCGCAGTCGTTATGCACCGGCTTGATGTCGATTCCCTCCTTCCCGAGGATCTCCTCGAGAAGTTCGCTGCCGATAAAACCGAGGTCTCCGGTCAGAATCAGGTCGAATTCCTGCGGCGACGATTCCGAATCCTTGAAAAAGTCCATCAGCGTCTGCGCGGCGGCGGGGGCCATCGCCGCGCCCATGTTGTTCGCATCCTTGATGCCGAAATCGGCGATTCTGCCGAACGTAACCGCCCTCAACCCGATTTTGGCCCCGGGATTGTCCTGCCGCTTGCCAAGCAGGACGCACCCGGCCGCCGTCGCGGTCCACTGCGCGGTCGGCGTGCGCTGGCCGCCGTATTCCAGCGGAAAGCGGTACTGGCGCTCCGCCGAACAGAAGTGGGAGGAGGTCACCGCCGCCGCGCGGACGGCCGCGCCGGACTCAACAAACAGCGAGGCGATTCCGAGCGTCTGCGCCATGGTGGAACAGGCCCCAAACTGCCCCAGAAACGGAATATCCAGGCTTTTCAGTCCAAACGTGGAGGAGATGCACTGATTTAAAAGGTCGCCGGCAAAAATGCAGTCAATGTCCGTATTTTTCAGGTTTGACTTTCTCAGCGCGATATTCACCGCCTCGTTCTGCATGCGGCTTTCCGCCTTTTCCCAGCTGGATTCCCCCAAAGTCGTGTCGTTGTGGCACTGGTCGTAGTATTTTCCGTAGGGGCCCTCGCCCTCTTTTTTTCCGACGACCGCCGCGTACCCCAGCACCGCTGGGGTCGTCATCAGCTCAAACGTGTATTTTCCTTTTTTCTGCGGCATATGCTCAACTCCCCGTTAATATAAGTGGAAGAACCACAGGATCAGCCCGTACAGAATCGACGCCGCGATCCCGTAAACCAGCACAGGCCCGGCAATGACGAACATCTTGCCGCCGATGCCCAGCACGTAGCCCTCGTTTTTGAATTCCATCGCGGGCGAAACGATCGAGTTTGCGAATCCGGTGATCGGCACCAGCGATCCGGCCCCGGCGTGCTTGCCGATATTGTCGTAAACCCGCAGCGCGGTCAGCAGCGCGCTGAGAAAAATCAGGGTGATGGAAACGAAGGTGCTCGCTCCCTTCTTGTCCAGCCCGAAGTACAGGTAAAGGTGAAGAAACGCCTGACCAAGCGCGCAGATGCCGCCGCCGACCAGAAAGGCCATGACCATGTTTTTACCCCATTTTGTCGGCGGGGAAGCTTTGTCCGCCATTGTTTTATATTCTTTTTTCGAAACCGTCAATGTTCTTTGCCCCTTTCGTTTCAGTTACTTTTATTCTGTCTGAATCAAGGGTGAATATGCGGCGCGGCCATCTTTTCGTTGACAGCGGCGCAAGGTTCCTCATCACGCCCCGCGGGGAAGAGAAGCTGGAGCAGCTTCGCGAGGTGTGGAAACAGTTTTCAGAAAGTGTGAACGAACTACTTTTCGAGGAGGATTTATCTCAATGACGGAAAAACAATATTTAGCAGAGGTATCCGTGGTCTTGCGTCGCTCCGGAATGCCCGGAAAAATCAGAAAGCGGCTGGAGGCGGACCTTGCCTCCGATTTCAGCGCCCGGCTGGAACGCGGGGAAACCGCCGGGGAAATTGTCCGTTCCATGGGCGCGCCGGAAAATCTGGCCGCCGAAAAGGCGCTTTTGATCTGCGGCGTCCTCTCCGCCGTTCTAACCGCGGCGGCCGGCCTGTATTTGGCCGTCATTTTCGATTTTGCGTTCCGGATTCAGATGTGGCTGAACGGACAGGACGCCGTCGAAAACGGACAAACAGTCATCGGCGGCGCGGACGGGCCGACGGCCATTTTTGTCGCTTCCCAACCAAATCCGCTGCTCTGGCTTTTCTTCGGCTTTTTTCTTGCCGCCTGCATTCTCTGTTTCATTTTGTACGCCCGGCTCCGCAAAAACAGGTAATCGCTCAAAACAGCGGGCCTTTCGGTTTTTCCGAAAGGCCCGCTGTTTCTTTTACATATTCATCACATTGCAATTGTTTTAATTTTTCAACAAAACTGTTATTTGCAAAAGGTAGCTTTAACCGTTACGCCCTTGCAAAAAAGGCCGTATTAACGGCGGCAAAGTCTACGTTCTGGACAAGTTGTGTTCCATCTTCCTTTGTAATATAGAATCCCAAATCCGTTATTGCGTCGGATTTGTCACTGTCTGTGGAGGTTTTCCATGATTCAACCTGATCCAGATCAAATTTATCTTTTTTCCCCATTTTGTCGACGGGGAATATGCGGCTCAATTTTCATCCGATGCAAAAAGCAAGGTTTTTAAATCGCTATTGTTCATAGAATATTAATAATTGAATTATATAATTAAAAATTATAAAAATATTCTAAATTTAGAAAAGGAGTAATTAGATGAAAAAATCAAGGTTTTTGCCGTTTGCTTTATCTCTCGCCATCGGACTGTCCTACTCCGCCATCGCAATGGCAGCAACCGCACCTTCCGTCGCAAGCGACACAACGAATCCCATCACATTAAAACTCAATGACTCTTACACCGTTAAATTCACGGTTCACGGCACCCATGCGGACCCAAAGATCGCTGCGGGCAACGGCCGCGTGCTTCAGACACAGGCCGTTAAAAAGCTGAAGGATTCAGACGGAAACGACGTTTATTTATTTAAGGTAAAAGCCATTGGCGCTGTGGGCGAGCAGTCTTCCATTTACACAACGCTCCCCGGTCAGTTTCCGGAAAAGGAATTCACAGTCACGGTCGAATCGTCCGGCGATTCCGAACGGTCTGACGGTCACATCACGGAAGTTGATACCCCCGCAATTGTCGCCCGGGGCTTAAAAGCGCTGTTTTCAATTCAGGGTAACCCGAATACCGCTTACACGCTAACGATTCAGGACCAGAGCGGAAGCGCCAAAACCACAACCATCGGAACAGTCACATCCGGTAATGACGGAATCGCCAAATGGACCTGGACCGTCGGCTCGGGCACGGCACTTGGCACGCACCAAATGACAGTAACCGGCGGAGGGCAAACCTACCAAACCAGTTACGAAGTAGTGGACGATTAGGAATATCCTGTAAAGAGGGGCGGGGCCAACCTCGATTTTTGTATTCAGCAAATCATCGCCCATGCGTTTGTACCGCCCTTAATACTCAATTTATCCGCATAGCCAATACAGTATTTTCCCGACATGGATTCATACAATTCAATCGGAATGTTAACCGATTTTTCAATGTTCCCCAAGTTTCGCACATTCATTGCAAAATACCCCCACCCTTTTGAGACGAAACACCGAAATTGATATGCGGTAACAGTTTAAAATGGACCTATGTTCTGTGCTGTAAATTTACCTGCGGCATTCTTGATGTCAGCTCTGTCAAAAGAACAGCCCCGCCATTTGGAATGGCGGGGCTGTTCTTTTCCTGCAGAGACATCCCCCGGCAAGCCGGAAAATGTCTCATTCTGTTATAAAAATCAACCGACTACTATTTTGCCCTCCGGCAGAATGGTTCCGGAAGAGGAGCGGCCCTTGCGCAGGGTAAACGCAAGCCCGAGCGAAACCGGGCCGACCCGGCCGATGTACATGGCGCAGATGACCGCCATTTTCGCGACGGTGGTGAGCGTCGGAGTCACGTTTGCCGTCAGGCCGACCGTGCCGAACGCGCTGGTCGCCTCAAACAGGGCGTCCACGCCGCTCGTCGCCGAGTTCGTCGTCATGATGATGCCGGCGGTCATAATGACGACCAGCACGCCGATGGTCAGAATGGCAAGGGAACGGTAAACCGTAAACTTGTCCAGCCGGCGCTTGAGCACGACGGCGTCGTCGCTGCCGCGCATGACGCTGGTCACCGCGGTCACCAGCACGACAAAGGTCGTCGTCTTGATTCCGCCGCCGGTCGAGGCGGGGGAAGCGCCGATGAACATGAAAAACACCATGATCAGCTTGGTCAGGTCGCGCTCGGAGGCCGTGTCAACCGTATTAAAGCCCGCCGTGCGCGTCGTGACGGATTGGAAAAAAGCCGCGTTCAGCTTCTCCCCGAAATCCATATGATTCAGCGTATTGTCATTTTCACAAATTAAAAACAGCACCGTACCGATAATAAGGAGCAGCAGAGTAGTGCGCAGTACGATCTGAGAATGGAACTGCAGAACCCGCGGGCGCTGTCTGTCCAGCCTTGTTCGGATCTTGGCCGAGAAAATATCGTTGATGACGACGAAACCCAGGCCTCCGGTCACGATCAGAGCGGCGACGGTCAGCGTGACGAGCGGATCGTTCACATATCCCGTCAGGCTGCTGCCCGGCGCGGTAAATCCCATCACATCGAACCCCGCGTTGCAGTAAGCGGAAACCGCCGTAAAGAGGGAGATCCACACCCCGTGAAGCCCGTACCGCGGCACGAAGCGCAGCATCAGAAGGAACGCGCCGACGGTCTCGCAGGAAAAGGTGAAGAACAGAACGATCTTAATCAGGCGTCTGACGTGAATCAGGCTTCCGGCGGTGTTCTCCGCGGCAAGCAGCATTCCGCGAAAGCCCAGCTTGCGCCGCAGCAGCATGGAAAGCCCGGTCGTGAACGTCACAAGGCCAAGTCCGCCGATCTGAATCAGAAGCAGAATGACCACCTGGCCGAAAAGGTTCCAGTGGCTCCACGTGTCGAACAGCACCAGGCCCGTGACGCAGACCGCCGAGGTCGACGTGAACAGCGCGTCCAGAATCGGAGTCGGCGTGCCTGCCCTTGCCGTAACCGGCAGGGACAGAAGAACAGCGCCCGTCAGAATCACCAGAAGAAAACTTACCACAATCAGCCGAACAGGCGGCGTGCCCTTCAGCTTCTTTTTCAGGGAAGGAATCTCTTCTCCCATTCCATTCACCTCAATGCCATGAGAAATCTTAAAACAGCTTTTTCATCGCCCTGCTGGAATTGATCCAGGCGGCAAGCGGCAGTCCCAGCCCATAACACACGACAAGCTCGCCCAGCCCGACGGAAAGCGCCTGCGTGAAAAATTCCGCCCACGCAAAGCCCCCCGGCGACAGAATGACAATTTCGGCCCCGACAAAAACCGCGTTGACCAGCACGGGCGGCAGCGGCGCCAGAATCGGGAGCCCGTGCCAGCGCACCCCGCGCAGCAGGCGCGTGCCCACGGCGGAAATCAGCGTTGCGAGCGTGCCGACGACCATGTCGGTACTGTACCCGCTGAACAGGTTCGACAGAAAGCACCCGACCGTAAGCCCCGGAACCGCAGAAAACGTAAAGACCGGAAGAATGGTGAGCGCCTCTGAAAATCGGAACTGCACCGGGCCGTAGGCCAGCCCCCAAAGGGCCGCCAGAAGGGTCAGCACCGTGTAAAGCGCGGCGATCATTGCCGCGAGCGCGATCGAGTGCGCGCGGTCTGTTTGATGTTGCATTTTTTTGATACCCCCGTAGTTTTGTTTAAGGTCAGGATGTTGCGACTGACCCCGCCTTTTCACAGCGGTTCTAATAACATACTACAAAATTCTAGAAATTGCAATGCTTTAACGCAATGTTTGCAATATTTCCCAATCGCTCTATTCTTTGCTTTTTCCCGGCTGCAGCTGCCCCTGCGCCGGTAGCGCGTCCTTTTCGATCAGGATCTTCGCGATCCTGCGCTCCTCCATCGCGGCAACGGTAAGCGTCATGCCGCAGAGTCTGACCTGCGGATGCTCGTTTTCGCGCGGCAAACGCCCCAGGCGTTCCATCATCAGCCCGGCAATGGTGTCGTAGTCCCCCTCCGGAAGGTCCACGCCCAGCATATCGGAAACCTCGTCCACCGGCGCGGTGCCCTCCACGTCGAAGCGATTTTCGCCGTCCCTGTGGATTTCCTCCTCTTCGTTGTCGTATTCGTCCTGAATGCTGCCGACAATCGATTCCAGAAGATCCTCCATTGTGATGATGCCCTCCGTTCCGCCGTATTCGTCGACAACGACGGCGATCTGCACCCGCCGCAGCCTCATTTCCCCGAACAGCTCGCCGCACGGTTTGCTTTTCGGAACAAAATAGGCCGGGCGCATCAGGCGGTCAAGGCTCATCTCAGGCGCCACGGGCCTGCCCACGTAAGGGAGCAGATCCTTTACATATATAATACCGACGACGTGGTCCAGATCCTCATGGTAAACCGGGATACGCGAATATCCGTTTTCCATGGACGCGGCAACGACATCCTCCACGGTGTCCGTGTCCTCCGCCGCGACGACGTCGGTCCGGTGCGTCATCGCCTCGTCCGCGGTCGTGTCGCTGAATTCGAAGATATTGGAGATCATATCCTTTTCCTTCTCATCCAGAAAACCGCTCCGGCGGCCCGCCTCCATCATCAGAAGAATTTCCTCCTCCGTGACGGTCTGGCCGGGCGCCTGCGGCCCGCCGCCGGCAAGGCGGGCAAAAGCGGCGGCGCACCGCGCCAAAAGAGCCGCGGCCGGTCCGAACACGCGGATCAGCGCGGAAAGGACGGCGGCGAAGCGGAACGGCAAAACGCCGCTGCGGCTGAGTGCGATTTTTTTGGGCATCCTATCTGCGAACACGGCCCAGAAAATCAGAAAAAGAAGCGTGATGAGAAGAAGCGAAATTCCGCGTACGGCCGTCGGCGGAACGGGCAGAAAGGCAAGAAGCCGGGCCGCGCTTGCCGTAAACCCCGCCGCGGCAACCGCCGCCGCGGCCATGCCCGCGGCGGCCTCCCCAACGCGGGCGGCTGAGAGAAAGCGCGCGGTTTCGCCAAATAAGGCCAGCAGCTTTTCGGCCTTTTCATCGCCCGCGTCCGCCAGTTTTTTTATTTCCGCCTTATTCAGCGACAAAACGGCGGTTTTTCCCGCCGCAAAAAAGGCGCCGGCAAGAAACAGAAGCAGCAGAACCGCCGCCGTGGCCGCGAGATTCGCCGGGGCGGCCGCGCCCGTAAAAGACAACCGTATCGGTATTGTAGCATCGCCAGGGTCCGGTGACATGAGTTTACCCCTTTCAAATAATTCTATTTGATTGTCATTGTATCGTTTCCGGCTTCCGCTGTCAATGCGGAACCGGAGCAGAGGGACCGAGCTGCGGGGTGCAACGGGGCGACGCTCACACTTTCTTTTCATGAGCGGCGCCTGAACGGCATAAATTGAATTACAAAAGTAAATTTTGGGCATTGTGTTATTTTTACTATAATTATTTTGCTGGTTTCCGTGCGATTTTTCATAATTTTCCTTTACATGGAATGTAAAAGATGTTAAACTCTAAACAAGTACAGACTTTTGTGCTGTGCCAAACGGAATCAATTATCCGTAAGGAGGAAAATAAGGACTATGGATTCAAGAAAAATGAAAACCATGGATGGCAACAACGCCGCCGCGTATGTGTCTTACGCCTTCACCGACGTTGCCGCCATCTACCCGATCACGCCTTCTTCCGTAATGGCGGATGAGACGGACAAGTACGCAGCCGCAGGAAAGAAAAACCTGTTCGGCCGTCAGGTCCAGATTACAGAGATGCAGTCGGAGGGCGGCGCCTCCGGCGCGGTTCACGGCTCTCTGGCCGCGGGCGCGCTGACCACCACGTACACCGCTTCCCAGGGCCTTCTGCTGATGATCCCGAACATGTACAAGATCGCCGGCGAATTCCTTCCGGCCGTGATGCATGTTTCGGCACGCTCCCTTTCGACGCAGGCTCTGTGCATTTTCGGCGACCACTCCGATATTTACGCGTGCCGCCAGACGGGCTTTGCCATGATCTGCTCCAACAGCCCGCAGGAGTGCATGGACCTCGGCGCCGTCGCTCATCTTTCCGCCATCAAAGGCAGCATGCCCGTCATGCACTTCTTTGACGGTTTCCGCACCTCTCACGAGATCCAGAAGATTCGTATCTGGGACGACAAGGATCTTGCGGAAATGCTCGACTGGGATGCTGTTGAAAAATTCCGCCGCAGCGCAATGAACCCGGAACATCCGGTAACAAAGGGCACAAGCGAAAACGACGACCTGTTCTTCCAGGTGAACGAGGCCAGCAACAGCCATTATGACGAGTTCCCCGAAGTCGTCGTGGACTACATGAATCAGGTCAACGCGAAGCTCGGTACCGATTACAAACCGTTCAACTACTACGGCGCGCCGGACGCGACGGAAGTCATCATTGCCATGGGCTCCGTCTGCGAGTGCGCGGAAGAAGTCGT
This sequence comes from Caproicibacter sp., assembly GCF_046707225.1. Taxonomy (NCBI): domain Bacteria; kingdom Bacillati; phylum Bacillota; class Clostridia; order Eubacteriales; family Acutalibacteraceae; genus Caproicibacter; species Caproicibacter sp. The sequence goes on along the minus strand of NZ_JBJKOP010000013.1, from coordinate 19,422 downwards.
CGATTACCTGAACGCCGCAGGCGAAAAGGTCGGCCTTGTCAAAGTTCACCTGTACCGTCCGTTCGTCGCGAAATATCTGCTCGACGTTCTGCCGAAGACCGTCAAGAAGATCAGCGTGCTTGACCGCACGAAAGAGCGCGGCTCCATCGGCGAGCCTCTGTACCTCGACATCGTCGCGGGCCTGAAGGGCTCCGAGTTTGAAACGACCCCGGTTTACACCGGCCGTTACGGCCTCGGCTCCAAGGACACGAACCCGGGCCAGATCGTCGCGGTGTACCGCAACATGCAGTCAGCTTCCCCGAAACAGCGCTTCACGATCGGCATTAACGACGACGTAACCAACCTGTCGCTGGAAGTAAAGGAAAATCCGGACACCACCGCAAAGGGGACTCATTCCTGCAAATTCTGGGGTCTGGGCGCGGACGGCACCGTCGGCGCAAACAAGAACTCCATTAAGATTATCGGCGATCACACCGATATGTATGCGCAGGGATACTTCGCCTACGATTCCAAAAAATCCGGCGGCCTGACGGTTTCCCATCTGCGTTTCGGCAGCAAGCCGATCAAATCCTCCTACTATGTTACGAAGGCTGACTTCGTTGCGTGCCACAAGCCATCCTATGTCGAGTCTTTCGACATGGTTCAGGATATCAAGCCCGGCGGAAGCTTCCTGCTCAACTGCGAATGGGAAACCGTCGAAGAGCTTGACAAGCATCTGCCCGGCAAGATGAAGAAATATATTGCCGACAACAACATCAACTTCTATACCATCAACGGCGTAAAGCTTGGCAAGGAACTCGGCCTCGGCGCCCGCATCAACACGGTTCTGCAGTCCGCGTTCTTCGCGATTGCCAACATTATTCCTAAGGACCAGGCCATTCAGTACCTGAAGGACGCAGCCACAAAGAGCTACGGCAAAAAGGGCGAAAAGGTTGTCGCAATGAACCACGCGGCGATTGAGCGCGGCTCTTCCGACTTCACAAAGGTGGAGGTTCCCGCCTCCTGGAAGAACGCGGTCGATGATTCCGTTATGCCGCAGGCAACCGGCGACGACAAGGATCTTGTCGAGTACGTCAACAAGGTTCTGATTCCGGCAAACCGTTACAAGGGCAACGAAATCGCGGTTTCCGACGTCATGAAGATGGCGGACGGCACCGTTCCGTCCGGCTCCTCCGCTTATGAAAAGCGCGGCATTGCAATCGATATTCCGGAATGGATTCCGGATAACTGCATTCAGTGCAACCAGTGCTCTTACGTCTGCCCGCACGCAGTCATCCGCCCGGTCGTTATGACGGCTGACGAAGCTGCCAAGGCTCCGGAAGGCATGAAGATGAAGGATATGACGCTGATGCCGGGCTACAAATTCGGCATTACGATTTCCTCTTTGGACTGCACCGGCTGCGGTTCCTGCGCAACCATCTGCCCGGGCATGAAGGGCGCGAAAGCCCTCGCCATGAAGCCGATGGACACGCAGCTGGACGGCCAGAAATATGCCGATTACGGCAAATCACTTCCTGAAAAACCGGAAGTTGCCGCGAAATTTAAGCCCACAAGCGTTAAGGGCAGCCAGTTCAAGAAACCGCTGCTTGAATATTCCGGCGCTTGCGCGGGCTGCGGCGAAACTCCTTACGCGAAACTGGTAACACAGCTGTTCGGCGACAGGATGTACATCGCCAACGCGACCGGATGCTCCTCCATCTGGGGCGGCTCCGCACCGGCGACTCCGTACACAAAGAACGAAAAAGGCTTCGGCCCCGCGTGGAACAACTCCCTGTTTGAAGACAACGCGGAATTCGGCTACGGCATGGCTCTTGCCAACAAGGCCATCCGCGGAAGACTTTCCGACTATGTCAAGGCAATCGAAGCTTCCGGCGAAGCATCCGAATCCCTCAAGAGCGCCTGCAAAGAGTATTTCGATACATTTGACAGCAGCCTTGAAAACCGCGCACCGGCCGACAAGATGATTGCGGAACTTGAAAAAGCTGCTTCCGGCAGCGGCGAGCTTGCCGAGCTTGCCAAGAAGACGCTTGCCGACAAGGATTATCTTGCGAAGAAATCCATGTGGATCTTCGGCGGCGACGGCTGGGCATACGATATCGGATACGGCGGACTGGACCACGTCCTTGCTTCCGGCGAGAATGTCAACATCCTGGTATTCGACACCGAGGTGTACTCCAACACCGGCGGGCAGGCTTCCAAGTCCACCCCGATCGGATCCGTCGCGCAGTTCGCCGCGACCGGTAAATCCACGAAGAAAAAAGATCTGCCGGGCATGGCCATGACCTACGGTTATGTCTATGTCGCTCACATCGCGATGGGCGCCGACTACAACCAGACCATCAAGGCGATTACGGAAGCCGAAAACTACGACGGCCCGTCCCTGATCGTCGCTTATGCTCCCTGCATCAACCAGGGCATCAAGACCGGCATGGGCACTTCTCAGCTGGAGGAGAAAAAGGCTGTTGCTTCCGGTTACTGGAAGAACTTCCGCTATGATCCCCGTCTGGCAGAAGAGGGTAAGAATCCGTTCCAGCTTGACAGCAAGGCTCCGACGGAATCCTACCGCGACTTTATCATGGGCGAAGTCCGTTACAATTCTTTGACCCGCGCCTTCCCGGAGCGTGCCGAGAAATTGTTCCAGAAAGCCGAAAAAGTTGCAAAAGAGGATTACGAGCACCTCGAAAAGCTCGCAAAGATGTAATTCCGACGATCACTGAAATTAGCCCCCGTACGGTTTTTCGTACGGGGGCTTTTTGCGCTTAAAAATATTTTTCTTACATCTGGCTTTCTCCGGGCTGTGAGATCCCGCTGAGCGCCTCACCCGCGCTGTTCTGGAAGGCGGGATCGATGGAGATATCCCCGAGCGCCACAATTCCGACCAGGCTGTTGTGGTCGACGATCGGCAGCCTGCGGATTTGCTGGTCGCTCATGAGCTTTGCGGCTTCGTGAACATCCATCTCAGGGGTTCCTACCACCGGGTGTGTGCTCATGACATCCGTTACCTTGCGGTCCGCGGTTTCCTGTCCCTGAGCAGTCGCCCGCAGGGTAATATCCCTGTCGGTGACGATGCCGATCACTTCTTTTTGCCTGCAAACCGGAATCGACCCCACACGGTACTGTTTCATCAGCTTCGCCGCCTGTTCCACGGTATCTTCCGAACCGACACAGGCAACATCCTTGGTCATAATATCCTTAACCTTCATTTTTGCTCCACCTCATTCGTAGCCTAACCGGAAGCGGAGTGATTATGCAAAAGCCTGAAAAATTGCCGCGTTTGAACGCCGTAGGCACAGGTCAGCCGAGCAAAGCGGTGAACAGGTGAAGCAGCGGGCCCCACAGCGCGGGATATTCCTGTCGGATGAGCCGCAGCGCCTGTTCCGTGCGGTAACCGTTCCAATCCTGATCCCGAATTACGAAAGGGTACGCCCCGCGGACCGTGTCTCCGACAGCGATATGAGCGCTCGCATAGCCGCCCACGGCGATATCCGATGCGAGCGCACAGCCGCCAAGCGCGTATTTCCCAACCGCAAGGCCGCCGACCGACAGAATTCCAACCGCACAGCCTCCGACCGCGACTGTGCCGACGGCGACACCTCCAATCGCCAGAAGAAGCCCCGCAGAAAATCCGGCAACGGCCAGCATGCCGAACGCCAGACCCCCCAGAGCCAGAATTCCCACAGAGATTCCGCCGACGGACACCGCGCCGAACGCGATGTTCCCGACCGCCACAATGCCCCTTGCCGTGTACAGTCCCCGCCCCAAGTTTACATGAACCAGCGGAAGACCGAACAGCTTTCGAGTGCTTTTATACTCGTAATGCCGGTTGTACCGATGAAAAGCACATTCCCGCGGGCTTCCTTCTTCGCTTTTATCCTCTTTCGCGCCTTTTATCAGGGTATCCAGACTAACCCCGAAAAGGTCGCTGAGCGCAATCATCTTTTCCGTTTCCGGCAGCGACTGCCCGGATTCCCACTTGGAAACCGCCTGTCTGGAAACACCCATCTCCTGCGCAAGATTCTCCTGCGACAATCCCCGGCATTTTCTCAGCTTTTGCAGCCGATCCGCGAACTCCATCGTATCACCTCGCAATGATTATAAAAGAAAAAGCCGCCGGTTTCCACCAAGTACGGCTTGAAATCTGTCAACCAACGGTTGCGCTGTGGGGTTCACCCTGCCGGGCGAGTTTCATCGGCCCGTGTTCTGTTCGGTGAGCCTGATCATCATCACTGCAAACGCAATCACAAAAACAGCGAATACGATGGTAAGAATTTTATCATAAGGCGTGATCCGGCAATAATCCAGAACTCCGGCCGCAATGGCAAAAAAGCCGCCCGGCAGGCAAAACCAGCGGATCACCTGCGTGTACTTTTCCTCCATCCCCTTTTTCACATGGTCGGTCCTGTAGAGCGACCCTCTCCCCGTAAATCCGCAGTACAGCATGTAAACCCCCGAAAGGCCCAGAAACAAGTCAAAAATCTGGTTGTATCCCATTTACAATTCCTCCGTTTCACCCGAATACGGTGTATTTTTATTATACTCCAAAAAGACAGACCGTCAACGAGGGGGGGTTGTCGTCTTAACATAAATTTATTTTTTTATTCATAAAAATATCAATTAGTTATCATATCTTTTTCACAGTCATCCGCGATAATAAGATCAAACAAACAAGAAAGGATGATCGTCATGAGGAATCCATTCAGAAAGGACCGCGAAGATAAATCCGGTATTTCTGTCAATCAGAATTATGGCGCAGATTATCGCAGTGACTGGAGGGATTCTTCCGAACAGCCTAACCAGACCGTATGGCAGGGCGACTGCTATCACTCCTATCGCTCCCCAGGCGCACCGACCCCGCAGGATCATTACGCCGAGCCGTCCCCCCCCGTGGTTTACCCCGTGGAGGCAGAACCAAAGCAACGGAAAAAGCATACGGTTCGGAATATTATCGCCGGACTGACGGCTTGCCTTGTCGTTTCCGCAAGCTCCGTCGCCGGGTTTGCCTTTTTGATTGAAAACGGAACGGTCAAGCTGAATTCCGGCAGCACGCCTCCGGCGTTTACCATCATGAAAAACGGAAACGCCTCCGGCAAGGTCAGCACAACCACTACCGGCACATCTGGGGCCCTGACGCTGGAGCAGATTGCGAACAAGGTCGTTCCCTCGGTTGTATGCATTCAGAACTATCAGGTGAATCAAAATGCGGCCTACACCGCCGGCAACTTCGGCTCCGGCGACAGCAACAGATCGGTTTCCCCCACAAGCGAAGGCAGCGGAATCATCGCAACCAGCGACGGCTACATTATCACAAACGCCCACGTGGTCGACGGCGCGTCTTCCCTGAAAGTGATTCTTTCCACCGGCAAGACCTATCAGGCGAAGCTGATCGGCAGCGACAGCGTCACGGACCTCGCGGTCATTAAAATAGACGCAACCGGTCTGACGGCCGCCGATTTCGGCTCCAGCAGCGACCTGCAGGTTGCCGACCAGGTTATGGCGGTCGGCAACCCCGGCGGATTGGAATTCAATTCCACGGTCACCATCGGTTATGTTTCCGCTCTGAACCGTGAAATCACGAATTCCGAAACCGGCTACACCATGAAGTGCATCCAGACCGACGCGGCCATCAACCCCGGCAACTCCGGCGGCGCGCTGGTCAACATGAAGGGGCAGGTCGTCGGAATCAACTCCTCCAAGATCGTTGCCACCGGCTATGAGGGACTCGGCTTTGCCATCCCGATCAACGAGGCTCAGCCGATTATCAGCGACTTAAAACAGTACGGCTATGTGAAGGACCGCGCGGTTCTCGGAATATCCGGCCAGTATATCGACAGCATGACCTCCCGTTTCTACGGCCTGCCGACCGGCATGTACGTTTCCTCCGTCACCAGCACGGAGATCACCAGCGCGGGTATCCAGAAAGGCGACGTCATCACAAAGATTGACGGAACCGACGTTACCAGCCTGAACGTAATCACCGGTGAAATCGCCAAGAAAAAGCCCGGCGACACGGTCACGCTCACCGTTGAGCGCGCTTTGACCGGCCAAACCTTTACGGCGACCGTCAAGCTTTCTCAGGCTACCGGAAAATAACCCTGTAAATCGAATGGCGCCGTTAAGGTCCACAATTTAGTCCAATCTCAAAAACAGCTCTGAGCGAAATTTCGCTCAGAGCTGTTTTTGAGGAATCAACCCGCGTTTTCAACCGTCGAAAACTTGATATACACTCCCGGTTTTCTCATAAAATCCGTATTCGTACTGCGTCGCCGTCATCCCGGTTCCGGAAGCGTTGCCGGCTGCTCCGGCGAAGCGTCCTCTTCATCAGTCGGAATCACAAAGCGTATTTCTTTTTGTTTCGGAATTTCGCCGCTGAGCCCGAATTTCTTTTTCAGCCGCTCAAACGCCGCGGGCAGCATTTCCAAAATCTCGCTGGGGTCGTCCGGAAGAATCAGGATCGCGCGGTCTTGGCTCTCCACCAGATATCCGGTTGTTTCCCTTCCGGCCAGTTTCAGCACCCCGGCCGGCTCGCCGTCCCCGCCGATCGGCACGCGAAGCGTGCGGAACAGGGCTGCCGAACAAAGCGGACGGCCCGCGACGGCCTCACTGACGACAAAGACCGCGGCTGCGTCTTTCAAAAGCGCCGCCATATTCGGATTCAGCCGTTCTTCCCGCGTGCAGACTCTCACCTGAACAAGCGGCAGCTGAAACCATCCGGCCGAGCGCCGGATGAGCTTTTCACAGACGGAAGTCCGTCTGGAACAGTAAAACAAAAGCCCCGCGTCCATTTCCCATTCCTCCCGCCTGTTTTCTAGCCGCCTTTTTTCATTTGAGAATACGCGGCCTGTTCCACGCCGCCCAGCCCCTGCAGGCTGCGGCGAAGCATGTCGAGCGCGTTGGAAGCCGCCAGGCCCCGCAGGTACCCGCGCCCGCGGTAGCGCCCCGCCGGGCGCATCTCGCGGATCTTCACGCCGTCGCCGTCACACAGGGCAAGATAGACAAGCCCGACCGGTTTTTCTTCCGTTCCTCCGCCCGGTCCGGCCACGCCGGTGATGCCGATTCCGTAATCCGCGCCGGACCTTTCTTTGATCCCGCGCGCCATCGCCTCAGCCGTCTGCGGGCTGACCGCGCCGTATTGCCGCAGGGTCTCTTCCGGCACGCCCAGCAGCATGGTCTTGATCTCATTCGCATAGGTGACGCAGCCCATGTGGAACACGTTGGAAACGCCGGGGATATCCGTAATCCGCTTCGCGAGAAGCCCGCCCGTGCAGGATTCCGCCGTCGCGACCGTCTTTCCCCGTGCGGCAAGCTCTTTCACGACGGTCTCCTCCAGGCTTTCGACGTCAAGGCCGTAAACAAAGCTGCCGAGGCGTTTTTGCAGTTCCCTGACAACCGGTTCGCACATCGCTTCGGCAGCCGCCTCATCCGCGGCGCGCGCGGTCACGCGCACGAACATTTCCCCCTCCTTGGCATAGGTGGCCGCCGTCGGGTTCGGGCAGGCGCACAGATCGTCGATCAGCTCCGCCACATACCCTTCGCCCAGCCCGAATACCCGGACGATGCGCGACACAATCGCGGCATTTTCCGCCTGCGTCAGGTAGGGGATCGCGTAATTTTTCAGCATCGGGAGCAATTCGAACGGCGGGCCGGGCAGCATGACGACCCTCTTTCCCGCATTCGTCGTAAAGCCGCAGCCCGGCGCGGTTCCGCAGTCGTTTCGGAAGACGGTGCAGCCCTCGGGCAGCATCGCCTGCTTTTTCTGCGTTTCCCCCAGGACGCGGCCCTTGAAATACTCCTCGATCCGGCGAAAGCTTTCTTCGTGCAGGACCAGCTTTTTGCCCGCGGCGGCCGCAACCGTCTCTTTGGTCAGGTCGTCGCCCGTCGGCCCGAGCCCTCCCGTGGTAATGAGGACGTCGCTGCGCGAAAGGGCAAGCTCGACGGCGGCTTTCAGGCGCTCCGGGTTATCGCCGACCGTGCAGGAATACAGCAGGCCGATGCCGGCCGCCGACAGTTCCCGCGCGACAAATGCCGTGTCCGTGTTAATGGTATGCCCGAGCAGCAGCTCAGTCCCGACGGATATAATTTCAGCGTTCATTCTTTTTGCTTCTCCTTTATCCCAGCGGCGTAATCGGCGTCTTTTTCACATTCGCAACGCACTCGTCAACCAGCGCGGCGCAGTCGAGCGCTTCCTCCGCCTTTTCCACATATTTGAGCGCCGGCTTGGTTCTGGGGTGCTTCGGCGTGAACACCGTGCAGCAGTCTTCATACGGCTGAATGGACAGCTCGTAGGTGTCGATGCGGGACGAAATTTCAACGATTTCCCGTTTGTCCATCCCGATCAAGGGACGAAAAACCGGCATGTTCGCCGCCGCGTCGGTGCAGACGATCGCTTCCAGCGTCTGGCTTGCGACCTGCCCCAGGCTTTCGCCGGTAACCAGCGCCCCGCAGTCCTCGTTCCGGGCGATTTTCTCGGCGCACCGCATCATCAGGCGGCGCATGATAACGGTGAAAAGCTCTTCAGGGCAGTTCGCCATGATCTGCTCCTGCACCTTCGCGAACGGCACGGTAAACATCGTCATGCGGCCCGCGTAGGCCCCGACCTTCGTGAGCAGATCGCGAACCTTCTGCTCCGCGCGCTCGCTGGTGTAGGGCGGGCTGGCAAAGTGGACGGCGGTCAGCTCCACGCCGCGCCGCGCCATCATCCACGCGGCGACCGGGCTGTCGATTCCTCCGCTGATCAGGATCGCGGCCTTTCCGCCCGTGCCGACCGGGATGCCCCCCGCGCCGCGTTCCGCGTTGCCGTGAACATACGCGGCGGCGTCCCTCACTTCAATCCGGACGGTGTAATCCGGATGATTGACGTCCACCCTCAGATTCGGAAACTTCGACAAAAGATATCCGCCGGCTTCGTTGCAGATCTGCGGCGAATTCAGCGGGAATTGCTTATCGGAGCGTTTGCTTTCCACCTTGAAGGTTTTTACCGCGGAAAGCGGCCCGCGCAGATACTCCGCGGCGGCGTCCAGAATCGTTTCCATCTTCTTCTCGACTTCGCACGCGCGGGTCAGCGAGGCGATTCCAAACACTTTGGAAAGCCGCTCCTGCGCGGTGAAAAGGTCTGCGTCCTCGTCCCTCGGCGTCACATAGATGGTGGACTGGCGCTCGTGAACCTCGAAGGAACCGAGTCCGTCGAGCCTGCGCCGGATATTTTTCAGCAGCGTTTCTTCAAAGCTGCGGCGGTTCAGCCCCTTAAGCACAACCTCGCCGAGCTTGAGCAGAATAATTTCTTTCATACGTTGATTCGCGTCAGAGCGGGCGGCGGGTCAGGCCGGAAAGGCCCTCCCGGAGCGCGCCGGCAAAAACGTCGATTTCCTCCTTTGTGTTATAGCGCGAAAAGCTCAGCCGAAGAGCGGAAGCGATGCGTTCCCTCGCAAGGCCCATGGCGGATAGCACATGGCTTTCCTTTCCGCGGGAACAGGCGGAACCCGACGAAAGGTAAATTCCCCGGTCGGAAAGGAAATGGAGCATGGTCTCCGCCCGCACGCCCACGGCGGAGAAATTCAAAATATAGGGCAGCGCGTCCGGCGCGGAATTGAATGTGACTTCCGGAATCGTTTCAAGCTTTCCCCGGCAGTACGCGTTCAGCTCTTCCATCGCGCGAAGCTCCGCGCGGACCTCCGGCAAAGCGCCGACCGCCGCGCCGAATCCGGCGATGAGCGGCATCCCCTCGGTTCCGGGGCGGAGGTTCTTTTCCTGACCCCCGCCGAAAACATGCGGCTCCAAGCGGACGCCCCGGCGCACATACAAAGCGCCGACCCCTTTCGGCCCGTGAATCTTGTGGGCGCTCACGCTCATCAGGTCAATTCCCGCCCGGCGGGGGCGAAGCGGCAGCTTGCCGAACGCCTGCACCGCGTCCGCATGGACGAGCGCGGGGCTCCCCGCCGCGCGCACCGCCTGAGCGGCCGTCTCTGCGGGCAGGACGCTGCCCACCTCGTTGTTCACGCACATCAGGCTGACCAGAATCGTCTCACCGTTCACCGCGCCGGTAATCTGTTCGGCGGTGATATGCCCGAACGAATCGGGCTTTAAATAGGTAACCCGGAAGCCCTCCTGCTCCAGCCGTTTCATCACGTTTAAAACAGAAGGGTGTTCGATTTGCGTCGTTACAATATGGTTCCCGCGTTTTTTAAGGGCATGCGCAGCGCCGAACAGCGCGATGTTGTTGCTCTCTGTCCCGCCGGAGGTAAAATAGATTTCCTCTTTTTCCGCGCCGAGCCGCGCGGCCACCGCCGCGCGCGCCTCATCCATCGCACGCTCCGCCCGAAAGCCGAGCGAATGCAGGGAAGACGGGTTGCCGTAGTTTTCCGTCATGGTCTCCATGACCTTTTCTGCGGCCTCGCGGCACACGCGGGTCGTGGAGGAATTGTCGAAATATAGCTCGCTCAAAGCGAAAAGCCTCCATTAAAATCAGTTTGGGTTTATTATACACCCAGTCCGCTTTTCGGGCAACGGTTTCATTCCGCGCAGTGAAACGAGTCCCTCATTCCGTTAATTTTTCTTAGAAAATGACCGATTTTTATTGACAAAGTTTTAACCCGCGTTTATCATAGTATCAAAATGACGGAATTATCCGGCGGTGCAGCGAAGAAGGAGAAAAAGGGTGCGCAACAGGATTGCGCACAAAATGGCGCTCCTCCGTCCCGCAGGATTTTTCGGATATGGTTACGGCACTGGGACCCTCCGCAGGATTACTATCCTTCTTTTTTAGTTTGCCATAATATGACCGCAGTCCGGGTAAAATGCGTAGCTTTGAGCGGATTTCGCCGTATCCGCCGGGCGTATGCTCCCGGAGTGTGGTTTTTTTTATGCGGCGGGGGCTGTACCCGGTCCGGTGTTTTGAAATCCGCGGATTGCGGAACGAAAAAAAGCAAATTCGCGCAAATTTCAAAGCGGGGGAATGTTCCGCCGTTTTTCGTACAAGATTTGAATACGGCTAATTCCGTTTTATAAGGAGACAGATATGAAAAAAGATTTCATCCGGAAGATTGCATCCGCCGTACTTACGGCGGCCGTTCTGCTGCCGCTTGCGGCCTGCGGCTCGGGCGGCGAGGCTTCCTCGTCCTCCTCTTCCGCCGCGCCGACCTCTTCTTCGGCGCAATCCTCGCAGGCCTCCGGCGGAGAATTTGTATTTGGCATGCAGACCCAGCCCGACCACCTGGACCCGTTCCTTGCCGCTACTGCGGATACCCGCAGCATTCTGTTCAATATTTTCGAGGGCCTGGTCAAGCCGGATAAAGACGGCAATTTGATTCCCGCCGTCGCCCAAAGCTACGAAATGTCCAAGGACGCAACCAGCTACACGTTTCACATCCGCAAGGGGATTCAGTTCCACAACGGGAACCCCGTGACCGCGGACGACGTAAAATATTCGCTCGACACCGCCGCGGGCCTTTCCGGCGGCAAATTGCTGGTCGCGGACCTCGCCAAGATCAAGTCGGTGGAAATCAAGGACGCCTCGACCGTCGTCGTGTATCTGAAACAGGCGGACTATGAGTTTTTGCCCTACCTTACAAGCGCGATTGTCCCGAAAGGCTACACGGAGCAGGACACGCACCCCATCGGCACGGGCCCGTTTGAATTCGAATCCTACTCCCCCCAGCAGTCGCTGATTCTGAAAAAGAACCCGGATTACTGGCAGAAAGGCCTGCCGAAGCTCGACAAGGTCACGTTCAAGCTGGAAAGCGACTCCAACGCCCTCTTAATGGATCTTCAGGGCGGCAGCGTGGACGGCGCCAGCATCGCGAACAACGTCGCCTCGCAGATCGGCAGCGGGTTCCGGCTGATTCAGGCAAACTCCAACTCCGTCCAAATGCTTGGACTGAACAACAGCCGGAAGCCCTTCGACGATGTGAAAGTCCGCCAGGCGGTCAGCTACGCCCTCAATCCCAACGAGATCATCAGCGCGGTCAATTTCGGCAAGGCGGTCCGCGCGGGGACTCCGGTCATTCCCGGCCTGAAAAAGTATTTTGACGACAGCCTGACCCACGCCTACGACCAGAACACGCAGAAAGCAAAACAGCTTCTTTCCGAAGCCGGATACCCGAACGGCTTCTCCATGGCCATCACGGTTCCATCGAACTACACCGTCCACGTCGACACCGCGCAGGTGATGGTCAGCGAGCTGAAAAAGGCAGGCGTCACGGCAACCATTCATCAGGTGGATTTTGCCACATGGCTCAGCGAGGTTTACACTCAGCGCAATTACGAAGCGACCGTCATTTCGGTCGACGGCACCACTCTTTCGCCCCGCAGTTACCTCGGCCGCTATCTGTCGGACGCATCGAACAATTTTGTGAACTATAAGAGCCCGGAATTCGATTCCGTCTACAAGCAGGCGGAAAATGAACCGGATGAGGACAAGCGCGTGGAACTTTACAAACAGGCGCAGGAGATTCTCTCCAAAGACGCCGCGAGCGTCTATATTCAGGATATCGCCAACCTGAACGTGCTCCGCGACGAGTTCTCCGGTTTTACGCCCTATCCGTTGTACGTCTTCGACGCTTCCACCATCTATCGCGCAAAATAGCAGGCCACGCCTGCGTGCGCGTCCGCCACGGGCCCGTGTGAATGCGTGCCCGGAGCAAACGCGTAAAATGATCTCAATGTTTTTCACAGGAAGACAGGTACGGTTATGAAGTTTTACCTGAAAAAACTGCTGACGCTGCTTTTGACTCTGCTTCTGGTATCCGTGATGGCTTTCGCGGCTTTCAACCTGATCCCGGGCGACCCCGCACAGCTGATTCTGGGCACGCAGGCAACGCCCGAGGCACTTGCCGAGCTGCACCAAAAGCTGGGGCTTGACAAAAGCATGCCGGAGCGCTACGCCGGGTGGCTTTTGGGCCTGCTTCACGGCAATATGGGCACTTCGCTTCAGTATTCCCGCCCGGTTTCAGAGCTGATCGGCAGCCGGCTTCCGGTTACGGCGGCGCTTGCCCTGATGGCTCTTCTGCTGATCTTCACGGTCTCCGTTCCCGTCGGCGTCTTTTCCGCGCAGAAGCGCGGCTCGACGGTCGGCCGGCTGCTGGATTCCGTCACCATGCTGAACATCTCCATGCCGGGATTTTTCCTCGGGATTCTGTTTCTCTGGATTTTCGGCCTGGTTCTGCACTTCTTTTCGCCCGGAGGCTACGTCGGCTGGCAGGAAAGCCCCGCCGGCTTTCTCCGTTACATGATCTTCCCGGCGCTTGCCGTCGCGCTGCCGAACATCGCGGTCGCATCGAAATTTCTGCGTTCCGCGCTTGTGGAGGAATCCGGCGCCGACTATGTCCGCACGGCGGTGAGCAAGGGTCTTTCCAAACATATCGTATTGTACCGGCATATGCTGAAAAACGCACTGATCCCGTTCCTGACCCTTTCCGGAATGATGGTCGCCGAAATCTTTTCCGGCAGCATCCTGATTGAGCAGGTTTTCGGCATTCCGGGAGTCGGGCGGCTGCTGATTTCCTCCATTCTTTCACGCGATTTTCCTCTTCTTGAGTCGCTCGTCGTCTACCTTGCGTTTCTGGTCGTCCTCGCGAATTTCGCGGCGGATCTTCTGCTGCAGGCCGCCGACCCGCGCATCCGGGTGAAGCCATGAACAACGATCGCCGGTTTTCATTTCGCGTCGGGGCCGTGCTGATCTGCCTAGTCTGCTCCGCGGCCCTGATCAGCCTGTTTTACACGCCCTGCGATCCCAATGCCATCGACGCGGCGCATCGCTTTCTGCCGCCGTCCCTCCACCACTGGTTCGGGACCGACAATTTCGGCCGGGACAATTTTTCCCGCGCCGTGACGGGCGCCCGATATTCCCTGCTCGTCGCCTCCGTCACGGTGGCGCTCAGCGGCTTTTTCGGCGTTGTTCTGGGCCTGCTTTCCGGCTTTGCGGGCGGAATCGCGGATGAGATCATTCTGCGGCTGACGGACGCGCTTTCGTCCTTTCCCGCCGTACTGACGGCGCTGGTGGCCGTCACCGTATTCAGCGGCGGCAAATTCGCCATCATCCCCGCGCTGGCAATCGCGTTCCTGCCCAGCTTTATCCGGCTGACCCGCAGCGGCGCGATGCGGCTGAAAAATCTGGATTACATTCAGGCGGCGTATGTTTCCGGCGCGTCGACCGCGCGAATCATGTTCCGGCACCTTCTGCCGAACCTGCTTCCGACGCTGATCCCAGCGGTGGTCGTCGGCCTTTCCAACGCGATTCTGGCGGAATCCGGCATGAGCTACCTCGGCTTGGGCATTCAGCCGCCGACCCCCAGCTGGGGCCGCATGCTGTTCGAGGGGCAGACCTATCTGTTCCACGCCCCGTGGGAAACACTCTCCGCCGGCCTGATGATGATCGTCACGGTGCTGGGGTTCCACGCGCTGGGGGAAAGCCTGGAAAAATAAACGCACTGATAAACAGTTGTCCGGTTTTTCCGGACGGCTGTTTTTTTCTATGATTTGACATTTTAAAAAGCGGATGCTATCATGAATTGAGAATTGAGAAATAAAGAGGACACAAGAATGTTTGATTCTTTGCGTACGGGATGGCGCGGCTGCACCGCCCGACAAAAGCTCGGCTTTCTCTCCGCGGTTTTTGCGGTTCTCCTTGCCGTCGTCTGCCTGTCCGTCTTTTTCACAGCGTTTTATTTTCATAATACGGCTGCTGGCCTCGGCCGAAGTCTTCAAAATGAAATCGGGGCGCAGTCCGTGTCAAGCCTTCAATGCGCAAAGGACGGCGGAACTTTGCGTGTGACCGTGAATCTGAACGACCCCATCCTATCCTCCGAACAAGCGGATGATTTCCTTTCCGGCGGGGAACAGCCGGACGCGTACCGGTTTTATGCCGATTCCCTGTACATTAAAATCTTCTTAGCGGTTCGCAAGGCGGCTCTCACCCGGCCGGACTGTCAGGATGTTACCGCCAATATCCGGACGCCGTCGGATGGAAACGACCGCTCCAGCCTCGTGCTGTCGTTCGACGATTAAAGCAAAGCCGTTTCACCGGGTCTCCTTCTATGATATGATCTTCCGTCAAAATGAATGAAAAACGCCTGGGCTCCCGGTTTGGAAGCACAGGCGTTCTATTTCGAACCCGTTAAAAGAGAATGGAGAAAAAATAATGATTGAAACCGAAAGATTGCTGCTGAAACCGGCCCGCCCCGAGCTCGCTCATCATGTTCTGAATTACTATCTGCGAAACCGTGAATTCCTCCGTCCGTTCGAGCCGGAGCGCGCGCCGGAATTCTATACGCCCGCGTACCAGACCGCGGCGCTTGAGCAGCAGGAGGAAGCCGAAAAGAAAGAAGACTCGATCTGCTTTTACTTGTTTGCCCGCGAACAGCCGGAAACCGTGCTCGGCACCGCCGCGCTGAACGGTATTATTCGGGGCTGTTTTCAGTCGTGCTTTCTCGGCTACCGGCTGGACGAAAAGAACCAGTGCCGCGGCTATATGACGGAAGCGGTTGCCGCCGTGACCGGCTACGCGTTCCGCGAGCTGGGTCTGCACCGGATCGAAGCAAATGTGATGCCGCGCAACAAAGCCTCGCTGCGGGTTCTGGAAAAGGCGGGCTACCGGGAAGAAGGAGTTGCCAGACGCTACCTGAAAATCAACGGCGTCTGGGAGGATCATATCCATATGGTACGTCTGAACGAAGCTCAGCCTTAAACTCAGTCTTTTCCGCCGGTCATTTTGCGGTCCAGGCGGTTGCCGATCGCGCGCGCCCCGATGCTGAAAACAAAGACCATGATGATCAGCACCGCCGCGGACATGTCCGCCACCTGAGCTGCGTTCGGGGCAACCGCTTCTGTGCGGGACGCCCAGATTTGCAGCGCCAGCGTCTCGCCCGGACGGAACGGGTTGAACGGGCAGACGGGCGAAGAAAGCTTCCACCAGCGGGACCAGTTGATATCCGTACTCATGCCCGCCGTGTACAGCAGCGCGGCGGCCTCGCCGAATCCGCGCCCCGCCGCGAGAATCACGCCGGTGATGATGCGCGGCACGCAGCCGGGAAGCATCACGCGCAGAATCGTCTGGCGGTGCGTCGCCCCCAGCCCGAAGCTGCCTTCTTTCCAGGAATTCGGAATCGCGCGCAGCGCGTCCTCCGTCGTTGTGGTAATCAGCGGAAGGCTCAGAATCGAAACCGCGAGCGCGCCGGCCATCAGGCTCCATTTTCCGTGAACCATCACGACGAAAACAAGGTAGCCGAACAAACCGACCACAATGGACGGCAGAGAGGACAGGGTTTCAATACAGGTTCGGATAAAACCGGTCAGCCTGCCATTCTTGGCGTATTCCGCCATATAGATGCCCGCGGCGACGCCGATCGGCACGCTGATTAGCAGGGCAAGAAAGACCAGATAGATGGTGTTGAAGAACTGATTTCCGATTCCCTCGGCGTTAAAGGCAAGCAGCGAGCCGTCGAACTCC
This sequence comes from Caproicibacter sp., assembly GCF_046707225.1. Lineage (NCBI taxonomy): Bacteria > Bacillati > Bacillota > Clostridia > Eubacteriales > Acutalibacteraceae > Caproicibacter > Caproicibacter sp. The sequence continues at coordinate 2,984 of NZ_JBJKOP010000013.1, read as the reverse complement.
ATGACGCCCTTGCCCAGAATATAAACGGTAAACGCCGCGAGCAGCAGCAGGAAAAAGCCCGCCACCCCGTACAGCACGACCGTCATCACCCGGTCCGTCAGAATTGCGTTGCGGTGCCTCTGGTTCATCTTTCGCGCACCCCCTTGGAGGATATTTTTCGGACAATCAGAATAAAGGCGAAGGAAATAATCAGCAGCAGAAGCGCCATGGTCCACAGAGCAATGTTATACTCGCCGCCGTCCGCCGCGCCTCCCATGTCGGACGCAATGGCCGCCGGCAGGTTGTTGGTGGGCGACAGAATGCCGGTGGGAAACGCCTTCATCTTGCCGATTACCATGGCTACCGCGAGCGCTTCCCCAAACGCCCGGGCAAGGCCCAGAATGACGCCGGTCAGAATTCCCGGCCGGGCCGCCGGGATCAGCACGCGGCGGATCACCTGCCAGCGGGTGGAGCCAAGGCCGTAGGCCGCCTCCTGGTACTGCCGCGGAATATTCCGGATGGAATCGGCGGACACGCTCGTAATGGTCGGAAAAATCATGACCGCCAGCACGATTCCGCCGGCCAGCACGGAATATCCGTACTGCAGGTTGAAGATCTTCTGAATCAGCGGAACCAGAACCGTCAGTCCGACCCAGCCGTACACAACGGACGGAATTCCGACAAAAATCTCAACCGCGGGCTGAAGCAGCCGATTGCTGACGCGCGGGGAAATGACCGCCATGAAAATGGCGGCGGCAAGGCTGAACGGCGTCGCGATCAGCAGCGCAAGCAGACAGATGCTGACGGAGCCCACGATGAAGATGGCGGCCCCGACCTGTCCCCCGCCCTGAAAGTCATCCGCGGGGTTCCAGTTGCTGGAAAACAAAAACTCCCACACCGAATGCTTGTAAAGGGTAAAGGTTCCGAGTCCTTTGTAGCACAGGAAGACGCCGATGGAAACGGTCAGCAGAATCAGGAACAAACCGCAGGCCGCAATTAAGCCCCGCCATACAGTTTCTTTTTTTTCCATATTCTTTCTCCTTCATTCTTGAAACCGGCAAAAGACCGGACGGGTTTCGCCCGCCGGTCCAGCCGTTATGTCGGTTCTATCGTGAAAATTTTCGCATCTTATTTTTTAGGGCCCGGATCCTGTCTTTCAACCGTCATCTTGGAAGCGACGTTGTAGCCGAGTCCTTCCATGATCTTGCCGTATTCGTCGGACTGCATGTAATCAATCAGCGCCTTTGAAACGCCCGCCGCATCGCCCTTTGTGTACATGTGCTCGTAGCCCCAAACCTTGTACTTGCCGGCATAGGTGTTGTCCAGTGTGGGTTCCACGCCGTCAATCGCCATTGTTTTGATGTTGGCGTTCGGCTGAATCAGGTAGGAAAGAGCGACATAGCCGATTGCTCCCTTATGCTGGGATACCGTCTGAAGCAGGGTGCCGGAATCGTCCGTTTCCAGTGATTTGTTCGAGGCTTCCTCCGCGCCGTTGAGCGCATAGCTCTTAAACAGGGAGCGTGTTCCGGAGGTGGAGGGGCGTGTTACCAGAGTAATGGGTTCGTCCGGTCCGCCGACTTCTTTCCAGTTTTTCGTCTTTGCGGTAAAAATATCGATTAACTGCTGAGTCGTCAGGCTTGTAACCTTTTCGGCAACGTCCGCGTTGACGATCGGCGCCATGGTAATGACGCAAACCTTGTGATCGACCAGTGTTTTCGCCTGATCTTCCGTCAGCTTTTCATCCGCGAACACATCGGACATCCCGATATCCACCGTGCCGTCCGCGGACTGTTTCAGGCCTGTTCCGGAACCTCCGGCATTGAGCGTTACGGAAGCGTCCGGATTTGTCTGTTTAAACGCGTCAAGCGCGTTCTTTACCAGCGGATACAGCGCCGAGGAACCGGAAATTGTGCAGCTGCCGGTAACGCCCGCTTCGGAGGATGACGCTGCGGAAGAGGCCGCTTCGGAGGATCCCGCCTGGGAAGACGGAGTCTGGGAGGACGCGTTGGTGCCGGAGGAGCAGGCGGTTGTTCCGATCAGCATAGCTGCAACCATCAGAATCGACAGGTACTTTTTCATATACGATCTCCTTATCATTTTTTCTTTTCTCTCTGTTCTGCTTTCCATCTTAAAGGCTTCGCGTTAAAGGAAAGTTAGGCTAATTTTATTATCGTGTTATTTTTATGTTAAGAGCAGGTTAAATGGTCTTCCCATCCTTTCCTCAATCGTGCTACAATGGGGAAAATCATATTTGGAGGAAACAGAATGGACTTTCAATATAAGCATTCCCTTTCCGTCGAGGATTATCTACGTCTTCGTCAGGCCGTGGGGTGGAAATCCGTTTCGGAGCGGCAGGCCCGCGCCGCAATCGACCGCTCCGACTATCTGGTCTCCGCCGAAGCGGACGGCAGAACAGTCGCCTCCGCGCGGCTGGTCAGCGACGGCGGCACCGTATTTTACATCGCGGACGTGATGGTCGACCCGGCGTATCAGGGCGGCGGCGTCGGCAGGACGATGGTTTCGATGATTCTGGAGCAGGTGCGCGCCATGCTGGAAGACGGGGAAATGGTTCGCGTCAACCTGATGGCCGCGGTCGGCCGGGAGCCTTTCTACGAAAAGCAGGGATTCATTCGGCATCCCTCCGACCAGTTTGGCGCCGGGATGTCGTATACCATTACAAAATAAAAAAAGCTCCGCCGAAAGCGGAGCGTAAGAATCTCTTTATGGACGTGTGATTTTATGAACCGGGCGGAAAATGATTCCCCGGCAGCCCGCGCCCATTTATGGCGCGGACGCAGAGGAATCGCTCTCCATTAAGGAAATGCCCGCCGTGGACCCGTCCGCGTAACGCGCTTCAAAGCTCGAAAACGGCGCCGGTGAAACTGTTTTTCCGGACCCGTCTCTTGCGCCGACATTCTTTGGCGCGCGGTCTCCTGATAGAGTCACCGCCGTTTTCCCCTGGTATCGGCAGACGACGGTCACGCGTTCAACGCCGCGTTCCAGCG
>NZ_JBJKOP010000012.1:0-15691 GCF_046707225.1 Caproicibacter sp. | reverse complement strand
CAAAACTTGGGGATGAATCCGGTAATGCGGGATCAAAATGCGGCACTTACAACCGGTCTGCAGCGCTTCCTTGCTCTCACTTCGCTAAAGTCTCTATTTATGCCATTTGTTCAGAGGTTCCTTAATTATAATCTACGGGAGATTTGTCAACATATTTTTTCAAGACCGTGAATTTTTTGTATTGATTGTCACAAATCTCGGGCCGCGGAAAAAAGTTAACTTACCGGGACGGATGCCGCCGGTTTTGAAGCGGGGCTCCGTTTGTCCCGACCCGGCCGGATCGCGCTGGTCTGTTCCAACGCCGCAAGAACGGACAGGGAAGGAGATAGAGGTAATTTGCTCAAAAGAGCCGGAAAGGGCAAGCGCGCAGGACGGATGGCTCGGCAGCGGCGCGGCCCTGGAAAACCCGAGCGCCCGCTCTTGCAAAACAGTCCTACTGATGCTACCATATTTATAAGAAATGGTTAAATATCGGAAGAAGGCTTGGTAGTTTGGACAGGCCAAAGCATTTGATAAGGAAACGGCTGAACAGCCTGCTGTTCTCGATTGATACATACCCCCTCACCATTGTGGAAGCGCCCGCCGGATACGGGAAGACAACCGCCGTGAAAGACTATCTCTCGGGCCGGAGAAACGACGTGGTGTGGCTTTCTTTTCAGAGAATGCACGGTTTGTCGGAAATTTGGTCGCGGTTTGCCGAAGAAATGGGGAAACGCGACCCTTTGATTGGGGCAAAGCTGGCGGAACTGGGTCCCCCGTCGGATCCTCCCCGGCGGGAAAAGGCGTTCTCTATTCTGAACGGTCTGGAACTGAAGCGGCCTCTGGTCGTGGTGTTTGACAATTACGAGCTTGCGGGGGGAACCGGGCTGGCGGAGCTTCTTCTGTGCCTTGGGGAAGAGGAGATCAACAATCTGCACCTGGCGGTGCTGACCCGCGATACCTCGGAGTTTGACCTTGCCTTCTCAGTTGCACGGGAACGGTGCTATGTGATTTCGCGGGCGCAGTTGAAATTCACGGCGGACGAGGTGCGCGATTACTGCATGCTGGCGCAAATCCGGATTACCGACGACGCGGTCGATCAGCTGATTGCCTATGCGGACGGCTGGATCAGCCTGCTTTACGTGATGCTGGCCGGCATGGAAAGAGGAATCCCGATCGGAATGACCCCCACGCTGGATGAACTGATCGACCAGACGCTTTTTCAGGTACACAATGAAAATATCCGCAGATATTTGCTCCAGCTTTCCGTGATGGACAGCTTCACGGCGCGGCAGGCGGATTTTGTGACGGACCGTCAGGACTCCAACGAGCTGCTGCGGGTCCTGCGGAAAAAGAACGCGTTTATTCAGTACGACGGGCAGGAGCGGCTTTACCGCATCCATCCCGTCCTGCTGGATTTTCTTCGCGCACGGCAGAATTTTTCATCGGAAGAGGAACGCGCCCTTTACGGGCGCCTGGGGGAATGGCTCCTGCGGGAAAACGATCTGCGGCCGGCCTATTCCTGCCTTGCCAGGGCGGGGAAAACCGAGCGGATTCTTTCCCATATGAACCGCACATTACCCATCCGGAATCTTTACACGGACTTTGACGGAGCGGATGAAGTGTTTGAGTCCGGCTCGCAGGAACTGCCGACCGAGTATCCGGTTGCCTATCTGCGGTATCTGTTTTTTTCCATGGTGTCCGGCAAGAAATCGGTCGTTGCGGATCTGCCGCGGCGACTGGACAGGCTGGAATTCGTTTATCGGAGAAAAAAAGGAATCGGTGAAGCGGAACGTGACCGCGTCCTCGCCGAAATCCTTTGCGTGCGCAAATTCACCGCGTTCAACCGTCTGGAGGCGATGCATGCCTACAATGATGAGATTTTGCGCCTTTTAAACGGACGTCAGTCATCCATCATGCTTCAGGTTAATGAATTCACCTTTGGCCTGCCTCACTATCTCTACCTCTATTTTCGCGACGCGGGTTCACTCAAAAGCCTTGCCGAACTGAGCCAATATAATTTCCATCCCGCCTTTGCTGACGGATGCGGCACGGGAAGCGACTCGCTTGCGCTGGCGGAGCTTGCCTGCGAGACCGGCGATTTCAGGACGGCGGTCTCTGAGAGCCGAAAAGCGGTTTATAAGGCGGAAACCAAGGCTCAGCTCAGTATTATGATCTGCGCGCGCTTCTGCGGGGCGCGGGCAAATTTCGCGCTGGGACAATTACAGACGGCAAGAGAACTGCTGCGGACTTTGCGCGAGGAAGCCGAGCAGCAAAGTAATCCCATTTATCTGTCGATGGCGCGGCTGTGCGAGGGGTATCTCTGCGCCCCGCTGGAAATGCCGATTCCGCAGTGGCTGAAGGACGGTCATCTTTCCTCGCTGAGCCTGTATTTCGGTGGCATGGGGTTTGACAGGCTGGTCTACGGAAAGGCATTGCTGGCGCAAGCCGAATACCTGAAGCTGGAGGCGCTCTCGGATAGCTTCGACGCTTCGTTCGCCGTCTTTCAAAATCGATTGGGTTTCCTGCACGGCGCAATCCTGAAAGCGGCGGCAAAATCCCATCTCTCCGGCGCGGAGGCCGCCGTGCCGGAACTTATCCGCGCGTTGGACATGGCGAAGCCGGACGGTATTGTTTTGCCGTTTGCGGAGTGCGCAAGGCATCTCCTGCCGGTTTTCCGGGCCCTGCCGAAGAAAGCGCGCGAGGATGCGTTTGAGCGACGGGTTCAGGAAATCTGCGCCTCCTATCTGGAAGCCGTGCGCCCGCTGCTTTCTGAAGACCGGTCCCTGACCGCGCGGGAAATTGAGGTTCTGCAATGCCTGGACCGAGGGCTGACGCGAAATGAGATCGCGGACCGGCTTTTTATCTCTCCCGGCACGGTTAAGACGCATCTGCGCGCGATCTATCAGAAGCTTGACGCCGACGGGAAGGTCTCCGCTCTCCGCGCCGCCCGGCAAAGCGGTTTGCTCTGAAACTTCAACACGGCCCGCCCGGAAATAAAAAATACCCCAAATGGGAGTACGGCCCACGCATCCGTCCGAGTCGACGTGAAAACGGGCATTCGCCCAAGGGGTGATTCCACCAGTCAGATCGGCGTGTTTTAGCACCGGATTTGTTCATATGCTTTCAAAATAGCATTGTGATTGTTCGGATTTAAATAACCTTGCCCTGCGCAAAGTTACGCCTTGAGCCGGTTTTAAGAACTGCGCCCCGATTGTTAAACAGTATGGGATGCTGTCTAACAGTCGGGGCGTTTTTATGCCCAAAACCGCCCTGCCGCCTGTAGTCCTGCAACAAACGTGTGCCGTTCCGGGCTCAAATTTTGCCCAGGAACGGGGCGCCCCTGATTCCTTGCAATTTATAGCGATTGTTCTGGTACATAGGACTCTGAAACGATCCTGGTTAGATGTTGAGTCAGGAGGTTTCTTTCATCAGGATAAAACAAATAAGATCAGCAGCTTCATCAATCCTGTCGGCACAGTTGTTCAAGTGGCGGTAAACTTCACGCATTTTAATGATGTACTTCATATTGTCCCCGTTTAAAAGCTGTAGGACCGATTGCCGATAAATTTTTTCTGCCTCATTTTCAAATTTTTTCGCTTTGACTGCTTTTTCTGCCGAGCTTGTCGCATCTTTCTCCATCCTATAAACAGCTTCCCGGATAGATTCGCTTCCCAACTGTAGGACCTGGATAAATTTCTCCAGATTTTGGGAGGATCCGATTTGATAAATTTCCATTTCGTTGATCGTTGTTTTGAAGTAATCCAGGATGTCGTCCAGAGATTTTGAAAGCATATTGACGTCTCCGCGGTCAAATGGCGTAATAAATGTATTGTTCAGCTTCTGCACCAATTCGTTTCGTTTGAAGTCCGCTTCTTTCTCCAACAATTTAACCTTCGCCGCATAGGCCGGATCCAGTGTTTCCACATAGGCTTTTAAAGCGCTGATGGATTCTATCATATAATCGGCTTGTTCTTCCAGCAAATGATAGAAATTAACTTTTCCACCGAATATTTTTGTTAAATTCATCACATCACATCCAAAAATATTTTAACGTTAGAAATAAAATTGACGACAGGGTAAATGTTGCCGGTATCGTAATAACCCATGCTTTCAGCATGTTTTTTGCAAACTCCCAGCCTACGGCGTTTGGACGGTCGGCGGAGCCAACCCCCAGAATAGCTGAATTGACAATCTGTGTTCCACTGACAGGGAATCCAAGCAGCGAAGCTGAAACAATGACGCTTGCGGCCGACACCTGTGAGCACATCGAATGAAGCGGCCTAACGCCATAGATTCTTGTTCCAACACTGCGTATCATTTTGAGGCCGCCAAAAAGCAAACCGAAAGACAGAGCAAGTGAGGAAAAAAGGATTGTGCTTCGGCTTATCTGTAGTGTGTTTCCCATGGTGAGGGATAAAAGTGCCAGCACGCCGATTCCTTTCTGCGCGTCATTGGAACCCTGAAAAGCGTTGATCAGCACGCATGTGAAGATCTGAGTCCCTTTCAAGGCGATTCTCACGCGGATGAAACGCCTTGAAAATAACCATTTACTCGCCTTGAAGAACAGCATTCCGACTATATACCCGATGATCGGGGAGGTGAAAAGCGGAATCAATACGCTGAAAATCAGTCCGCGGCCGTTCACCGACTTTGCCCCGAACTGAAGGATGAACGGCCCCAAAAGGCCGCCTACCAGGGCGTGAGAAGAGCTCGAAGGAATGGCAAAGGCCCAAGTGATAAGATTCCATATTACAGTTCCAAGAATAGCAGCACAGATTGCCGTGGGAATTTTTTCAGCGTGTTGACTGACCGAATCAAGATTGAACAGGCCGTTTACCGTACCAAGCGCCACCTTGGTTCCCAGAAATAGGATGCCAAAAAACTGTGATGCAAATGCTATTACAAAAACCGGCACAGCGTTAAGAGAGCGCGAGGTTATTATGGTGGCGATTAAGTTTCCTTCGTCATGAAATCCTGTAATAAAAATAGATATAAAGATGAGAATTACGGACAGAACTTGAACGGTTATGTTTACCATCCTTTCGATCAGAATTCAGCACAATCAGCATCTGAATACGGCAAATATAAAAAATGGTCCCTAGAGTCTTGAAGATTCAAGACGTTCCGGGACTTCTTTAGAAACCGCACTCAACCGAAAGTATGCTCGATCCTCCAGCGATTTGAAAGGAAAATGCCACGTCGGCGTCCGCCGCTGCGAAGGCAATCCGGACGCTTCGGCTCACTCATTTCAATAGCTTGGAACCTGTCCTTTTGCAAAGAGCCGGATTGAATGCATGGCCCGCGAAAAAGTTTCACTGCCCGCATTGCAATCCTGATCCCATCACAAATTTCAGTTTAGGCTGCACATTCGCTGAGAACTTTCGTATCACTGTGACAGAAGACATTTTGAATCCACCTTACGAGCACTGTTTGCCCGGGGTTATGGTCAAACGGACTTACAATATTTTTTCTGTTATGGCCGCTTACGGCTTAATATCCACTGATCCAAGCGGTTTATGTCCTTGTTGATCATCAGTTCGTCCGGGAAACCGATCGAATCCAGCATATCGACGGCTTTTCCCACATCACAAAGCGTGTAAATATTATGAGCGTCTGAATTGACGACAACGGGAACCTCATACCGCATGCAGCACCGCGCAAGTTCTCTGCAGCTTTGCCACATGGCCTGATTTCTGTTGATCTCCACAAGAATGCCCTTTTTCTTAAATACCGGCAGGACTTTTTGATAATCGTAGGAGTAATCGCCCGCGCTGTGGCCAACAACATTGATATACGGATTCTCGGCAAGTTTTAAGTATGCCTGCGTATGCTGTTCAAATGTGCCATGGGGGCAGACCTCTTCGTGGAAAGATGCAATGACCCATTCCAAACTGCTCAGGACTTTCTCAGGAATATCGATGTCGCCGTTGAAGTTTACAATATTTGCTTCTACACCTTTATAGACTCTGATCCCTTCCATGTAATCGGGAAGCGTATGTAATCCTTCGAAATGGCAAAGAAGAGGGGCATCCTGCATTGCAGGAGCGTGGTCGGTCACCGCAAACGCCTTCAACCCGATTTGGCCGGCCCGTGAGACCATTTCACCGAGCGTATGATATGCATGTACACTGACCAGTGTATGGCAGTGCATATCTGCTGCAATATTTATCATCGCCAAAGAACTCCCTTAATGATATCTTTTTGTAATGCTAATCCTTCATTGTATATGGATTCAATTCTGATCATTAACTGCGTCGTTCGAACTCCACTAAAAAATGCTTTCACATTCTTTTTTTTTCAGCTGCAAGCCCCAATGTTCCAATTTATAACCCGAAGGTAAGGCTGGTACAGGGAGTAAAACACAAAACTTCTTTTCACAAATAAAATTCGAGTCTCAGATCAGAAAATCTGCTCTGAGTTACCCTTTCACAGCCCCCGATACAACGCCTTCAATGATATAACGCTGACAGAAGGAATAAAAAATGACGATGGGAATAATCGCCAGCACCAGCATGGCCATCATTGCTCCCATATCAATGGAACCATATCCTCCCTGTAAATATTGAATGGCAATGGGGATGGTCCTGAAAGTGGAACCAATCAGAATAACAGGCAGCAAATAGTCGTTCCAAATCCACATCGTGTTAAGGATCCCGACTGTAATAACAATGGGTTTCAGAATCGGAAAGACAATTTTAAAAAATATCTGTAACGGATTGCATCCATCAATCATGGCTGCTTCCTCTATTTCTAATGGTATGGACTTAATAAAACCGCTGTAAAGAAATGTGGAAAGGCCGGCGCCAAAACCGAGATAAATAAAAATAATTCCAACCGGATTATCCAAATGCAAAATATTAGCTATTTTAGACATGGTAAACATGACCATTTGAAAAGGCACGATCATGGAGAATACAAAGCTGAGATAAATTATGCTTGATATCTTCGTCTTTACTCGCGTAATGTACCATGCCGTCATTGCGGTAAAAAATACAATCACAACTACCGATCCTAAAGTAATGAAAAATGAATAGCCTAACGCGCTGAAAAAGTCGATTTTCTGAATACCGTTCTGATAATTTGAGAACCCGGCGAATGTTTTTGCGCTTGGTATCGAGAAAGGAGCGTCGCTTATATAAAGACGGCCTTTGAAGGAATTCATCAAAACTGCCAAAATCGGCAGTAAAAACAGGACACATATCATGGACAGGGCGAGAAATGTGATGACGGAAAGAAATTTTGAATGCCTCTTTACTATGGTTTCCATCAGCTTTCAACCTCCTTCCTTTTGGTAAAGTAAAGCTGTGTAAGCGCAATCACCGCCACAATGATTGAGAATAGAACCGCTTTTGCTTGGCCGACGCCTTCCCAGCCGTTTCGGCCATAGAAGGTATTATAAATATCCAAGGCAAGCATAGCCGTTTTCTTTGCCGGGGCTCCCGCCGTTAAGGCCAGGTTTTGGTCGAACAGCTTATAAGCATGAGTCAACGTTAAAAACAGGCAGATTGTGACGGCAGGACGAATCAGCGGCATGATGACATATCGTACTACCTTAAGCGGTGACGCACCGTCCACCTTGGCGGCATCCAAAAGCTCATTCGAAACATTTTGTATCCCCGCGATGTAAATCACCATCATGTATCCGATTAACTGCCAGTTCATCAAAATCACAAGTCCCCAGAAGCCGTATACAGGGTCCTCGGTCAATGTTGCGCCGAACATATTCAAAATACCGTTTAAAATCAGCTGCCATATATATCCGAGGACAATACCTCCAATCAGATTAGGCATAAAAACGATTGTGCGAACGGTATTGGTGCCCTTTTTTCCCCTGGTAAGCAACAGCGCCATCAGAAATGCAATTAAATTTATTGTAATAACGGCTACAACGGCAAACGCCGTCGTAAAACCGAGAGCATTTAAAAAATCCTTATCGGAAAATGCCCTGACATAATTTCGAATCCCGATCCATCGGGCATCCAGTACGGTTGTGAATTTGCAAAACGACAGAAATATTCCGAAAATAAATGGAATAACGAACGCCGTTAAAAAGGCTAACACAGTCGGCAAAGCAAATAATGCAAAATATTTTTTCAGGTGTTTTTCCATACTGCCTCTCCCATCTGTTTTGTTTTATGGTTCTTTCTTTACGCAGATACAACGAATTTGCCCGACAACCGTATTTGCCGTTTGTTTCGGTTTATCATTCCGTACTGTTCCACGTTTAACGCGTGGAACAGTACGGATGAAACCTTAACAAGAGCTCTGATTATTCCTGATTGCATTCATATTCTATTTTCCAAGAACTTTTCACATCCGAAACGACCTGATCCCAGTTTTCCTTTCCCTGTGCATACTGCAACAGAGCTGCGCCAAATTCATTTTTAAAGTTTTGACTCGGAAAGCTTTCAAAAGTCCATGGAACGTTTTCCACGTCCGTTTTTGCCTCCCAGTTCAGAACGTCCCTGCCAAGCGGGTCTGTGGGTTTCTCGTCGTCTGAAAATGTGCTGAACGGCGCGAGGAAGCCAAGGTCATTCGTTACATGCTTTTTTCCCTGCGTGCTTGAAAACAGCCAGTACAGAAAATCAAGCGAAGCCTGCTGCTTTTCTTTGGAAACTTTACTGTTGATCGCAAAGTAATTTTCAGTCCCGATGCAGATACCTTGTTTTTCTTCACCGCTCATGCCCGTATAAATCGGTAAAAATTTAATATCATCCGCTTTAACGGTGTTCCCGCTGACCTTGGCAATCTGAGACCATGCCCAGTTTCCGTTCTGTACCATCGCGACCTTTCCTAAAGCGAACTCCGCCATGGAGTCAGCCACGGTCTTGCTGCCCAACAGATTTTTGCCGGTGCAGGAGTTGTTAATGTAAAGATCAAATACGTTTTTAAAGTTTGCCGCATATTTGAACTGAATATCACTGGTGTTCAGACCGGCATCTTCGGTATCTTTGTATTTTTGGTTTTCCTTGAACTCGTAATAGAACGGAAGATTTGCAAGATGGGTCTGCCATCTCCAATCCTGGCCGCTGGCGAACGATGTGGATGCAAAGACGCCTGAAATGCCCAGTTTGTCCTTGTTGGCGGTCATGTCCTCGACCACAGCTTTAAGAGTTGCGAAATTTTTAATATCAGCTGTGGAGGAAACGGAGACTTTTTTGTTTGGCAATGCGAAATATTTTTTCATAATGGCATCATTGTAAATGATTCCATATCCTTCAACGGTATAGGGGATGCCGAAAACTCCATCATCGGTTCTAATGGCAAGATCTTTATTGACGAGGACGTTGTAAAGTTTTGAGCCGGACAGATCCGCGCAATAATCTTTCCAATTTTGGTATCCAACCGGCCCGTTTATCTGGAAAATCGTTGGAGAATCCGACTTTGCAATTTCTGATTTCAAGGTTTGCTCATAAGTGCCGCTGGCTGCGGTTACGACTTTTACGGTAATGCCCGTCAGCTTTTTATATTCATTTGCGATGGTATTCAATTCATCTGTGTCTTCCGACTTAAAATTCAGGTAATAGATTTCTTTTACTTGTGTTTTTTGCGAGGATTGATCTGCCGAAGAGCTGCCGGATGTGCTGCTGCATCCGGTCGCTGTGGCGGCTGTCATCAACATTGCCAAAAAAATCACCGATATTTTTTTGATCCAATTCATACAAATCTTCTCCTTCATCTTTTCACAACATTTGGTCCTGATGTTTCCGGAATCGTTTCCGGAAAGGGGCAAAAATAATTTCCGGGTCATCTTTTGTCCGAATTCAAAGATCCCGGGACAAAAGCATTCGCGGAAATTGACGCAAGACAGCCACGCCAGACTGTGCCGGAACCCGGCTGATTTTTCCTCCTTTTCATCAGTTTTATTAATAAGCATAATTCATGCTATTAATCAAAATCAGAAAGAAACAATTTGTTTTACCGAGTTTCCTTTCACGAGTTGTGTTCCAAGAACCGCGATATTTGGTTTGAGCAAGTCCCCGTTTATTTTGTCCACCAACATCTCAACACTCTTCGTGGCGATTTCTTTTGCCGGTTGTTTAATGGTAGCCAGCGATGGATTATAAAAATAGGACATGTCGATGCCATCGAATCCTATGATCGAAATATCATCGGGGACGCATAGCCCCGCGTCTGTAATAGCTTTCGCGGCGCCGATTGCCATCACATCCGCCATTGCAAAAACGGCTGTGACTCGATTGCCCGGAACAAGCATGGAGCACATCGCCTTGTAACCATCCAATAAAGAAAATTTTGAAACAAGGTATCTTGATTGGTCAAACTTTATACCATGCTTGCGCATGCATTCCATTGCACCGTGATATCGGAGCTCCGTTCCGCCTCCGGTGCCTAGCTTGCCGCCCAGAATTGCTATGTTGGTATGGCCCTGTTCAATCAGATATTCAACCGCCGAGTAAGCTGCGGCCTTATCGTCAATACAGACACAGCCTTTTGTTGAGTTTTGCGGAAAAAGCACATACCCGGAGGATACCACGCACGGAACACTGAAGTCTTTCAGCTCATTGGCGAATCGTTTGGCGGTCCCGCCCAAAAAGATGACGCCTTCAGGTTTCTTTTCTTGGTTCAGCCTGACTGCTTCCTGAATTTCATTGCTTAACTCATCGATATATGTAACGAGCGCGCGGAACCCTCTGCAGGCCAGCTCATGCTGCATTTGCTCAAGAATTCCCTCATAATAAAGGTTTCCCTTCCCCTTGACAATGATATTAATATTGTTTGTTGCTATTTGTTTGAGATTTTTCGCGTTGTCATTTGGATGATAATTGTATTTTTTAACAATATCCAGCACGCGCTGTTTTGTTTCCGCGCTGACATCCGGGTAATTATTAAGAGCCCGGGACACTGTGCTTACTCCGACTCCGGCCAACTTTGCAATATCGGTAATATTCAAGGACCTCATCTCCTTCCGGAAACGTTTCCGGTAACGCTATTATATCATCCGATGAAAGAGTTGTCAACTATTTAAACTAAAAACCATGGATTGATTTTTAGAATTTCTGTGTAAAAAGATGGCGCACCTCCGTTTGTTCTTCCAAAACGGTTAAAAATGTTGACAGCAACCTCTTAAAGGATTATAAATAGAAAAGTCAGCCATGCCGATGAATCGTGTTTCCAATCAAAAAATGAAAAGGGATTGATTGTTATGAATCTAATTTATATTCATACGCATGATACCGGCAAATACGTTCAGCCCTATGGATCTCCTGTAGCTACTCCGAATTTGATGCAATTCGCGTCTGGGGGGACTTTATTCCGGCACGCATTCAGTGCAGCTCCCACCTGCGCGCCGAGCCGGGCTTCTCTTATGACCGGCATGTGTCCTCATTCCAATGGAATGCTGGGGCTTCCTCACAGGGGATTCCTGTTAAATGACTATAGCAGGCATATGGCTCAATACCTGCAAAACTTTGGCTTTGAAACAATTCTGTGCGGCGAACATCATGAGGCGCCGAACGACGATATGATCGGTTACAGCCGTGTATTAAGCCGCGACAAAAGTGCGAAGGAGATTTCTGAAAAGGCCTGGGACCTGACAAATGCCAACCGCGTTGCAGACTTTCTTTTCTCCGGCACCGGAAAGCCGTTTTTCCTGTCCTTTGGCATGCATAACACACATAGAGAATATCCGGAAATTGATCAGAGTATCAATCCTGATTTTGTCATGCCGCCGTTCCCGATTTATGATACAAAAGAAACCCGGAGAGATATGGCCGCATTTTATTCCGCTGTCAGAATAGTGGATTCCTGCGTTGGAATTGTACTTGACGCATTAAAAAGATCCGGTCATGGCAAAGACACGGCCGTTATCATCTCAACGGACCATGGCATAGCATTTCCAAGGATGAAATGCCACCTTTATGATACCGGCATCGGCGTAATGCTCATGATGGATTTTCCTGGGAATCCCATGGGCGGCAAAGTTCTGGATTCTTTGGTTTCGCAAGTTGACTTGTTCCCAACGGTCTGCGATTTGCTGGGGATTTCTAAACCGGCCTGGCTTCAGGGACATACCCTTATGCCATTGCTGAACGGCGCTGAGACAGAGGTTCGCGACAAAATATTTGCTGAAGTTAATTTCCATGCCGCATATGAACCGAAACGATGCGTGCGGACGTCACGATATAAACTTATCCGCCTTTATGACGATTACAATCATATCGTTCCGGCTAATACGGACGATTCTCCCAGTAAGGACTTGATGCTTAGAAGCGGTTATCTTGCGGAGGCAAGACCGCATGAAATGCTGTTTGACTTGTACCTGGATCCCACGGAAAGGGTCAATCTGGTTACTGAGAATCGGTATGCAGAAATCCATTCGGAAATGTCCGACAGGCTCAATCGGTGGATGCTGCGAACGAAGGATCCGATTCTGATGGGCAAACTGCAAAAACCCAAACATGCTTTGGTAAATAAACCAAGCTGTATCAGCCCGGCTTCAACCGATTATGAACCATGAGCGTTGTAATTTGCAGGGCTGGCACAGGAATCCTTTGTGGGGGATTGTTGCAAAAATTCCTCTCAAAAAGTTGCACAAAAAATGCGCCTTGAAATGGGCTGGAAAGTCCATTTTAAGGCGCGTTTTCTTGCATTTTTGGCGGCTCGTTTGTACAAATTGCTATTGCAAATTCGTTTTGCAACACCCACATAGGCGCCGCAATCAAAGCGGAATCCACAATGGTTCCTTTTTTGAACAGCAGCCTTTTTTAAGCAAGCCAATCACTTTGGAGACAGCTTTTCCTGCAGCCCGTTTTTTGGCAGTGTCCGTTTTTGCCGGGACAGTTCAGCCGCTTCTTATGGAAATTCTGAATCCGGGTTTGGAGCGGGGGTTCAGTTTAAAACTGCGATTCTTCACAGGATAGTTCCAGCAGGGCGGCCAGTTCCGTAACCTGAGTTTCGTTTTCCGTTTGTCCCGACCGTGCCAGCTTGCGAAGCGCGGCGAAAAGCTTCTGACGGGCGGATTCCTCATAGCCTGCGCTCCAAAGGTAGCCCCCCGAGGGAAGAAAACCTTTTTGGAAAGTGGCGCAGGCATTTTTCAGGTTGATTAAGGTTCCGTTTTGCCAAGCGGCCTCCACTTCAAGCAAATCACAGTCCGCATTTGTCAGAAACAGCGCGTATCGGTTCCCGGCATAATTAAGATGAACCGCGTCTTGGCAGGAAGAGAAAAGATTCCGGATTTTACACACGGAAGTCTGCAGTATCGGGAGGGACTTGCTGCGCTCGTAGTTCGGCCATAGATTTTCAAGAATAACATCCTTGTGAATGAAGGAATCGTGGCGGGTCAGCAAAAACGCAAAAAGCTCTTCGGCTTTGATCCGCTGCCAGATAACCGGTTCCCCGTCGATCAAAACCTGAAATTCGCCGTAACAGCGGATTTTCAGCTTCGGGGCCGGCACCTTGGGATGCGCAGCAATACGCCTGTTCAGCCGCCGGGTCATTTTGAGGAAACGGGCGGGATTGACCGGCTTCATAATATAATCCAAAGCGTTCAGCTCGAACGCCGCGACCGCATACTGGTTCCATCCGGTTATAAAAACGATTTTTATCTCCGGGTCTTTTTCCAGCATCTTTTCCGCCAGGGTTAAACCGTCCGTTTCAGGCAGTTCGATATCGATAAAAGCCGCCTGCGGCCGGGTGGTTTCCAGCTCGCGCAGTGCGGCCTCCGCACACTGGTATCTGCCCGTTACGGACATAAAACCGGTTTTTTCAGCAAGGTCGCAGATTTCCGTCAGGCTGTACCATTCATCATCCACCACTATGGTCCTTATCAATCCGTGATTCCTCCCATTCGTAATTGCCGGTTATTGGAATTCGAAACCGCACGACGGTTCCGCGGCCGTCGCTTTTGATGCCAAGCCCTTCGCCGTAATAACGCAGCAGTCTTTTATGGATATTGATCATGCCGACTCCCTGACGGTTGTTCTGACCGGTCAGCAAAGTTGCGATTCGTTTCGGCGCTATGCCGACGCCGTTATCGCGAATTTCAAAACGAGTACAGGATTCCTCCCGGGATACAGTGAGCGAAACCGTCCCTCCCTCTTCCTTAGGAAGCAGTCCGTGCCGCACCGCGTTTTCAACAAGCGGCTGCAGAACCAGACGCGGCAGTTTTAAGTCGGGCAAATCCTCCGCGTTTTCCGCATACTGAATTCTGTTGCCGAACCGCGCCTTTGTAATGCGAATATAGGTGTGCACGGCTTCCAGTTCATTTTCAAGGGTTGTAATTGAGGACTCCGAGGGGCGGTAGCAGTTAATCAAATATTCGCTCAGGTCAACAACCAGCTCCCTGGCCTTTTTATCATCCCTGGAAATCATTGCGCCGATCGTGCTGAGCGTATTGTTAATGAAGTGCGGGCTGATTTGCGCCTGAAGAAAAGAAAGCTCGTTTGATTCCGCGCGCTCCGTGGCGCTTTCCGCCAAAAATTTCAGCCGGTTTTGGTATTCGACAACAAGGGTTTGGTCCTTAACGGTCAGAATCTGTCCGATTTGTACGCCGGTGTCGGAAAAAATCGGTGTCAGGCGGCCCTGATAATACCGAAGCGAGTCGTCGTGACTCTTTTGAAAACTGATTTCCGAGTGATTCCTTGTAATATGGGTAAATTCGGGATGATTTTTCATCAAATCCCGCAGGGTACATTTTTGACGGAGCTGTGCCAATTCAGGGCAATACCGCAAAAAGGTCTGGTTGGCATCGGTCACGAAACCGTCGATATCAAGCAGCAGGATCGCGTCTTCTGAATAGCGGTAAACCATATCGGCCGCAATCGGCACATTGCTGAATATGTTGTACTGGAAAATACCGAACAAATACAGAATTCCTGTTAGAATCATAAAAAAAGGATAGTAATCGATTCCCAGGTAATTTGTATTGGTCGTGTTCATGTAAATTGTGCTCCATGGCAAAACGGAGGCGAACAGCAGAAGCAGGTAGCTTCTGCGGAACATGCGCGCCGACCGGTACAGTTCCCTAAGGTAAAGAAAGCTGCAGGTCAGGCCAATCAGCGTGATTAACGCAATAATCAGGTAAAATCCGATTGCCTTTTGGGAAACCAAAACCTTAAAATAGCCGTTGCTGACAAATCGGATTTGGGATGTATACAGGTGCAGCCTGCCGTTTGTAAAAAAAATGAAATAGTAAAGCGCCGGAAAAAGCAGCAGAAGGCAGTGAACCGATCGCCTGACGCGAATCCGGTTGTAATCCAGACACATCATCAGCCACAGGTAGGGGTGCAGGGCCAAAGGGATATGCTCCAGGTAAAACCAAACCATAGCCTGCCGCAGACTGGCGGAATTCAGCTCCCCGATATATCCTCCGTTTAAAAGTAAAATCGCCGCTGTCAGCAGAATGAAATAGCGGGCTCCAGGCTGCTCACGTTTGGGAAAAGAGTACCAAAGCAGGATTCCGCCAATCGGGAAAGATAACGCCAGAATAAAGGTAAAAACGCCTTTTAACACCCGAATTCCTCCCGGAATAGCGATTTCCTCGTCATACGGACAGCTGCGCCGCAGACTGTTTCGATTCAATTTAATTATATTCTGCGGCGAGTCCGTTTTCAAGGGCTGCTGTATTAAGGAACCTCTGATTTAATCCGCCCTCTACCGAAGAGAGAAGAACTCTGGTAAAATAGAACTATCAAGACACAGGTGGTGCGGGGAAATGAAAAAGCAACAAACTTTTACAGATATTGAATAT
>NZ_JBJKOP010000011.1:0-1268 GCF_046707225.1 Caproicibacter sp. | reverse complement strand
CCGTCCTGTCGCTGTCCGCCGCCCGCGTCTCCCTGCCAGATTCCCGAAAATCTCCGGGATTTTCCGCGCAGACAGCCTGTACGCTTTTTGAAAAAAGCTGACTCTTTGAAAAAACAGCCTGTCAGGCCTGTTTTTCAAAACGAACAAAGCCCCAAAACATCAGCGTTTCGGGGCAATTCTGATATTTTTGAATTCGCGCGTGTCGCGCGCGAAGGCCTGCCGCGCTGTCCGCGAGACAGGGCCGCAGAGATTCGACCGGCCCCCTGGGTCAGCGGTGTCTGTTTTCAGCTGCTGCGGTGATCGCGGAGTGGCAGGATTTGCAAAGCGACATGAGATTCGACTCTTCATGGGTGCCGCCTTCGGCGATTGGCTTGATGTGGTGGACTTCCTCGGCGGGAACATAGCGCCCGTCCTTGAGACACCGTTCACAGAGTGGGTGCTTCGAGAGATACAGGGCACGAATGGTTTTCCAGCGCCGCCCGTAGATCTTGTTCGAGTCGGGGTCGCGGCGGTACTTGTTATACTCGCGGTTTGCCTGCGAAGCGTGGACTTCGCAGTACCTGCCGTCGGTCAGGTTTGGACAGCCGGGGAAGGCACAGGGTTTCTTCGGCTTGTGGGGCATAGGGACACCTCCGGGTAAAAATCGGACGGGCACGGACGGATTAGACGGACTTTTGACGGGAATATTAATTCCTTTTATTAAGTTTGAGCATATTTTTTGTTTGGCGCGTTCATACGCAAAGAATGCGCGGACTCCGTTCGGTGCGTTCGGAAGGCGGTAAGACTGAACAAAATCCGTCCACGGGTATATTCGGCGTCCGTTCGCGGTGCGTTCGGGATGAGTCGTCACTCTGAAAGCCGGATGCCGACCCAGACATGCCTGCGGGTGACGGTGTCCCGCCCACGGGACAGCCCCTGTATCGCTTCTAATTCACGGTTGAAACGGATTTGAGAGACAGGCTTCAGCGCGTTTGCGGAACAGTATTCCTGATAGGCCGAAAACAGATCTTCGCTCATACAGGTGTGTCCGCCGTTTATTTCACAGCATTCCCCGACAAACGCCAGCGCACTGCTGTTCTCCGCCTTGTAGTTCGCGAGTTCCGCCTTCGTCCGCTGGGTTTCGGAAAACCGGTAGGAATTCTCCATCAAACGCCGAAGCCCGGCCATTGACCACGCCAGTATGCCGTCGGCCTCGGCGGCCAGCTTTTCTTTCAGATTCGGGTCGCGCTTCTCCTCCGGTATTGCCCGGTCAAAGCGGATCAGCATCA
>NZ_JBJKOP010000010.1:0-15489 GCF_046707225.1 Caproicibacter sp. | reverse complement strand
TTTTATGCGATGCTTAAAGGCGGAGCTTAGCACTGCCGTGTCTGTTTGACCGTTTATCTCGCAGAATTTTCAACAAAAATATCGAAATCGCTGACTTTTCAACAGAAAAAGGAGCTGCCCCAAAACTTTCGTTTTGCAACAGCCCCATTTAGTATGAAAATTTAAAAAATCGAGACCGCCGGCGATTGCCGGCGGTCTCTTTTCACTCGGATCAAGCCGTCTTCATATGAAGCCTGAGCCGATCCGAAATCATAGCGATAAATTCGGAATTTGTTGGTTTTCCTCTTGTATTGTGGATTGTATATCCAAAATAGGAATTCAAAATGTCAACATCCCCGCGGTCCCAGGCGACCTCTATCGCGTGGCGAATGGCTCGTTCCACGCGGGACGCCGTGGTATTATATCTTTTTGCCACGCTGGGGTACAACTGCTTTGTCACTGCATTTATAATATCGGGAGTTTCAATGGCCATAATAATGGAATCGCGCAGATAGTGATAGCCTTTGATGTGCGCCGGAACACCGATTTGGTGAAGGATCTCAGTCACCTGTATCTCAAGCGAAGGCTCCGTACCCGAAACCGGCTGACTTTTTACCGGAATATTCAGACCATTCATTCCGCAAAGCTGAACGATCCGTTCCGCCAAATCGGCGGCATCAAACGGAGAAATCGCAAAATACGCGGCGCCTGACATCATTACCTCACGCTCCAACGTCGGGCTTGTAAAATTTGAGACAATCACAAAAAGAGGTTTTGCTCCGGGGACTTTGGTCCGGATTGCTTTCATGACACCAATTCCGTCCAGCCTTGGCATAAACAAATTCGCCAGAACCACATCAGGCCGAACCGATTCGATTTTTTCAAGAAGCTTCATTCCGTCTTTCTGCGCATAACTCACTTCCAACCCAGAACTTTCAAAAACTCGACCATAATCGTTGAGAAACTCCGTGCTGTCATTTGCTATGAGCAATTTTATACGCTTTTCCATATTTGATCCCCCTAATTGATTTATTATAGCGATATAATACCATATATTGGAAAATTTGGCAATAGATAGATGATATTTTTTTACTTTTAGGGGAAAAAAATAAATATTTTAAGATGCTTTCGAATTTGCGGCGGATTCAACCGTTTTCGCTTCAACCAGCATATTTTCCGCGAATACCCCATACCCGCGCGTAGGATCGTTGACAAAGACATGCGTAACGGCACCGATTAATTTGCCGTTCTGAATAATTGGGCTTCCGCTCATTCCCTGAACGATACCGCCTGTCTGGGTGACTAATCCGCTGTCAGTAATATGAAGGACAAGATTTTTACTCTGAACCTGATCTCTGTAGTCGATTCTTTCTATCTCTGCATCATAATACTTGGGAATCCCCCCGTCAATGGTAGTCAGAATTTTAACTTTTCCTGTTTTGACGTCCTGTTTCATGGCAACCTTCAATGCGCTGCCTTCAGGCACGGACTCAAGATACCCGTAAACACCGGTGGTGACATTAGCAACAAGTCGGCCCATCGCGTTGCTGTCGGTAAAATATCCGCGAAGTTCTCCCGGTTTTCCCTTTAGACCTTTTGTAACACCGTTAATGGTAACCGGAACAATGTCGCCGCTTAAAAGCGGCATTAGTTCGCCTGTATCAGAATCGCAGATTCCATGCCCCAGCCCTGCAAAACTTTTGGTTGACGGATCATAGAAAGTCAAGGTGCCGATTCCTGCCGTACTGTCTCGTACCCAAAGACCAGCTTTGTAAAGCCCATCGGTTTCGGACCGAACAGGTTTTAGTACCACAGTGGACAGGGTGCCGTTGCGCCGGATGGAAAACCGTATGCTTTTTCCCTCGCAGTTTTCCACATCTTTTGCAACCTCGCTGTTGGCGTCGACTTTTTTTCCGTCAACTTCTGTAATGACATCCCCGATTTTCAGTCCCGCCTGCGCGGCGGGATTCACGGAGCCGTCTGAGGTCTGAATATCCGCAAGCCCTACAATGACCACGCCGTCTGTAAACATTTTTATTCCAAACGGTGTGCCGCAGGGCACGACGCAGGTCTGGTCGACAATGCTGACGTCCACAGCTTTAATGGGAATCACATTGTAAAGCATCATGGTTCCCTGATAGGTCTTTGGATATGGGACGCCTGCGCTGGCTGTCACATCACTGTCGCCGACAACCGTAATCGCACCGGACAGCCACTCCAGATGGCTCCCGTTGGTCACGGTGTAGGAATTGGGAGTAAAGTAATCCGCCGTTAAAAGAACCACTGCCAGCAAAAGTTCCAGGACGGCGGCGGATGCGGTAAGCATTGAAATTAACTTTTTCAAAAATTTCACCTCCCTTGCGCCGCAATATTACTCTGCTCACAAGAAAGGTTTTTTATGTTGTCAAATCTGTTTTTATTTTCCAAGAAACGGAAAACGAAATAGGATTTCTCCATTCGTCGCCAAACGTACCGGATATTTCAAAAGGTGGAAACAAATAAACATGGATGAAAAATGAATATCTCAGTCTAAAAACGGCATTTTATATACAAATGTATTTTTACCGAACTTCTGCCTGAAATTCCTTTCTCAATCATTTTTTTGAAAATTTTTCAGCCGGTGTGCATTCTTTGGAAGGCCAATATTACCAGACACGGTTTTCTCTCTCACGGGAACACTACTCTGTGGGAGGTGACTGGGTATGATTCCAAATCATTACGGCTATCAAAATTATCCGTTCGGCATGGGGCTGCCTGTTAATCAGGATGCCGATGAGAGCTATTTTTTGTCTTTGCCGGAAGAAACACAGCAAGAACTGTTAAAACAAAATTTTTCTGAACAGGAATTTCATGATCAGTTGGAACAATTAAAGGAAAAAAGATAGAAATAAAAAAGCAGGCGGCCCTGATAGGGCCGCCTGCCGCTTTTTCTTCTAGTTTAGCTTTCAAATCCGGAAACGCGAAACCATCCGGTCCAACAGTTCCGCCTGTGCACTCAGTTCCTCACTGGAAGCCGCGCTTTCTTCCGCCGTGGCCGAATTCGACTGAACCACTGAGGAGATCTGTTCCACCGCACGGGAAATTTCCGTAATCGCCTCGGCCTCTTTTTCAGAGGCTTTTTCTATTCCGCGAATCGTTTGGCTGATTCGCTCCTCCTTTGCCGCCGCCTCCTGAATCGCATGCGCGGTTTCCTCCGCGATCTGTGAACCATGCCGCACGGTTTCAATGGAACGGCCGATCATCTCAGTGCTCTGCTTTGCGGCCAGCGCGGAGCGCGCGGCAAGCTCCCGAACCTCCTGTGCGACCACTGCAAATCCTTTGCCCGCTTCTCCCGCCCTGGCGGACTCAACAGAGGCATTCAAAGCGAGCAGATTCGTCTGAAACGCGATATCGTCAATGGTTTTGATGATTTTTTCGATTTCGCCGGAGGACGTGCTGATTTCCTCCATTGCAGAAAGCATCTGCCTCATTTTTTGGTCACTTTCGTCCATACTGTCCGTGGCGTTTTTAATATATTCCGTAATTTTCCGAACGGCGCCCGCGGTTTCCGATACCTTTTCTGAGATTTCTTCCATGGACGCGGTTAGTTGTTCCGAAGTTGCCGCCTGTTCCGCAGCCCCGCGGGATAAGACCTGCGCACCGTCGGAAACCTGCTCCGCACCCGCGTAAACCTGCCCCGCGGACTGGCGGACCTGCCGGAATGCATCGTTCAGCGATCTGCCGATTTCCTCCATAGAATCACGGATCGGGAGAAAGTCCCCAATGTAATCGACGTTAATCTCTTGCGTAAAATCGCCCTGAGCCATATGGGAAAGATAGTCGGTGATATTTTCAATCATGGCGCGCATCGCCTGTACCGTCCGTTCACAGGCGATGGACAGCGTTTCCGTTTCATCCCCTGAGCGAACCGGCTGCACCGGTGTCGTGAGATCCCCTGTGGAAAGAAGGCGCAGCCGTTCCGTCGTCGTCTGAAGCGGTTGGGTAATTTTTTTTGCCATCCTTGCGGCAAGCAGAATGGCGAGCAGGGTAACCAGAAGCGTCAGCACCGTCAATTCCGCTAACGTAATGAGCCTTGACCGGTTAAAATCAGCGACCATTGCATCGACGTCGTCTTCATACACCCCGGTGCTGATATACCAATGAAAAGGCTTAAATTCCATCGTATAAGCGCGTTTTAGTACCGGCTGGGCCACACCCGGCTTCGCAAAATAAAACTCCGAATATCCGCCGTTTGTCTGATTTCCGGCCGTGATCAGATTTTTAATGTAATAAGTCCCGCGCTGATCCTGATCATTCATGCGTTGAAGACCCTCATATTTCGGATCTTTATGGGCGACGCAGACGCCGTCGGCGGAGTCTGCCCAAAAATAGCCATCCTCCCCGTTATAGCTTGCGGCGCGAATGATGGAGACGCAGTTTGTGACGGCCTGTGATTGAGTAAGCTCCCCGTTCTGGTAACGGTCGTAAACCGCTTGAAGCAGACTGACAACCGTCTGTGTCTCGCTGCGAATGTTCGTGTCGTAATCACTTTTCATTAATTGAATGGATTTATTGTAGCTCTGGTCAAGCTTGTAATAAGTAAGAACCATCTGCGCCAGCATGGTTGCGCAGAGCAGCAAACCGACCATCAGGATCAGCTTGCCGCGAAGCTGTAGTCTTTTCTTAAACTTGTTGCTTTTTTGTAATGCTCTGTTTTGTTTCATAAACAAAATCCTTTGCTGTTTTACTTTTTTCCCCAAAATATGTAATTAAATTTGTAAATAAATGACTGTTTTCTTATCATATCACGCGCCACTCGGAACTAACAATCAATCGGAGAATTAAAAAAATTATGTAATTAGGCCAAAAAAAGCGCCCTTTTTCAAGAGCGCTTTACTTCCTTTTATCAGGAAAGCCGTGTTTTAAAATCTTCATAGCCGAACTGCCGCACCATGCGAAAGCCCTCGGATTCGCCGTACAGCAAAATCGCCGGCAGACCGATCCCGTTAAACGTGTTGTTTTTCACCATGGAGTAAATTGCCATGTCACAAAACACCAGACGGTCGCCGGGCTTTAAAGGCTCCCGAAAGGAATAATCTCCAATCACATCTCCCGCCAGGCAGGTCGGCCCGCCCAGACGATACGTAAACGGCAGTTCCCCCGGCCGGCCCGCGCCCACAATTTCCGGTCGATAGGGCATTTCAAGGACGTCCGGCATGTGGCATGCCGCGGAGGTGTCCAGTATGGCGATTCCCATCCCGTTTTCCGTTACGTCCAGTACAGTGGAAATCAAAAAGCCCGTATTCAGCGCGATTGCCTCTCCGGGTTCCAGATAAACCTGCACGCCGTATTTGTCCCGCACCCTGCGGATGCAGTCTTTCAGCAATGCAAGGTTGTACCCCGGCTTTGTAATGTGGTGCCCGCCGCCGAAATTCACCCATTTCATCGCGGATAAAAACCGGCCGAATTTCTCTTCAAATACGCGCAGCGTACGGTCGAGCGTTTCCGCGCCCTGTTCGCACAGGGTATGAAGGTGAAGTCCCTCAACCCCGTCCAGTTCTTCCGGCCGGAAGTTTGAGAGCGTAACCCCCAAGCGGGAAAATTCCCCGCAGGGGTCGTAAATACCGGTTTCAATCTCGGAATACTCCGGATTGACCCGAATTCCGCAGCTGATTTTCCGCGGGCATTCCCGCACTGCCGCGCGGTACTTTTCCCATTGGCTGAACGAATTGAACACGATATGGTCGCTGTATTTTAAAATCTCCCCAAATTCGTCGTCCCGATAGGCCGGCGCATAAATATGGACTTCCTTTCCCATCTCTTCCCGCGCGAGCCGTGCCTCAAACAGAGAGCTGGAAGCCGCGCCGTCCAGATACTTCCCGATCAGCGGATAGACGGAAAACATCGAAAACGCTTTCTGCGCCAGCAAAATCCGGCAGCCGGTCTCTTTCCGGACGGAGTCGAGAATTCTCAGGTTCTGGGTCAGCAGCTGCTCGTCAACCACATAGCACGGGGTGGGCGGAATCATCGGGTCAAACCCTGCCTCCTGCCGCATCAGTCGATCAGCTCCGGCGCGAAATCCTCGTGCCAGGCAAGGCCGCACCGGTTCATCGCCTCCATGAACGGGTCGGGATCAAATTCCTCCACATTGTGAACGCCCGCTTTTTTCCATTTTCCGGTCAGAACCATCATCGCGCCGATCATCGCCGGAACTCCGGCCGTATAAGCGACGGCCTGGCTGCCGACCTCGCGGTAGCATTCCTGATGATCACAGATATTATAAACGTAATAGGTACGTTCTTTTCCGTCTTTTACACCCTGAAAAATACATCCGATGTTGGTTTTGCCTTTGGTTCTGGGGCCGAGGGTGGACGGGTCCGGCAGGACTGCTTTCAAGAACTGGAGCGGCACGATCTGTTTTCCCTCGAATTCAATCGGCTCAATCGACGTCATGCCGACGTCCTCGAGCGCCCTGAGGTGGTCCAGATAGCTCTGGGAAAATGTCATCCAGAAGCGGATACGCTTGATACCCTTCATATTCAGCGCGAGGGACTCAAGCTCCTCGTGGTGCAGCAGATAAATGTCTTTTGGGCCGATCTGCGGCAGGTCGTATACTCTTTTAATCTCCATCGGTTCCGTTTTTATGAACTTCCCGTTTTCAAAGTAGCTGCCCTTGGCGCTGACTTCACGGATGTTGATTTCCGGATTGAAGTTCGTCGCGAACTTATACCCGTGGTCGCCGGCGTTCGCGTCGACAATGTCGATAGAGTGAATCTCATCAAAATAGTGCTTTTGCGCATAGGCGGAAAAGACGCCGGTTACGCCGGGGTCAAAGCCGCTGCCCAGCACCGCGGTAACGCCCGCTTTTTCAAAGCGGTCCCGGTAATCCCACTGCCATTTATATTCGAAATGCGCGGTTTCCGGCGGCTCATAGTTCGCGGTGTCAAGGTAGTCCACCTTTGTTTCCAGGCATGCGTCCATGATGGTCAGATCCTGGTACGGCAAAGCCACATTGATGACGATGTCCGGCTTTACCTCCCGGATGAATTGAACAAGCTCCGGCACCTTGTCCGCGTCCACCTGCGCGGTTTCCACTTTCGTTCTGCCGCCGTCCAATTCTCTTTTTAACGCGTCGCATTTGCTCCTGGTGCGGCTCGCGATGCAGATTTCCTCAAAAACATCGGGGTTCTGGCAGCATTTGTGGGCCACAACGCTTGCCACGGCCCCCGCTCCGATGATCAGTGCTTTCCCCATTCTCTAAGTACCTCCTTTATCCTACTCTTCTTCCTTAAGCGGCTCTACCTTTTCCAGCAGGCCGTTCACATAGGTCGGCAGCGAAAACGCGCCGATGTGCAGCTTTGTATTATAGTATCGGGTCGCAAGACCCAAACGATTCCATTCCTCCGCATTTAAATCCTCCACCGGGCGGTATTTTTTAGAGGCAAATCCAAACAGCCAATGACCGGAGGAATAGGTCGGAATGTGCGCCTGATAAACGCGGCTGATCGGAAATGACTGCACGATTCTCTGATGTGCTCGCTGCATGGCGACCGCGTCGTTGCGGTAAAACGGGCTTTCCTGCTGATTGACCAGAATTCCGTCTTCCCGGAGCGCCTTGCAGCAGTTGCCGTAAAATTCCTTGGTAAAAAGGCCCTCCCCCGGCCCGAACGGGTCGGTCGAGTCCACCAGAATCAAATCGTACTCGCTCCGTATGTCGCGAACATAGCGAAGTCCGTCTTCAAAATAAATGTGCACCCGCGGGTCGTCCAGTCTGCAGGCGGTCTGCGGCAAATATGCCTTGCAGGCCTCCACAACCTCCCGGTCGATTTCCACCAGGTCAATCCGCTCAATACCGGGGTACCGCGTCAGCTCGCGCACCGCGCCGCCGTCCCCGCCCCCGATGACCAAAACGTGTTTCGCGTGCGGGTGCACGGCCATCGGCACATGAGTGATCATTTCATGATAGACAAATTCGTCCTTTTCCGTCAGCATCATAAAGCCGTCCAGTGTCAAAAAGCGGCCAAACTCCGGGGATTCGAAAATATCGATCCGCTGGAATTCGCTTTGACTGCTGTACAGCTGGCGGTCGACCTTAATGGAAAAATGGACGTTCTCCGTATGTTTTTCGGTAAACCACAATTCCATCGTCAACCCTCCTTCATAACCTGTATCGTTTTCAAACTTACATCCCTCATTCCGGTCAGCATGGCGCCCTTTTCATCCGCATACAGGATATACTCCACGATTTCAGGGGTAATTCTTTCCCCCGGCGCGATCACCGGAATTCCCGGCGGATAGCACATGACGGATTCCCCGCTGATGCGGCCCGCGCTTTGTTCCACCGGAACAGGCTCCTTTTCGGCGTAGAACGCCTTCTGCGGCCTTTCGACCACCTGGGGCCTGATGTATTCCTGCGTAAGCAAACCGGATTTGTCACGCTCGTAGCGGCGCTTGATTTCAGAAAGCGCCGCGACCAGCCGTTCCGCGTCAAGCGACCGGTCC
This sequence comes from Caproicibacter sp., assembly GCF_046707225.1. Lineage (NCBI taxonomy): Bacteria > Bacillati > Bacillota > Clostridia > Eubacteriales > Acutalibacteraceae > Caproicibacter > Caproicibacter sp. The sequence goes on along the minus strand of NZ_JBJKOP010000010.1, from coordinate 7,029 downwards.
CCCATGGAGATGTAGGCGAGAATATTGCCGATGTCGCCGAATTCAATCTGTATGTCGTATTCGTCGCGGAGCAGGTCGTATACCTCGATTCCGGCAAGACCGATATCCAGCGTATGAACAGACAGCTTGGTCACGTCAAAATCAAAAACGCTTTCTCCGTTGATCAGTTCGCGCGAGAACGCGTAATATCCGCCGATGCGGTTGATCTCCGCGCGGAGGTATTCCGCCATGGCAATGACGCGGCGGAACGTCTCCACGCCGTGCAGCGCAAGATTTCTGCGCGAAACGTCCAGCGACGACATCAAAAGATAAGAGGCGCTGGTGGTCTGTGTCAGATTGATGATCTGGTCAACATAACTTTCGTCCACCGCCGGGCCGGTAAGTAAAAGGGAACTCTGCGTCAGGGAGCCGCCCGATTTATGCATGCTCACCGCCGCCAGATCGGCGCCCGCGGCCATGGCGGACACGGGAAGCCCTTCCCCAAAATAAAAATGCGTGCCGTGCGCTTCGTCTGCCAGCACAAGCATGTTGTGTTCATGAGCCAGCTTCACAATGGATCGTAAATCGGAACAAATCCCGTAATAGGTCGGATTATTGACAAAGACGGCCTTGGCGTCCGGATTTTCCTCGATTGCCCTCTTTACGTCGCCGAGCGACATTCCAAGAGAGATCCCAAGGCGCCGGTCAATGCCGGGATTGACGTAAACCGGAACCGCTCCGCACAGAATCAGCGCGCTGATCGCGCTGCGGTGCACATTGCGCGGCATAATGATTTTCTCACCCTTTTTACAGGCGCTCATGACCATGCTCTGCACCGCGGAGGTCGTGCCGTTTACCATGAAAAAGGCATGGTGCGCTCCGAAAGCATCTGCGGCGAGCTCTTCCGCCTCCCGGATGACGGAGGAGGGATGGCAGAGATTGTCCAGCGGCTTCATCGAATTCACATCAACCGTCAGACATTTTTCACCGAGGAACTCCCTGAGTTCGGGGTTTCCCCTGCCGCGCTTGTGGCCGGGTACGTCAAACGGAACGATGCGCATATCCTTAAAGCGGCTCAGGGCCTCCAGCAGCGGAGCCCGCTCCTGCCCCGTCAATGATCGGCCCCCGTGGAATCGTCATAAACGTTTGCCCCGCTGAAAATTTCGATCATTTCTCTGCGCAGGCTTTCCGTAATGGTCAGGCGCAGCTTCGGCGGAAGCTCATAAACATCCGTGTTAAACAAATAATTCTGCAAATCAATATCCTTAATCAATAATTTCGTATGAAACAGATTCGCCTGATAAACGTTGACATCAATCGCATCGTATTTTAACAGAGTTTTGGCGTCGATGTAATCCTGTATGGACGCAATCTTGTGGTCGATAAACAGTTTTTTGCCGCTGAAATCACGGGTAAAGCCGCGCACGCGGTAATCCGCCGTGATAATGTCGGAGTCGAAGCTGCCGATCAGGTAATTGAGCGTATTGAGCGGGGAAATCTCTCCGCAGGTGGAAATGTCGATGTCCACCCGAAACGTCGCGATCGCGTTGTCCGGGTGATATTCCGGATAAGTGTGCACGGTCGCGTGGCTTTTATTCAGATGCGCCACAACCTCGTTGCCCGGGCCGCGGAGAACGCCGCGGCCCAGATTGCAGGAGCTGTCGATCTGGTCCGGCGGAAACGCCTGCTCGGCGATCAGAAATGCGACGCTGGCCCCCTGCGGATCGTAGTCCTGCTTGCTGACATTCAACACCTGCGCGCCGATCATCTCCGTCACGTGGTAAAGGATATCGGTCAGGCGCTCCGAGTTGTACTGTTCGTCTATATAAGCAATATAATCGCGCTGTTCCCGCGCGCTTTTTGCGTAGCAGACATCGTAAATGTTAAAGCTGAGCGATTTGGTGAGATTGTTGAAACCGTAGAGTTTCAGCTTGTTTTCCAACCGTAACACCCGACCTTTCCAAAATTATTTATTATTAGAAAAATCATGATTTTTTCAAAAAAACCACTGAAAAATCATTGTATTCCATGAATTTCACAAGTTTAGCTTAAAAATTCTTCGTAATTCTTTGATTTTCATGTTTTTCTTGATAAATTCACTGTAAAAAATCAATATATATTATATACAGAAATCCCTAATAGTCAAGGGAATTTCTCGGATTGCGGGATAAAATTTAAAGATTCATCAGATGAACAGATGGAAGCGCGCATTCCGGAACCGCAAAATACCGGCCCCGTTTCCGGAGCCGGCCTTCGTATCTTCCTGCAAAAGTGATTACGACTTGTCTTTCACGGGGGAAACTGTCATTCTCACCCCAAACGCAATGATTGCAGCGCCTACTGACACGTTTAAGGCCGTCAGGACAGTGGGCGGCAAAAAAGATCCGACGGTGCGGCCCAAAGCCGCCACGGCACCCAGGAAGAACAGCGTCGCCAATACGCAGCCCGACCCGAAAAGCAGCAGATTCTTCGTGCCGGAATCCGACCGGGCAACTTTTGCTGAAAAAACTCCGCTCCAGAATACGATGGTTAAGGGATTGGAAGCCGTTAACAGGATTCCCTGAAAAAAAAGATTTGACTCGTTTGAAACGGAAAAAAGAGATATTTGCGGCAGCAATTGAAAATGAAACGCGCCAAGGGCCAGATTTAAGCCAAATACAATCAGGATGATGCCGCCGAACAGGCGAACCGCTTTTTGCACCCGGTTTCGCCTGAGCAGCGCGGAAACACCGGCCACGGCCAGCCCGATATACGCGGCATCAACCAGGGCGACGGCTAGAATCAGCAGCAGCGCCCGCCGGAATCCGCGGCCGAGGGAAGTCTGAAATACCAGAAGGCATACCGGCCCAATGGAAAGCTGCAGCAGCATGCCGAAACGAAGCCCCTGCATTACCAACTTTGCCAAGCCGCCGCGAATCATTTTCCTCACCTGCTTTCAAGGTGTATTTTGCTATTATAGCATATGTGGGGACCAAACTCAACCGGAACCGGTCCGCTCCAACGTTGAACGGCCTTCGGGAACATGCTATAATGGAAAACAAATCAGCCGGAATCTGCCGGCAAATCAAGTAACGATAAGGAAGGAATCAGGATGCAACTGATGCGGTTTGAGCGCAGCGGGGAGCAGCGGCTCGGAATCCGGACGGAAAAAGGGATCATCGACTGCGTGCGCCGAGGCGTCGGGCGGGAAAGCCCCGTCGTCCATGGAGGAGGTCATTTCAGGCGGTGACGCCGCTTTGCAAACTCTGCGCCGGCTCGCCGGCTCTGGCGCGGCGTCTGTCCCGGAACCGGGAATCGCTTATCTTCCGTGCGTTACAAAGCCGGAAAAAATTCTCTGCGTCGGCCTGAACTATAGGAACCACACTTCCGAAATCAGGATGGAGATTCCAAAATACCCGGTCTTGTTTAACAAATACAACAATGCACTTGCCGCCCACCGGCAGAGAATTTCCCTTCCCAATACGGCGGAGCAATTCGATTACGAGGCCGAACTGGTCATCGTCGTCGGCAAAGAGGCGCGAGACATTCCGAAACAGGAAGCGTTGTCCTGCGTATTCGGGTATGCGCCCGGCAACGATCTTTCCGCGCGCGATCTGCAGTTCCGCACGCATCAATGGCTCCTTGGCAAAACCTGCGACGGCTTTGCACCCGTCGGACCGTGCATCACAACGGCGGATGAAATCGGCGACCCGCAGTCTTTGAGAATCGAGAGCCGCGTCAACGGCGAACTGCGCCAGTCCGGCAACACGTGTGACATGATTTTCGACTGCGCGACTATTGTCAGTTACATTTCTCAGTACATGACGTTAAAGCCGGGAGACCTGATTTTTACCGGCACGCCCTCCGGCGTGATTCAAGGGATGCCGGAAGAAAAGCGGTGCTGGCTGAAAGCCGGGGACGAGGTTCAGGTTTCCATTGAAAAGCTGGGTACCCTTTGGAATGAAATGGCATGACCGGAAAAATAATTTTTGAGGGATGAGTTTCACGGCATCCGATTTCAGAATTTCAGAGCATTGGGCTAACTATGAAACCGGAATCGAGAATCCGGACGGCTTTTTACAATTTAAAATCAGTGATTTTGTAAAGGCAACACTGAGTTTAATCGTCCCAAACGGCTGCATTCTTGATTTAGGGTGCGGAGATGGGCGCCATTCCTTTTATTTTTACAGGCATGGCTTCCATACCTATGCCGCCGACATCAATTGTAAAAGCATACGAAAGAACTGCTCAAAACTTGGGTTCACGGCTTTATCCATCAAAGAATATTCATTTACAAAGATTCCGGAAAAAGCCAATTTTTTCGATGCCGTTTATTGCATGTCAGCCCTACATCACGCATGCAGAAGAGACATTGTTGCCGCAACCGGAGAGATCTACAGAGTCCTTGCCCCCGGAGGCATTTTTGTCTTTGATTTTCTCACACGCTACGATTCCTCGTACGGACTCGGACGAGAAATAGAAGAAAATACTTTTCTTGGATCCAGAGAAGGGGAAGCCGAAATTCCTCATCATTACACAGATGAAAAAGAAATAGAAACCCTTACATCCGACTTTTCAGACGTAAAGGTGCAAAAATCAATTTATTCCTACACTTATGACGGACGGAGTTTAGCGGAAAAGGTGTTCGATGTCATTGCGGTAAAATAGGCTGTTTCAATTGTTTTTTGTCATTTAACATCAAAAGAGAAGAACGCTGATCACATTCCTCTCTTTTTCATTCAAACTGACTTAATCCACGATCGTTCTGCTAAGCGCCTGATTCAAATCCCAGATCAAGTCGTCCGGGTCCTCCAGGCCGACTGAAAGTCGGATGGTGTCCGGGCCGAAGCCGGCGGCCTTTTGTTCCTCCGGCGTCAGCTGCTGGTGCGTGGTCGTAGACGGATGGATCACAAGCGACTTCGCGTCGGCCACGTTTGCCAGCTGGGAAAAGATTTCAAGGCTGTCTATCACTTTTTTCGCGGTGTTCACATCCCCCTTGACCGAGAACGTAAAAATGGAACCCGCTCCTTTCGGAAAATACTTTTTTGCCAACTCATAGTATGGATTCCCTGACAGCAGAGGATAATTGACTTCCTGAACTTTTGAATTTTGGGAAAGAAATTCGGCTACCTTGATTGAATTTGAAACATGCTTCTCGACCCGCAAAGAGAGCGTTTCCAAGCCCTGCAGAAATAAGAAAGCGTTAAATGGAGACAGGCATGCGCCGAGGTCACGCAGCAGTTGTGCGCGAATCTTCGTGCAGAACGCGAAGCCGCCCAAATTCGCAAAGCAAATGCCGTGGTAGCTTTCGTCCGGCTCGGTAAAGCCCGGGAACCTTCCGTTTTTCCAGTCGAAGTTTCCGCCTTCGACGATGACTCCGCCGATGGAAGTGCCATGCCCTCCAATAAATTTGGTCGCGGAATGAACCACTACCGCCGCGCCGTGCTCCAAAGGACGGAACAAATATGGGGTTGCAAACGTATTATCCACAATGATCGGTACGCCGTGCTTTTCCGCGATTTCCGCAATCGCATCGAAATCAATGATATGAATGGAAGGATTTCCGAGTGTTTCAAAATAGATTGCTTTTGTTTTTGGCGTAATCGCCTTTTCAAAATTGCCGACATCATCCGGATTTACAAATACGGTATGAATCCCGTATTTCGGCAGCGTATGAGCGAATAGGCTGTAAGTTCCGCCGTAAAGCGTGCTTGCGGACACGATTTCATCGCCGCTTTGGGCAAGGTTTAAAACAGCATAGGTGATGGCCGCCGCACCGGACGCCACCGCGATGGCCGCCGTTCCTCCTTCCAGCGCGGCGATTCGTTTTTCGAAGACTTCCGTTGTCGGGTTGGTCAGGCGGGAATAAATGTTGCCTGGCTCTGTCAAGGCAAAGCGGTCTTCCGCCTCCGTTGTGTTCTTGAAAACATAGGAGGTCGTCTGATAAATCGGAACCGCCCGGGCACCCGTCGCCGGGTCCGGCTCTTGCCCTGCCTGCACCTGTAAAGTATCAAAGCCAAATTCTCTGTTGCTCATAACTTAACTCCTTTTTTAATCATTGCTGTTTTCGTTCCTTAAAACAGATATAAAAAAGACCGGCAGAAACATTTCTGACGGCCCGGTTTTCTATTCTGTTTGCAAAAGCATTTACAATAACAGAACAGATCGGGCCTGACGCATTCCGGGCATAGCAAAGCACAGGATGCCGCACATTCCTCGCATCATTTTCTTATTACTTCTGCCGTGCATAAAATCCATCTTGAAAGCCCCTCTCTTAATATTAGTATTTATATATGTTATGTAAGTATACTATTCTATTTTCAGGCATTTGTCAAGCATTTTTCATACTGGAAACGCTTCAAGGCACTTGGAGCTTTCCCACACTTGCAGCCGCTTCTCATCCCCTATCCAATCCCCGCACGGGAAGTAAAGTGAAAGTTGAAGCATTTTCTGGTGTGGGAGGGAATCAAGTGGGGGGTGCAGGGTGGGTTGGCTCACCTTTTCTGTTCATCGCTAAAGCTCTTCTGAACCCCGAAATCACAGACGGGGTTTCATTTGAACAGTTACCCCCGGCGAAGCCGGGGGTTCTTCCTATGCGGGCAAAGCCCTGTTTTACCGGCAGTGCCTCAAGGCGCTTAGAGCTTTCTTACGCTTGCAACGGTACTTCTCACCCCCTGCTCCCTCCCGCACACAAAGCCGAGCAGAAGTCGAAAGCGATCCGATGCGGAAGGGGGGGGGCGAGACCCCCGGCATAGGCGGGGGGGTTAAAGGTCACAAAAAAACTCCTGCTACAGTTGCTGCTGTAGCAGGAGTTTATAAAATGTCGGCATCACCTATTGTTCCGGGCCGTTGCCAGCCAAGTATCTTCGGCGCAGATGAGCTTAACTTCCGTGTTCGGAATGGAAACGGGTGTACCCTCATCGCAATCGATACCAACTATTTTTGGGGCACAAAACGTACCCTCAAAACTGAACAAAACTTGAAGCAGAAAAAGGGAATGAAATGAACGGGCGAACCAAAAATATGGTCAAGCCCTCGGCCTATTAGTACTGCCAAGCTGAACACGTTACC
>NZ_JBJKOP010000009.1:0-39989 GCF_046707225.1 Caproicibacter sp. | reverse complement strand
TGTTCACAAATTCCACTGCGTCTCTGCGCAGTTTTTCCCGTTCCAGCATCTTTCATCACCTGCCTCCATTTTACCATTTTACAACGAAAAAGCCCAGCTTTCGCTGGACCTTTTTCGACAGGCTGGGCCCGTGGGCAAGATTGCCCGCGGGCTTTGGAATAAGGGAAAAGTCAGGAGAGATGAGTTTGAAACTGAATCGGGAAATTCTGGACGAAGTGTCGCGGAACCGGGAAGAGGCGCTGGAACTTCTGAAAACCATCGCAAAAATTCCCGCCCCGTCTAATTATGAGGAAAAGCGCGCGGAGTTTTGCAAAAGCTGGCTGGAACAGCAGGGCGCAAAGGGAGTTTTTATCGATGATGCCCTCAATGTAATTTATCCCATCGGTTGTAAGGAAAACAATTCGTTAGTTGCTTTTATGGCCCATACCGACGTCGTTTTTCCGGATACGGATGAACTGCCGGTTGTGGTGGAGGATGGTAAAATCAAGGCGCCTGGCATCGGGGACGACACGGCGAACCTGACGGCTCTGCTGATGGCGGCGAAATATGTTGCGCAGCACGGCCTTTCGCCGAAAGAGCATGGGGTTTTGCTGGTGATGAATTCCGGGGAGGAGGGCCTTGGCAACCTGAAGGGCTCGCGCAAAATCATGGAAACCTACGGAAGCAGAATTAAGGAGTTTTATTCCTTTGACGGTTCAAACAGCACCGTTGTCAACCGTTCGGTTGGGTCGAGGCGTTACCGTGTGGAGGTCCTGACCGAAGGAGGGCATTCCTATGCGAAATTCGGGAACCGCAATGCCATTGCATACCTCTCTTCCATGATCTCAACGCTGTACACTATGGTTCCTCCGAAGGGAGGAAAAACCACCTACAATGTGGGGACAATCCAGGGCGGAACCTCCGTCAACACGATCGCCCAGCAAGCGGAGATGCTCTATGAATTCCGCTCCGACCGGCAGGAGGGGCTGGAGGCAATGGAACAGCACTTCCGCGCGGTGATCGAGGCCTACCGTGCGAAGGGGATTGCCATCAATGTCGAACGGATCGGCGAACGGCCCTGCATGGGGGATGTCGATGCGGAAAAGCAGAGGGCGCTGTCCGAAAAAGCCGCCCAAGCGGTCAGAACCTATTATCAAAGCGAACCGCTATTCCATTCCGGCTCCACCGACTGCAATATACCGTTATCAATGGGAATTCCGAGCGTGTGCGTCGGCTGTTATGCGGGGGACGGGGCGCATACCCGTTCGGAATGGGTAGAGATTTCCAGTTTGCACAGCGGTCTGAACCTTGCGCTTGACCTGATTCTTGGCACATTTGATTGAGCCGTTGCCAAAAAACTTTCGCATCATGGCCGATTCTGGGTCTTTGCCTGTTTGAAATCGCGGATATCTATGGTATAATTCAAATGTTAAAAACAGGTTAAATCCTAAATAGAAGAGCGAAGGGAACGGTATTACGCAAAGCGATTACATAGAGAGGGAACCCTTTTCGAAGAAGGAACTCGTGCGGCTGATCTGGCCGCTGGTCATTGAACAGTTTCTGGCGGTTACCATCGGCATGGCCGACACCGTCATGGTTGCGACCGCAGGGGAGGCCGCGGTTTCGGGAATTTCACTTGTCGACGCGATCAACACGCTGCTGATTCAGATTTTCGCGGCTCTGGCAACCGGGGGGGCCGTGGTGGCGTCGCAGTATCTTGGAAGTCAGAAACGGGAGGATGCCTGCCGTTCCGCAAAACAGCTTTTATATACCATCACGGTTCTGGCAATCGGCATCACGGTGGTTTCCGTCATCTTCTGCCAGCAGATTTTACAGTTTGTGTTCGGCGGAATTGATGCGGATGTCATGTCAAACGCGAAGGTATACTATTACCTTACCGCGTTATCCTATCCCTTTCTGGCGATTTATAACGCCGGGGCGGCGCTGTACCGGTCAATGGGCAACAGCCGCATCTCCATGATGGTTTCCATCTTAATGAACCTGATCAATATTGTTGGGAACGCCATCCTGATTTACGGATTCAACTGGAGCGTCGCGGGGGCCGGCACGGCGACCCTGCTTTCCAGAATTGCCGCGGCGGTGTTCATGCTTGTCCTGATTCGCGGCAGGGATAATTTGATTTTTATTGAAAAAATCTTTCAATTTGAATTTCATCCGGATATGATTCGCCGGATTCTTGGAATCGGGGTCCCGAACGGGCTGGAAAACGGGATGTTTCAAGTCGGCAAGCTGTTTGTTCAGAATCTGATCACTTCATTCGGAACCTCCGCGATCGCTGCCAACGCGATCGCGAACAGCGTTTCGAGTTTTTCCAACATTCCGGGCGCGGCAATCGGCCTTGGGCTGATCACGGTGGTTGGGCAGTGCGTCGGAGCGAAGGATTACGACCACGCTGTTTCGTACACCAAGCGGCTGATGAAGGCCGCGTACCTGTCCATGGGCGTTTTGAATGTACTCCTGTTCTTCTTCGCGGGTCCGATTGTCGGGGTGTTCAATCTAAGCGCCGAGGCAACGGGCAGCGCGGCCCAGATCCTTGTCTATTTTGCGGTTTTCAACGCGGTGATCTGGCCGGTTTCCTTTACGCTTCCGAACGCGCTGCGCGCGGCGGGAGACGCCAGATTCACAATGGCGACCTCGATGGTTTCCATGTGGGTATTCCGGATCGGCTTCAGCTATGTGCTCAGCCTGTATCTGGGCCTCGGGCTTTTAGGAACGTGGCTGGCTATGTTTATCGACTGGATCGTCCGCTCAATCGTCTTTCTCATTCGCTTTGCAAACGGGAAATGGAAGCGGCTCAAGGTAATATAAAAAACGGGAAATTTGCGAGGCTCCGCGCCAAATATGTGGCGCGGAGCCTTTTTGTATTTTAAGATGGTTTGTCAACTGGGGAGGGAGAAACACGGGGAATCCTTTATCATAAGAAGTTTAATGGAAGATGACGAAAAAATCCGTGACAAAGTTTGATTCTTTTGCTATAATGCAAATGCTGGAAAATAAGTGCTTGTTTATATGGAAGTATTTGTAATTATAGTGTAAAATAAAAAAAGATAACAATTTTTACCAACGCCGTGGGAGATTTAAAATGTTGATAACGGATAATAAAAAAAGAAAAATCCTTTCCGAACGGCTGTGGATCGCGGCGGTCACTGTAATGATTTTTCTTACGGAGGCCGCTTACGGGGCATACCGCGGGATCTATGAGCAGATTTTGCCCGGCGATGCCATGAGCCGGGTGGCGAACGCTTACTATGTTCTGTTTGTAACCCCCCCGCGCCTGAGTTCTATGGGGCTGATTTGGAATCCGTTGCCCAGTCTCTTGGAAATTCCGCTGGTTGCCCTTTCAACCGTCTGGAAGCCGATGGCTTCCCGCGCGGTGGCGGGGGACATTATATCCGCGGCATTTGCGGCCCTTACCGCCATGATTCTCCTTCAGACATTTCAAAAATTCCGCATTTCATTTGGATATTCCCTGCTCATCACACTTTGTTACGCGCTGCACCCCTACATTTTCTATTATGGGTCAAACGGAATGAGCGAGGGCATGTTCATTTTTTTTCTGGTTTACTGTATCTGTAATCTGACCTTATGGCTTACCTACGGGACCGGCAGTTACATTATTAAAATGGCGTTTGGTCTGGTAGGCGGCTTTCTGGTCCGATATGAAGCGATTCCGTTTGCGGTCGGAATCGGAATCTGCATCATTCTGAATATTCTGTACAACCCCCGCGAAAAACCGTACTGGTTCGTCGGAAACGCCAAAAGAGAGCGTTTTCATTATATTGAAGGAACGCTGGTAACTCTTTATACTCCCGCGGTTTATGCCGGCATGGTCTGGATTCTGTTATGCCTTGCCATCACAGGAAACCCTCTCTACTTTTTAAATTCCGGCTATTCTAACGCGGGGCAGAGTGCTTTTGCTTCGGGGGTTACGACATTTTCGGCCCTGACGCAGTATGTGCTGTTCAGAGCCATGCCGTTTCTCGTCTTTTTTCTGGCGATTGTTTTTGTCCGCGTGTTTCGGGGAACTCTTTTTCGCTACGATTTTTTGTGCCTTTTTTTCCTTGTCATGTCGCTTTTTTCTTTTCATATTTTAATGTACTGGAAAGGAACTTCTTACGGATGGCTTCGTTATTTCTGCTACAGCCTTCCGACCTGCGTCGCCTGGGTTCCCTATGAGATGTCGACTTTCCAAAATGAAATCGTGCCTGAACCATATGGACTGCCCGCGCGGCGGGGACGGCAGGCCGAACAGGTTAAGAAAAAGGGCAGACTGCTTTTCAAAATACTGCTCCCTTGTTCCCTTGTTCTGTCCGTTCTGCTGCTGAATAACGTGCTGAAAGACAGCAGTATCGTCGATCAGGAAATAGGGACGCACGTTTATCAGGAAAATCTGGAGATTGCGGATTACATCAATGATAAGCTGCCGGACAAAAGACTCCTGACGGATGTATTCACTACATATAATGTTGCCCTTAATGTGAACAATTTTCAGAATCTGGTGGTGAGCAGCAGTCCGGATTTTGAAAAATGTGTGGCGGACCCGGTAGGCAACGGCATTGATTATTTATTGGTGCCGGACCCGAAGGGAGTCAGCAATTACGATGCGATTAACGTTGCCTATCCGAAGCTGTATGTCCAAGGCGCGGACTGGTGCAGAGAAGTATACGATTTCGGGGATTATAAACTGTTTCAAGTAACCGGTTAAAGGCGGTGTTAAAGATGAACAAACCGGAAATCAGATTGGGCGACAGACTGGTACAGGCCGGATATATTACGGATGAGCAGTTGGATACCGCCGTTGAGCTCCAAAAGCGGGACGGCGGCCTGTTGGGCGACTGCCTGATCCGGTACGGATACCTCACCGCTTACCAGCTTTCCGATTTTATCTATCAGAATCAGTTTTCCAGGTTGGGCGAAATGCTGATTCAGGACCGGAAAATCACAAGGGATCAACTGGAAAGGGCACTGGACTATCAGAAGCAGAGCGGCGGCCGAATCGGGAGCATCTGCGTCCATCTCGGCTTTTTGTCTCAGAATTCTCTGGAACAGACGCTCCAGAAGCATAGCCGCGATAAGGGAAGACTGGGCGATATACTCCTTCGCGACGGAATTCTGACGCAGGAGCAGCTTAATAACGCGCTCAACATGCAACAGAGGAGCGGTGGCCGGCTGGGTGATATTTTGCTGTTCCTGCGGTATGTGGATCAGGAAACCCTTTGCCGGGAGCTTGCAAACCAGTTTGAACTGGGACGCCTCGGGGACGAGATCGACTTGGCAAAAGTGCGCAGGCTGCCGTATCGGCTGGCGGACAGGCACAAAGCGATCGTTGTATCCGAATGGAAGGACGCTTTTTTGCTGGCTGTGCCGAACCGCTTAGATGATGCGGCGGTCGGCGAAATCGCCTCCTTCCTTGGAAAACCGGTCGAGCAGGTTTTGGCCACGCCGGAGGAAATGAGCGATTTATGGGATCGGTGTTATAAGAAGATTGAGCGGCACAAAAGCGTTTTCGACCTGTACGACAACCAGCCGCAGAATTCCGCGATTGTTACCTTCAGCACTCCGCAGCTGATTACGCTGATCGTGCTGGGGATTGCAATATTGGTCGGGATTCTTGTGGACTGGTTCGCGACTCTTTTTGTGGTTAACATGGTGATACAGATCGTTTATGCGCTTATGACGGTTCTGAAACTCTATTTGGTTCTGCGGGGAGAGGACGAAAACAGCCAGCTGCGATTTACCCGGGAAGAGTTGGAACAGATTGACGAAAAAGACCTTCCTGTGTATACGGTTCTGATCCCGGTTTATCATGAAACCGAGGTGATCAGAACGCTGCTGCGGCACATCGCCTCAATGGACTACCCCAGTTATAAGCTGGACGTGCGCGTTTTGCTGGAAGAGGACGACCTGCAGACGATTGAGGCGGTAAGGGCGATTCAGAAATCGGGAGACATTCCGTTTGAGTTTTCTCTGATCATCGTTCCAAAATCACAGCCGCAGACAAAGCCGAAAGCCTGCAATTACGGGCTTTTGCAGGCGCGGGGAGAATATGTGGTGATTTATGACGCGGAGGACCGGCCCGAACCGGATCAGCTGAAAAAAGCATATCTTTCTTTTCAGATGCTGCCGGAGGAATTTGTTTGCATTCAGGCAAAGCTGAATTATTACAACAGCAATCAGAACTTTCTGACGAAGCTTTTTACACAGGAATACAGCATGTGGTTCGAAAATCTTCTGGTCGGAGTAATGCAGATGGACATCCCGGTTCCGCTGGGGGGCACCTCCAATCACTTTAAAATGAGCTTTTTGCGGGAGGTCGGCGGCTGGGACCCCTTTAACGTGACGGAGGATGCCGATCTGGGCGTAAGGCTGTTCAAGTTCCGGTATAAAACCGCGGTGCTGGACTCCAGAACCTGGGAAGAGGCCAATTCGAACGTGAAAAACTGGACGCGGCAGCGTTCGCGCTGGATCAAGGGCTACATGCAGACCTGGTTTGTGCACATGAGGCATCCGGCGCAGCTGTTCCGCGAGCTGGGGCTGCGCGGCTTTATCGGCTATCAGGCGATGGTCTTCGGCACCCCCGTGCTTCCACTGATCAATCCGTTTCTCTGGCTGATGATGATTCTCTGGTTTGCAACTAAGGCCTGGTGGATCCAGTATTTGTTCCCGGGGTTCCTTTATTATATCTCCATGATCCAGTTGATTTTCGGTAATTTTATGTTTACCTACATCAATATGGTCGGCATGTACTCCGTCATTCGGGACTGTAATTTAAAAAAGCAGCAGTCCTTTTCTTATTCCTTAATCAAATATGCCTTGCTGACTCCGGCTTATTGGGCCTTAATGAGCGTGGCCGCCTATAAAGCGCTGTTCCAACTGCTTCGAAAGCCGTTTTACTGGGAAAAGACGATTCATGGTCTGGATGAACCGGCAGCGGAAAACGAAGGGGAAAACACAGGTTGATCTCTGTAGTAATGAGGCAAAGGCGGAGCTTATTTGTTCGAAAGTCAAAAATGTCTGGAGGAATGAAAAATGCACAAGGTCAAAAAACCATATCCTGCTCAACTGCTTGTCATTTTATCCCTGCTGGTGTCTTTATTGTATACGGAACTGCCGGTGACCTGCTTTGCGGCCGGGGCGGGACAAACAACTTCCTCCGCGGCGTTCAATGAAACACAAAGGCAGCAGAAGGAAGAGGGCGACCGCCTTACCGCCGAGGCCGACGCGGCAAAACAGAAGGCGGATGAACTTGTCCTGGAGGGGAAACTGAACCGCCTGAACAGCGATTCTGCGGATATTCAGCTGTTTTCTCAGACGGTCCACCTGAGCATGCCGCGGAATACCGCTTCCTACACATTCCGGATACCGAACGGGACCGTGCTGCAGGATGGATGCTATCTGAACCTTGATATGCATATTTCCAGCACCCTGCTTGAAAACCGTTCCAGCATCACGATTGCGGTCAACGGAACAAACCTTGATACGAAGTGGATCCTCAGTGTCGTCAAAAATCAGGCGTCGTGGTGGAAAATCCCCGTTCCTGTTTCCCTTTTAAAAACAGACGGCAACTACAATACCTTGACGATTACCACCGCGCAGCGGTCTATTGAAGGCGACTGCGCGGATATCGATAACCCTTCCAACTGGGTGCGGTTTGACCCGGATTCTTTTTTACACCTTGCAATCGCTCAGTATGCCGAACCGAATCTTGGAAATCTTTATTCTTATTATTTTGATAACCTGGATGACGGATTCAGCTTAAAAAACGAATTCATCCTGCCATCGAATCCGAAAACAACCGACATTACATATATGCTGAAAGCGGCGTCCGCCATCGGAAGCAGCAGCCGATGGAAAAATCTTCTTGATTTTAAAGTTTCAAAATCCGAACCCGCCGACCCGAACATCAAAAATAAAATTTATCTGGGAATTTTGCAGAACTGGTCTGGGAACGCGAATCTGACCCTGCCGGGAACCCTTGCGGAAAACGAAGGTTTTCTGTCGGTTAAGGGCGAAAACGCCCTGATTACCGGGAGGGACGAAGCGGGGCTTAAAAAGGCAGTGGACTTTTTTTCGGCTCCCGCGTACCTGAATCAGATCGGGGGAAAAAGCCTGACGGTCAAATCCGCCGTTTCGGACATCTCCGCCGGGATAAAGCCGAACAACTCAGGTTATTATACATTTCAGGATTTTGGCTATGACGACGTCAATCTGGCCGGGGCGTTTCATCAGACCACAACCATGAATTTCACGCAGCCGAGCGACGTCAGCAGCGGTGCCGCTTCATACGTCAATATAAAATTCCGGCATTCCAAAGCGTTAATGCCCGACAGCTCTCTCCTCTCCGTTTATATCAACGACACGGCCTGCGGCAGCGTGAAACTGAATTCCTCCAACGCAGACTCGGGCAACATCAAGGTCAGAATTCCCGCTGAAGCGCTGAAACAGGAAACAGTCAGCGTAAAAATCGACGTATACAACTATCTTGGAAAAATCGATTGCTCCAAGGACTGGTATGATACCGCGTGGACCGTGATCAACAAGGATTCCGAACTTTATTTTGAGCCCGGAAGCGCCGGCGTGACCCCGACGCTTTTGAATTTTCCGTCGTTCCCCACGTTTTCCGCGGACAATACCGCAGACGTGATGGTCTCCACGCCGGACGACTCCAGCCCGGATAACCTCACCGTGATGAGCCTTTTGTCCGTCAGGGTCGGCCAGAAAACCGGGCAGGCGTTTGACTATTCTCTCTGTTCCTCCGCGGCGAAGATTACGGAGGAGGACAAAAAGAAGAACATGATTTTTATTGGTTCCAACGATAAAGTCAGCCTGCCGGAGGAGGTTTCCGCCGCGCTGGGCGTCGTGCCGGCGCAGGACGGAACGTTCCGTATTGCGAAGGGGCTGACGCTGACCGCTGAGACGCTTCAGAATAAAATCGTGTTTCAGGTCATCCGGTCTCCATGGAACTTTTATAAAAAAATCTATGTGATTACCTATGACAAGGGAATGGAAAAGAATCTGCAGGATTTTCTGAGCGACAGCTCACGAATTAACAAATTGTCTGATGGGCTCAGCGTCGTTGACGCGCGGAATCATGTCACGGGGTATACGATAGGAGCAGACGCCGGGGAATCCCAGAAAAAGGTGCCTCTGTCCTGGGAACGGATCAAATATCTGATCGAAAAGTACACGGGCATACCGGTGTGGGCGGCGGGGTTGATTCTCGTTCTGATCCTCCTTTGCCTGTATCTGCTGATTCAGGCAAAACGGAACAAAAAACGGTTCGAGCAGAATGCCGAAAAAATCAGACTCAGCATGGAAGGAAATCCCCGTGCCTCTGAAGAACCGGATGAATCCGGTCACGGCGCGTCAAACGGCGGACCCGATCAGGACAGCCGCGAAGAGGGCACTCCCTCGCAGCTGCCCTCTGATGCCGACAGTCCGGAACGCACAAAGAAAAATGCACCCGCTCATTTCAAAGACGATCACCGCTGACTCCGTTTACTGAAATTTTACTGGAGGAGGATGAAAGACAAGTGTACACTGTTCTTCTTTCCGGCGGTTC
Source organism: Caproicibacter sp. (assembly GCF_046707225.1). Lineage (NCBI taxonomy): Bacteria > Bacillati > Bacillota > Clostridia > Eubacteriales > Acutalibacteraceae > Caproicibacter > Caproicibacter sp. The sequence continues at coordinate 30,427 of NZ_JBJKOP010000009.1, read as the reverse complement.
CGGAAAACGCCTTTGGCCGCTTTCCGGACCGATGCGTTCAAAACAGTACCTGAAAATCTTGACGGATGAAGAGACCGGATTGCCCTGCTCCATGGCGCAGCGCGTGTGGAAGCAGCTCCGCAGGGCGGAGCTGGACGGCTGCTGCGTCATCTGCACCGACGAAACGCAGGCCGAGCTTCTTTCCAGCCAGTTGGGCAAGGTACGGATTGCCCTGGAGCCGGAGGGCCGCGATACGTTTGCGGCGGTGGCCCTTTCGTGCGCGTATTTAAAAAGCAGACTGCATGCAAAAGACGACGACATCGTCTGCGTTATGCCGGTGGACCCGTATACCGAGCAGTCCTTTTTTGATACAGTGCGCCGTTTGCCCGCGGCGCTTTCCGAAAGCGGAGCCGAAATCGCTCTGATGGGCGTCAAGCCGACCGGTCCGTCCGTAAAATACGGTTATATTCTTCCAAAGGGCAAGACTGGAGATTTCCTGCCGATCGATTCGTTTCATGAAAAACCGGATGAAAAAGAGGCAAAAAGACTGCTTGGGCAGGGAGCCTTGTGGAACTGCGGTGTGTTCTGCCTCAGGGTGGGCGGCGTTCTGGAAAAGTTGTCCGAGCTGAGTCTGCCGCGGGAGTATGACGCCCTGTGCGCCCGCTACGGGAAGCTGCCCGCCGTCAGTTTTGATTACGCGGTGCTGGAAAAATCAAGTTCATTGGTCGTAGTTCCTTTTGACGGCATATGGAAGGATCTTGGAACCTGGGGCGCGGTTTCGGAGATTATGGATCGTACAAGCTGGGGAAACTGTATGATGGACCCGGAGTGTATCGGGTCCAATATCCTGAACGAAACCAGTATTCCGGTTGTCGCCATGGGAATCAAGGACCTGATGGTTGTCGCAAGCAGCGACGGGATTTTGGTGACGGATAAAAACAGAAGTCCGCACCTGAAAGAATTTGTCACCCGCCTGGAGCCGAGGCCCGTTTTTGAGGAAAGAAGCTGGGGAACGGCATCCGTCCTTGATTTTTCAAGAGATAGCCGGGATTATACCATGATCCGAAAAGTACGGGTTCGGGCGGGGGGCGCGTTCGGCCCGGTCTGCAGGCAGAATCAGGACAAGCTGTGGACCGTCCTTTCCGGCAGCGGGCGGGCCGCAATCGGAGACCGGGAGCGTGCGCTGAAGACCGGCGACTGCGTTCAGGTGCCGCGGGGTACCACGCATTCCGTCAGCGCGGCGGAGGAATTGGTGATTCTTGAAGTTCAGAGAGGATCCGAAATGCCGAATGAAGATCGCAGGGGAAAGGGGGGAACGCCGAAATGAACAGTCTGGTGGGCAATACGGGTTTTGTCGGCTCCAACCTGCTTGCGGAGTCACGTGGCTTTTTCGGCGGGCTTTATCACTCCAGCAATATTGGGGAGGCATACGGAACAAAACCGGACCTGCTGGTTTACGCGGGCGTACGTGCGGAAAAGTTTCTTGCGGACCGGTTCCCGGACCGCGACCTCGCCGATGTTGAAGAAGCGTTTTCCAACATTGAACGGATTGACCCGAAACGGTTGGTCCTGATTTCCACAATCGACGTTTTTCCGGAACCTAGGGGAGTGGATGAAAAAAGCGCGGTGAACCTGTCCGGGCTGTCCCCTTACGGATTAAACCGATTCCATCTGGAGCAGCTGGTCAGGGAAAGCGGAAGGGATTGCCTGATTGTACGCTTACCCGGCTTGTACGGTGTTAATTTGAAGAAGAACTTTATTTTTGACCTGATTCATGTGATCCCGTCTTTGCTGACGGACCGTAAATTCGCGGAGCTGTCCGCCCGCGAACCCCGGCTGCGTGATTTTTATCAGGATCAGGGGAACGGCTTTTACCGGTGCGGAGCAATAAACGAGGAGGATCGGAAAATGTTGAAAGCCATGTTTGAGCGGCTGGAATTCAGTGCGGTCAATTTTACGGACAGCCGGGCAATTTTTCAGTTTTATCCGCTTTCCTGTTTGTGGGGGCATCTCATGCGCGCGCTTGAGGAGCGGCTGCCGCTGATTCATCTTGCAACGGAACCCGTGCGCATTTCCGATCTGTACCGGTTTGTGACAGGCAGGGAGTTTCATAACGAGCTTGCAAAGGCAGTTCCGGACTATGGGTTCAAAACAATTTACGCAAACCGATGGGGCGGTAAAAACGGCTATCTTTTTGACCGCGAGTACGTCATGCGCGATATTAAAAATTTTGTTGAAAGGTATCGGCCGCAATGAAATTGTCTGTTTCCAACATCGCCTGGAAGGCGGAGCAGGATGAAGAAGTTTATTCGGAAATGAACCGGCTTGGATTTACCGGATTGGAAATTGCTCCAACACGGATTCTGGCAATGCCTGTTTATGAGAAAGCCGGCGAAGCGGCGCTGTTTGCTCAAAATTTGCAAACACGCCGGGGGCTCCGGATTGTTTCCATGCAGTCCATCTGGTTCGGCAGAACGGAGAATCTGTTCGGGCCGCCGCAGGAACGGGAAACCCTGATGGATTATACGCGCGGCGCAATCGATTTTGCTTCGGCATGCGGCTGCATGAATCTGGTATTCGGCTGCCCCCGCAACCGTGTGATGCAAAGCACCGGTCAATACCCGCTCGCAGTGGCTTTTTTTCAAGAGACGGCAGACTTTGCCCTGAAAAACGGTACGGTGATCTCGCTGGAAGCAAATCCCGCCGTTTACGGAACTAATTTTATCAATTCGACCCTTGAGGCGGCGGAGCTGGTGGAACGCGTGAACTCGCCGGGATTCCGTCTTAATTTGGATTTCGGAACAATGCTGGAAAATCACGAAGAACCGGAAGCGGTTGCGGATGTTCTGCCGCTGGTCCATCATGTTCACATCAGCGAGAGTGGGCTGGGGCCGGTTCAGTCGCGCCCGGAACACGCGGAACTGATGCGCCTGCTTCGGCGGAGCGGATATGCCGGTTATGTTTCACTGGAAATGAAAAATCCCGGAAATCTGCAGACCGTGTTTCAATCGATGAATCTGCTGCAAAATGTTTTCGGGTAAATAGGAGGGAGCGGAGCATGGTTTATGACCGCATTATTATCGGAGGGGGAATCTACGGACTTTACGCGGCCCTGCAATGCGGAAGCAGGGGCGAACGGGTGGTTGTGCTGGAATATGAGGATGCGGCATTTCAAAGAGCCACTTTCATCAATCAGGCGCGGGTGCATATGGGGTATCATTATCCGCGTTCGTTTTCCACAGCCGCCAAATCGGCAGCCTATTTTGAGCGGTTCTGCCGCGACTATTCGTTTTGTCTGTTGAAAACCTTTGACCAAATTTATGCGATATCTGCCTCGTTTTCGTGGACAAGCGCCGAGCAGTTTCAAAAATTCTGTCACAGTGCCGGTATTCGATGTGAGCGGGTGGAAGCGGAAAAATTTTTTAAACCCAACCTTTGCGAGGGAGCCTTTCTGACCAAAGAGTATACGTTCGATGCCGCAATGCTCAGAGATTATTTTCTTCATGAAATCGGACAAACAGACCGTGTGAGCGTAATTTATCACGCCCGGATTCAGGACCTCAGAAAGGAAAACGACTGTTATCGGATGACGCTTGCCGATGGAAGCGAACTGGAAAGCGCGTTTGTCCTGAATACGACTTATGCTTCGGTCAATCAGATTCTGGCAAAGCTGAACTATGAGCCGTTTAAGGCGAAATATGAATTGTGCGAGGTCATTTTGTGCAGAGCGGATGAAAAACTGAAAAATGTGGGAATAACGGTTATGGACGGCCCGTTCTTTTCCATTATGCCGTTTGGAAGAACCGGGTATCATTCTCTGACGTCGGTTACGTTTACCCCCCATATGACAAATTATGATTCCGTGCCGACGTTTCCCTGTCAGCAGGCCAGCCGCGGCACATGTTCCCCACAGCAGCTTGGGAACTGCAATACCTGCCCGGCCAGTCCGCCAAGCGCCTGGAGCTATATGTCAGGCCTTGCACATAAATATCTGCGCGACGAATACGGCTTTCAGTACCGGAAAAGCCTTTACTCCATGAAGCCGGTGTTAATGGATTCCGAAATTGACGATTCACGCCCCACTGTGATCCGAACTTTTTCCGTCAATCCCACTTTTATCAGCGTTCTTTCCGGTAAAGTCAATACAATATACGATTTGGACGAGGTGTTGTTTCATGGCGGTGAAGGAGAATAATTTTGTATCTGTGGTCATCTATATCTATAATGACGCGGACATCATACAGGGCGAGCTTGGAGGAATCCATGAACTGCTGAGCGAAAAGTTCGTGAAATATGAATTGATCTGCGTGAACGACGATTCGACGGATGATAGCCTGAAACAGATCAGAGATTTCGCGGCAAAAGTAAATGATTGCCCGGTCAGTTTGATCAATATGGGATATTACCACGGAGTGGAGGCCGCGATGAAAGCGGGAGTCGACCTTTCCATCGGGGATTTTGTCTTTGAATTCGACAGGATCCCAGTGGACTTTGACCTGTCCTTGATGACAAACGTTTTTGAAAAAGCTCTGTCCGGCTACGATATTGTCAATGCGCGGCCCCGCAACATGCGGGGAAGAAAATCGAGGCTTTTCTATCGGGTTTTCAACTTATTCTCCATCAGCGGACAAAAACTGGGAACCGAATATTTTCGGCTTTTATCAAGAAGAACGATTAACCGCGTTGACGCCATAGGTCAGACTGTATTTTACCGGAAGGCCGTTTATTCTTCCTGCGGTTTGAAAATGGCAAATATTTTCTATGAAAATCGAATGCTTCCATCTCGCAAATCTAATTCCAAACAGCGGAAAAGCAGGCGAAACATGGCAATGGATTCCCTGGTCCTTTTTACGGATCTCGCCTACAAAATTTCTTTGGTTTTCTGTATCTTGATGGCCCTGTTCATGCTGGGAACCGGGGCATATACGGTCGTCGTTTATTTCGGGCAGAAGCGTCCCGTCGAGGGGTGGGCGCCCCTGATGGGTATGATTTCCGCCGGGTTTTTCGGCGTATTCGGCATTCAGACTATTATTATCAAATATCTGGAGTTGATCCTTTCCCTTGTGTTTAAAAAGCAGAAATACCTGATTTCATCGATTGAGAAACTGAAATGAGGGAACTGTAATGAGGACAATCCAGATTCTGTTTCCCGTGCTGAACGAAGAACGGCGGCTGAAAAATGGCATTACGAAGACGGTCGAATACATGGAACGGAATTTTGCGGGAAGGTACCGGCTGATGATCGTCGACAACGGTTCCGAGGACGACACCGCGGAAATCGCCGGGGAGCTGACGCGCATTTACGACCGTGTTTCTTATTTGAGGCTGGAGGAAAGGGGTGTCGGCCTGGCCCTCAGGGCGGGCGTTCGGGAGAATACCTGCGACATTGTGGGGTACATGGATATCGACCTTTCCACAAGCCTTGACCACCTGAAAGAGGTGGACCGCGCGTTTCACGATCCGGCGGTTCAGATAGTCAACGGCTCGCGTCTGAGCCGGGGCTCCGTCGTGACGGGGCGCAAACCGCTGAGAAACCTGACTTCTCATGGATTCCGGCTGATGATGAAGCTGTTTTTCGGCATGAAGATAGACGATACCCTCTGCGGCTTTAAATTCTTTCGAAGAGAAACGATTGAGAGCCTGATGCCGCACTGCAGCGATACCCCGGGGTGGTTCTACTGCGCCGAGCTTTTGCTGCGTGCGGAACGCGAGGGAATCGTCATCCGCGAGATCCCCGTGGCCTGGCAGGATGATTACGATACGACGGTCCATGTGGGCAGGCTCGTTCGCACGTACCTTGCTCAGATGGCCCGCCTGTACGCGGAGTTTCATTTTTACCGCCGATGACCGCGGCGGCTGCCGGATTTTTGACAAACGGTGAATACCTGATATAATGATACATAACATAATTCGGCTGTTTGGTTTGGAGGTGAGACGATGCCGAGACCCAGAAAGTGCAGACGAGTCTGCTGTATGCCGCCGGTCAGCGAGTTTCGTCCGGATGGAGCGAAAACCCAAGCGGGGGAACCGCTTCTGATGACGGTGGAGGAATACGAAATTATCCGCCTGATCGATTGGGAGGGCCTCAGTCAGGAACAGGCTGCCGGCGAAATGGGAGTCGCGCGTTCCACGGTGCAGAGAATTTACGGGGAAGCCCGCAAAAAGCTGGCGGACTGCCTGGTAAACGGAAGGTCGCTGAAAATCGGGGGGGGGAGCTACCGCCTGTGTTCCGGCGGCGAGCTTTGTGCCCGGTGCAGGCATTGCTGCCCGTCTCTTCCGGAGCATTCGCCGGATGCGGAACCAAAAACATAACTTTGAAAGGCCTCCGGTGCCAGCCGGGGGCCTCTTTCTGTACCGTACTTTAAATTTGTTCGGTTTCCCCTATTTGCCGGAACCGCCAGGCCGCGAGCAGGAACGTCAGGATGCCAAATCCCAAAACCGCCGCCAGGGACAGGAGTCCGTCCAAATCGGTTTGCATCCGATAGGCCAGCCCGTAAAACGATTGCAGCGCATAGGTTGCGGGGATGATGCGCCCCAGCCATAAAAACGGTTCGGGAAGCATGGAGGAAGGAAACATGATCCCGCTGAACAGAATGGAGGGCATAAAGACCAGCATGGAAATTACGGTGGCCTGCGACTGTCCGCGTGCACAGGACCCGATCAGCATACCGACCCCGACGCTGGCAAACAGGAAAGCCGCGGCCGCGGCAAAGTACAGCGGCGGAGACTGAGGGACCTGTGAGTGAAACAGGACCGGAGAAAGAACATAAATGACGCATGAAACAAGAAACAGGTGCAAGAATGTGCTGACGGAGTGAACGGACAGCACTGCCGACGTCGGAATTCCATTGACCCGGAAGGCACGCAGTGTCCCGGATTCCCTCAGGTGGACAAGCGGCGTCGGGGAACCCATCACTGCGCCCATTGTCGCGGCAAAGATGGTCATGGTGGCGGCGAGGGTTGTTTTCATCTGCGGATTGATGGAGGAAAACACCGCGCCCATCACGGCAAAAAAGATCAGGGGCATCATGTAAAAACTGAGAAGAAATCCTCTGTCACGCAGATCCATTTTAAACTGGATCGTCAGGTAACGAAAAAAAGCGTTCATATCCGTCAGGCTCCTTTCACAAGCTCCAGAAATCGTTCTTCAAGGCTGGGGCGTTCCACACGAAGGTCATCCACGGAATCCTCCCGATCGGAGATTTGCCGGAACAGCTCAGTGATGCTGAGAACAATGTCGCGGCACTTCCATTCCAGGTAACCGTCTTTTTCGCGGACAAACGCGGCGCCGCTCAGGTCGGCACCGGGCAGCAGGGAGCCCCTTGCCGTTCTCAGCCGGATCCTGGTTTCTTGATTACCGGCTGCCGTCACTTCTTCGGGCGTGCCGCAGACGGCAATTTTCCCGTTTAGTAAAATCGCGATTCTGTCACACAGGTCTTCCGCTTCCGCCATATCGTGCGTGGCCAGCAGGACTGTAACACCCTGTGCCCGAATTTTTCTGATTTTATCATGGAGCAAAGCCCGGCTTTGCACATCCAATCCGGCGGTCGGTTCATCCAGAACCACCACTTCCGGATTCTTTACCAGCGCAAGCGCCAGGTTCAGCCGGCGCTTTTGTCCGGTGGAAAGCTGCCGGTATTGCTTTTTTATCAGGTCCTGCAGGCCGAACTCCTCAATCAGGCCCTCCGGCGCAGAATCGGACGACCAGGCTTCGGTCAGCTCCAGTGCTTCGCCGACCAGAATGGACTCCGGCAGGGAGGAGGACTGAAGCTGCACGCCCAGCTTTTTTCGCAGAACCGAGGCGTCCCGGAACGGGTCGCAGCCGGCAATCCTGATGTGTCCCGCGTCCGCGCGGCGCATTCCCTCCAGACATTCCAGCGTGGTTGTCTTGCCGGCCCCGTTTGGTCCCAGAAGGCCAAATACTTCGCCCCGGCGGATTTCAAGGTTGGCGCCGTTTACCGCGGTGAACGCGCCGTACCTTTTCACAAGGTTCTGAATACTGATTATGGATTCACTCATGATGGTTTTCCTCCTGTTCAGGTAAATGAATATGATTGCTTTGAAAATAAAAAGTGAGCGCGGACGCGAGGAAATGATTGATCGCGTCACGGAAATCTTCCGTATCGGCGGGCCAGTTTTTCGTGTCGCTGCCGGCGGACATCAGCGATTTCAGCATATCCGTGTCTCCCTGTGTAAACTCTGTTACCATTTCCCACCAGCGCGCGGCAAGGGCCTGCCCTTCCCTGCTCCTTGGATCCGCTCCTTTTTGATGCAGCGTTTTCACCTCGTTGAAAAGTTCCTCAGCTTTTTCTACAAATTCCTGATTCTGTTCCGACCGGCCGAACCGGTTCTGAATTTTTTTCACTTCTTCTTCGTTGAAATACCGCAGAACAAAGGCATAGGGATTCCCCTGCTTCATCAGTTCCATTAAAATCATCAGCCGATCGATTCCCACGTCCTGCTGTTCCCCGATTTCACAGATTACGGCGTCAAGCGCGGCGATCATTTTCCGAAGGTTCTCCACCTGCCGGGTGAGAATCTCGCGCTGTTCGGTAAACATGGCCTTCAAATTTTCGGCGTCCTTGTTCCGCAGGAGCTTCCTTTCGATCTCTTCCAGAGAAAAACCGAACGATTTTAAAAACAGAATCTGTTGGAGTTTGATGACGTCGTCGCGGGTATACATTCTGCGCCCGCCCTCGCTGAGCACCGCTTTCAGCAGCCCCGTTCTGTCGTAGTACTGGAGCGTTCTCACGGTTACTCCCACGAATTCGGAAAGCTCCCCGATGGTAAAATACGTCTTTTTTGATTCGTTCATTTTGCATCCCTCCCGACAAATTCAAGTTTACTACATTACGTAACGTCATATGCAAGAGTTTTTATAAAAAAAAGACGCCCTTTTTCGGGCGCCGTTTCAATAGGTCGTTTAAAGGCGGCTTTTAAATTCAGCGAATCTTTTCCGCGACTCCGGGTCGGATTGAAAGAACTCCAGCATGGTTTTCAGGCAAGCGACTGTCTTTTCGCTGAGCGAGTGCTCGATCAACTCGGTCTCTTCCAGCGAATCGCTGCTCCCCGCCAAAAGAAGAAACTGCTCGACGGTATTATGGCGTTCCAGCAGATATTCACCGGCCTTGAGTCCCGTTTCCGTCAGAAGGATGATTTCATACCGGTCGTATTTTAAATAACCCATTTCCGCGAGCTTCATCATCATTTTTGAGGCGGAAGACGGCTTCACATGCAGCAGGTCCGACAGTCTGCCAACCCGCGTATAGCCGTCTTTGCTGCACAGGCGGAAAATCATTTCCAGATAATCCTCCATTGCGGGCGTCAGCTGCCCCTCCTTCTGGCTGATCAGCTGGTATCCCCGGAAGGTGCGGAATTCGGCTTTCTGTTCATGATTCATCAAATCAGATCCTTCCGTGTAGTTAATACAATATATTCAAAACACGTTTGGATTCAGAACACATGATTTAGCCGAATGAAAACATTTTGCCCTTTTTCATCTTACAGCAATTCCAGCTGAATTGCAGAATTTACTTATGGGAGTATTGCAAAACGAATTTGCAATACCGAATTGTATAAATGAACCGCCCAGAATGCAAGAAAATGCGCCTTGAAATAGACTTTTGAGCCCGTTCAAAGCGCATTTTTTTGTGCAGTATTTTTTGAAGAAGCTATTTTGCAACAATCCCATGTCCATATTTGCAATCTAAATTGGAAATGCTGTAGGCTTCGTCCGCTTTCAGCCGAACCTGATTCAGCAGCTGCCGGAGCAGTTCCGACTGTCCGGAAAGCTCTTCTCCGGCCGCGGCGCTTTGAGACGATAAATCCGCGTTCTTTCTGACTACCTCACCGACCTGTCTCGCCGCCAGCGCCGCCTGATCGGCTTCTTCCACCTGATTTCTGGATGCGGCGGTGATTTTTCCGATGTTTCCGTTGATTTTCCCGAAGCGGTCGGCGGCTTTTGACAGCTCGAAAGCCGTTGCCTCCGCTTTTTCACAGCCTTCTTCGATTCTCTGTGCGGCATCTCCGATCAGACGGTTTGTTTGTTTTGCGGCGGCTGCCGTTCGTTCCGCGAGCGAACGCACCTCCTGGGCGACAACCGCGAAACCGCGGCCCGCGCTGCCGACCCTTGCCGCTTCTACGGATGCGTTCAGCGCGAGAAGATTGGTTTGGAACGCAATGGAATCGATCTGGGACAGCACCTGCCGCATCTGTTCAGCTGAGCCTCGGATTTCCTCCATGATTGCAAGAAGCTGTTTCATCCGACGGTCGCTCTCCGCAACGCTCCGCAGGGCCGCGCCCGTATCTTTCGAAATTCCGGCGATATCATCCGCGTTTTCTCTTGCCTCTTGATGGATTGCGCTGACGGCGTCCGTCAGGCGCGCCGCGCTGTGGCTTTGCTCGTCGGCGCCCCGGGCAACCGCCTGCGCGCTTTCCGAAACCTGCGCCGCGCCGATTTCAATTTGGGCTGCCGAGGCACGGATCTGTGAAAAGGAGCCGCCGATCGTATTTCGCAGAAGGTTGACGGAACGGGTCAGCGGGGCGAAATCACCCGGAAAATCCGGCAGGGCCTCTGCGGTAAAATCCCCCTCCGAAAGGCTTTTGAGGGCGGCGGCAATCTGTGAAACGGAAAGCTGAAGCTGGCGGAAGGATTCGTTCAGGGAATCGGCAAGATCGCCGATCTCGTCGCGTCCCGTGTAGGATATCACCTGGCCCAGGTCGCCGTTCGAAAACTGCCGGGCGGTTTTTGAAATAGCGGCGAGAGGACGGCCGATGGAACGGGAAAACCGAATGCCGAAGCACAGGGAGGCGGCCACCACGCACAGGGAGAAGACCCCCTGAATCAGAAACAAAGCCCGCGTTTTTCGCCGGGCGCCGTCCTCCGCACTGGCGGCGGCACGGTTTTGAATCTCCATGAAGTTCCGGTAATGCTGCAAAATGGTATCTTCCGGAGCGAGGGAGTTCTGCAAAAGGCTGTCCGCCTGGGCCAGCTGGTTGCTGTCTGCCGCTTTGAGGGAGCCGGTGATGTCCGGCTCGAATTCCTGTTGAAACAGCTTTGAAGCCTCCGTCAGTTCCGCTAAGGCGCTTTTCTCCTGCTCCGCTTGCAGCAGCTTCGCTTCGTAAGACCGGTACGCGGCCAGATTCTTTTGGATGGATTTTTGATCCGCGTCGAACAGCTCGGAATTGTGAAAATTGATTACGGCGTCCCGCGCCGCAGATTCGATCCTCGAAAGGCTTGTCATTGCGCGGGCGGCGGCCGGCAGGCGCTGCGCGATCCGGTTGGCGTCCGAGACCGCCGAATTTGCCGCGCTCGTCCCGTAAACACCCATGGCGGCCACAACCGCGGAGGCGGCCGAGACCGCGCAGAACGCGAGCACCAGCTTTAAGGCGATTCCGCGGCGCTTTTCTTGCCTTTTCCGCAATGCTTTTTCCATCATATATACAAATTCTCCTTATCGCTTTTCTGCAATCAGTATACCTTGATAAAGGGAAGAGCCGGTTAAGATTGCGTTCAGGGACTGTTAGAAAATGAGAAAAGTTTTAACCTGCTTTTTACGTGCTGTTAACAGGAAAAATATCCCGATGAATTATAATAGGCACGAATCGGACCGAAAAGAAGCGGAAAGAAAGGGATCGAAGTGGACGAAAAGCTCGCCGAAGACCTTAACCGGATTATTAACGGGGAATGCATCAAAACCGTTTTTCAGCCGATCGTTTCGCTGCGGGACGGTTCCTCTCTGGGGCACGAGGCCCTCAGCCGAATGACCTGTGATACGAGCATTCGCAATCCCGAGCAGTTGTTTCAGGTGGCGGGCGAAAGCGATCGGCTGTGGGACCTGGAGCTGCTTTGCCGCACGACCGCTCTGAAAACCGCTTTTCTGAACTCAGAACACGCGGCTTATGAAAAAAAGCTTTTTCTGAACGTGAACCCGAACATTATGCACGACGATAAGTTCCGCCAGGGCTTTACGCGCCAGTATCTGAAGCAATACGGCATTCGTCCGGAAAACATTATTTTTGAGATTACGGAACGCAACGCAGTAGCCGACATGCAGGGATTCGTCGGTACGGTAGAACATTACAAGGGGCAGAATTACCATATCGCGGTGGACGATGCCGGCGCGGGTTATTCCGGGCTGAATCTGATCGGCGACATCCATCCGCATTATATTAAGCTCGATATGAACCTGATTCGCGGAATCGACCGCGACAATGTACGCTACGCGCTGGTGAAAAGCATGGTGGAGCTTTCCCAGACGGTCGGCATCTGTTTGATTGCGGAGGGGGTCGAGACCCGGCGGGAGCTGGTTACGCTGGTGGACCTTGGCGTTCAGTACGCGCAGGGATATTTTCTTTGCAGGCCGGATGAGGAGATACGGGACGCGGACCCGGCCGTGAAAGACCTGATTCTTGAGTTGAACCGCAGAAAAAAGCATGTGCTTGGGACCCAGGCCAGCAATATTTACATTTCGAATATTTGCACGCCCACCCAAACGATCCCTCCGGAAATGAAAGTGGAGACGGTATTTGACAAGCTGAAAAACGACCCGGATGCCTTCGGATGCTGTGTGGTGAAGGACGGGGCGGTTCTGGGAGTCGTGACAAAATCCCATTTTGTCCTGCAGCTCAGCGGGCGGTACGGCTTCAGCCTTCACCAGAAGAAACCGGTTTCCTTTTTAATGGATACCGACTTTTTATCCGTGGAATCCACCACGCCGATTAACGCGGTTTCCAACGCGGCCATGTCGCGCCCGCCGGAAAAGCTTTACGACTTTATCGTGGTCACGCGCGACGGAAGATATCTGGGGACCGTTACCATCAAAGACCTTTTGCAGAAAACCACGGAAATCGAAGTGGTCAATGCAAAATACCAGAATCCTTTGACCGGGCTGCCCGGAAATGTGCTGATCGAGCATAAGATCAGTCAGTGCCTGGCGTGTGAAAAGCCTTACTGCGTGGTTTATTTTGACATTGACAATTTCAAGGCATACAATGATGTGTATGGATTTGAAAACGGCGACTCCGTGATCAAACTGCTTGCGGACATTCTCCAGGCGCACCTCCCGAACGGCCAGTTTGTCGGCCATGTGGGCGGCGATGACTTTGTCGCCGTAATGCAGTTCGAAGCGGGCCGGGAATACTGTGAGCGGGTCATCGGAGATTTTAGGCAAAGAATCCTGAAATTTTATAATCCGCAGGATGTTCGGAACGGGTATATTATAGCGGAGAACAGAAAGGGCAGAAGGGAAAAATTCCCTCTGATTTCCATTTCCGCCGCGGGAATTCAGGACCGGAACGCCCGGTTTCACACCCGGCTTGAGCTGACGGAAGAGCTGGCACGACTGAAAAAGAAAAGTAAACAGCAAAAAGGAGACAGTATTTGCTGGCTGTAAATCCATTCCTTTTCAAAAAATTAATGAGTTGTTAATAAATTTCGTGTATAATTTTCATATTAACCGCTTGGAAAAGGAGGGGGATTGTTTGCCGGGACTTTACGCGCACTTTTTATTCGGACTGAAAGTAAAGGACTTGCTGCCGGAAGATTTACTGCGTGTGGTCGAGGAACATCGGGAAGAATATCTTTTGGGACTTCAGGGCCCTGACCTTTTGTTCTATTATCATCCGCTGCGCAGAAAGCCGGTCACGGGTGTAAAAATTCATTGGGAACCAGCCTCCGGTTTCATGGAAAATGCGGCCAGTGTGCTGCGGGAAAGCAGCAAGGATGCCGGCCGGCTGGCATATATCATCGGTTTTATCTGCCATTTTACACTGGACAGCGGCTGTCATCCGGTGATCCGGGAATTTATGGAGCAGGACGGACTTTCGCACGCGGCGATCGAGACGGAATTCGACCGGCTGCTGATGCGCCGGCACCGCGTGGATCCCAACCTGTTTTCCCCAAAACCGCTGATTCCGAAGGGCAGCGGCGCGACGGCCTGCGCCGTACCGTTTTATCCGGACGCGGTACATAAACAGCTCGACCGCAGCCTGTTTTTCATGCGGTGCTGCCTTTCCGTTCTGTATTCGCCCAGAAAAACGCTGAAGAAGGCACTGAAAATTCTGATTTTTGTAACGGGCTTTTCCAAAAAGGGAAAAGGGCTGGTCGCGGGGAATGCTCCGGACCCGGAATGTTCGCAGGCGGCGGACCATCTGCTTTTTGTTTTCTCCGACACTCTGGCGACGGCATTGGAGCAGATTGAAAATTTTCTCAGCGCTGTTGAAGGAGACGTGCCGCTGAACGAGCGGTTTGCCAGGAATTTTGAATAAGAATTTGCTTGAATCCCCGGCGGGAGATGCCGGGGATTTACTTTTTTTAGGGACAATTCTGTGATTTTGTCTGTTGTAATATTTTTGAAAGAATCATATAATGGAAATAAAATTATACATACTTGGTTTGGAAAGGAAGAGGTACATGCCGGTTTTTTTGCTTCTTTTCCTGGAGTGCCTTACGGGATTTGTTTTATACGCGCGAATGCGGCTGCCGGTCAGCAGCGGTCCCTTTGACCGTACGGTTTCGGTGATCATTCCGGCACGGAATGAAGAACGGAATCTTCCGCTGTTGCTGGAATCTCTCCGGCGGCAGACCCGGCGGCCGGACGAAGTCCTTGTCATTGACGACTTTTCCGACGACCGAACCGCTGAAGTCGCCGAGCGGTTCGGCGCTACCGTGATCCACAGCGCGCCGCTGCCCGAGCATTGGACGGGAAAAAACTGGGCGGTTTGGAACGGGTACCTGAAATCCACCGGCAAAATCCTCGTTTTTCTGGATGCCGACGTTCGCCTTGCGCCGGACGCACTGCGGTCTCTCCTGGCACAGCGGGAGAGGTCGGGCGGCGTGATTTCCGTCGTTCCTTATCATAATGCGGAAAAATTCTATGAAAAATTATCGCTTGTTCTGTGTCTGCTTGGAATCTTTGCGTTTACCTCCCCGTTTGAACGAAAAAATCGGACAAAAGGGCTGTACGGCTCCTGCATCGTGGCGGCACGGGAGGATTACCAAAAAATCCATGGTCACAGCGGCGTAAAGACCGAGCTGCTGGAGGATATCAATCTTGGAAAGCGGTTCTGCGAGGCCGGGGTTCCAGTGTGCACCTATCTTTCCAACCGCCTGATTTCGTTTCGCATGTATCCGAACGGAATTTTCAGCGAGCTGCAGGGCTTTGCGAAGGGCGCGATGCCGGGGGCCGCGACGCTGAAACCGGAGACGATTGCGCTGATTGTGTGCTGGCTGGTCGGATTGATCTGCTCCGGAGCGGCGCCCGTTCTGATTATTCTGAAAAATCCGCTGGCGGTTCCGTTCGCCGCGGGTTACCTGCTCTACGCGGTTCAGTTTCTATACTTTCGAAAAGATACGGGACGATATGGCTTGCTGATGCCGCTGCTGCATTTTGCTTCCACTCTTTTCTTCCTTGTCTCGGTTTTGTATTCCCTATACAGGCTGAAAGCAAAGGGCAGCTTTACCTGGAAGGGACGGGAAATCCCGGTCGGGAGGGGGAGGGACGGATGACGTTTTTCTGTTTCGCGGCCGCTTTCGGCTGCGGTTCCCTGATGTTTTCCTACTGGCTGGGGCTTCTGGCGGGGAAAAATATTCAGAAAACCGGAGATGGAAACCCGGGCGCGTTTAATCTGTGGAGCGCCGCCGGGTACCGGCTTGGGTTGCTGGGGATTTTGCTGGATTTTATGAAGGGATATTTGCCTGTCCTTTTTCTGATTCACTCGACTGTCCGGGAAAACCCGTATTTTGTGCTGCTTTTGTTTGCTCCGATACTGGGTCACGCGTTTTCCCCGTTTTTAAAATTCAGGGGCGGAAAGTCCATCGCGGTGACGTTCGGTGTCTGGAGCGCGGCGACGGGGTTTGAAGTCTCTTTTGTCTACGCGGTCGTTCTGGCCATTTTGGCGATTCTCGCGAGGATGATTGCCCATGGCCGTTCACCGTCTTCGGAAGCGGACGGCTTTATGGTGGTGTTTGGGTTTTTATTGACAGGGGGTTACCTGTACCTGAAAGAATTCCCGCTTTTATACTTTCAGCTTTGGGGGTTGAATCTGGCGCTCTTCCTCTTTTTGAACCGCGTGAAGCTGTTTCGCCTTTATAAGACTTTTTCGGACGAATGGCGGGAAAAACAAATCTAATTTACCACAAAAGAGGCTCCCGCGACTTTTGCCGCGGGAGCCTCTTTCTTTAACCGCCAAGTTTTTTAAAGCCTGGAAAGCGTGCATTCGACCGGGAGAACGGGGGTACCGCCAGACTTTTGTCAATCTTTTTTCTTTGGGCGTTCTGCCGATTGCGCGTGCAGCTCAGATATGCTAGGATAGTTGAAAATACAACGCGGTTTTTTCGGCAGCCGTCCATGCGTGAAAATCTCGGGCCTGCGGCTGCGCACAACTGACTTTCCGGGAAAATTCCCGCCGACCGTCGGGCATGGTTCCCGTAAGACTTTAACATGGTCCGGCATACAGAAAGGGAAATCAAAATGAGGGAATATTTTATAGAAAGCGAACGGCTGCGCTTTTCCGTCTGGGGGCCGGAGGATCTGCCTTTGGCGCAGGAACTTTGGGGCAACCCGGAGGTTGCCCGGTACATCACCGCGTCGGGCCGGATGACACAGGAAGAGATTCTGAACAGACTGAACCGGGAAATGGAAACCTACCGCTCAAACGGAATTCAGTATTTTCCGCTGTTTCTCAAGGAAAGCGGCAGGTTTGCAGGCTGCTGCGGCCTGAGACCTTATGACGAGCCGACGGGGCTGATGCATCCGTCTTATTTACTTCGCCCGGGGCAGGAGGGAACCTTGTCTGCGAACGAAAAGACACAACTTCTGACGACCCTGATTTTTTGAAGCTGGTTGCTTCGCTGGACGTCGATCTGCCGGAACGGTATTCGGAGGAGATTCGGAGCAAAAGGCCCCCGTTTCATCGGTCGAACGGTCTGGAGGAGGTGGTGCCTTATGAGAACAACGCGCCCGCCGCGTGCGGAGCAATCCGTATCCTTGATGGCGAGACCGTGGAAATCAAACGAATCTTAGTTCGAGCGGACTGCCGGAGGAACGGCCATGCGCGCAGAGTGATTACCGAACTGGAAGACCTGGCGAGGGCCCGTGGGGAAGATCGTTTGGCTTGGAAAACCGGAATCAGCCAGCCGAAGGCCGTGAGCCTTTGTCAGCCTTGGGTATCGGGATTTTCCGGTGTCTGGCCCTTATATCGGCAGGCCCGACAGTATTTGCATGGAAAAAGATTTGTGCTGAATCGATGGCGGAGGAACCCCGTGGGGCGGGCTTTTCCATGAATTCAAAGTGAATAAAATCCTTTCTCCGGTAAAAATTAACAGGGAAAGGATGGTGCAGGGTGGTGAAATTCAATCGAAGCCTGAACGTTTTGAGCCCGGTGCTTACGGCGGCGGGGCTTTTTGCTTTGTTTACGGCGCAAAAGAGCAGAAAAGGCCTGAACCGCAAGCTGAAAGCAGCGTCAAATGAAGACCCCGTCACAGGCGGTGCGAACGAACGGAAATTTCTGGCGGAGGCGGGCAGTCTGCTCAGGTCCGCCGGAAATAAAAATTACGCGGTAATCGCTTTTCATGTGCGGGGATTCCGGGGAATCAACGAAGTGTTCGGCTATCGCAACGGCACGAGAGTGCTCCACGGAATTCATTGGGTTTTTATGAGACATACGAAAGAAGGCGAGCTGAGCGCTCACGTTTACGCCGACCGTTTCCTGCTTCTGTTGTCTTTTCAAGACAGAGAAGAACTGTGCTTGCGAATGAAAAATATTTGCGCCGACCTCAAAAATACCATTGAGTTTTATGGAATTCATTACGAGCTTTCTCCGGCTTTCGGAGTCTGCGAGTGCGCCGAGGCAGGCGCGGCGGATGTCAGGGAGCTTGTCAACCGCGCCGTAATTGCATTGAAAACCGGTCGGACTTACGAGAAACTTCCCTGCGCCTTTTATGACGAACAGATACGAACAAGGCAGCTCACGCTGAAAAACATGGCGGACCGTCTGTCGCCCGCGATGCAGAACCGGGAATTTGTTGTTTATTATCAGCCGAAGTACTCCGTTGCGGAGGAGACGCTCTTCGGCGCAGAGGCCTTGGTGCGGTGGCGGACGAACCCGCAGACCCTTGTTCCGCCGGGTGAGTTCATCCCTGAATTTGAACGAACCGGGAAAATCGCGGAGCTGGACCGCTATGTATTCCGGCAGGTTTGCAGTGACATCCGGAAGTGGATGGATGAGGGGAGGGAGCCTGTTCCCGTTTCCGTCAACTTGTCACGCGTGAATCTGCTTGATTTCTCTATTGCGGAGGAATACCGTGCTCAGGCGGCAAAGCTCGGCGTGCCGGTCGGTCTGCTGGAACTCGAGGTGACGGAAAGCGCGTTTGCGCAGGACGGCCCGGCTTTGGAAGCGGCAATGAAAAAGCTGACTGAATCGGGCTTTTCCCTGTCGATCGACGACTTCGGCTCGGACTATTCTTCGTTGAAAATGCTTTATGACGTTCCGGCACAGACTTTGAAACTGGATCGGGAATTTTTAAACGGACTGAATTCCGGCGAGCGCGGCAGAGCGGTTGTTTCCGCGGTGACCGGGCTTGCGAAAAAGCTGCATATGACGGTGGTCGCCGAAGGCGTGGAGACGGAGGAGCAGCTTGAATTTTTGAAAAAAATTCGGTGTGCGGTGGCGCAGGGCTATTATTTTTCTCCCCCTGTGCCGGAGGAGCAGTACGCGGCTTTGCTGTCGGTTGCGGAAAAGCGGGCGGCCCAGGCCGATTTCTATGGAAACCGTGAAAATTCCGCGGTATAATAGAAACGTAAGAAATTTATCGAAACAAGGGAAAGGAGATACGGCATGCTGCAATTCCGAATCCTCTGCAACAATTATGTCGCCCGCGGCCGTCTGCTTGCGGAACACGGGCTTTCTCTCTGGATTGAGCGAAACGGTACGAGCATCTTATTTGACGCCGGGCAGACGGACGTATGGCTGCGAAACGCCCATACGCTCGGACTGAAACCGGAATCCGCCAACGCGGTCGTTTTAAGTCACGGGCACTACGACCACTGCGGGGGGCTTGAGCATTTCCCGTTTCAGGAGAGCAGCGCGATGGTCTATGTTACCCCCCAGGCTTTTCAGAAAAAACTGACCCTGGACGCGAACGGCGCGTATCGGGATATCGGAATGCCGTGGAGGCTGGGCGACTCGCCGGAGTCCGAAGGCCGGGTCGCAAGCACGGAGGGCAAGACGGAAATTCTGCCGGGAGTCTGGACGCTTGGGAATATCGGAAGCTATAACTCTTTTGAATCCGTACAGGACTGCTTTTTCACGGAAGAAGGCGCGGAAAGGGTCCCGGACCACATGGAAGACGAGCAGATTCTCGTGGTGAAAGACGGGGACGGCCTTGCCATCTTTTCCGGGTGCAGCCACCGGGGCGTCGTCAACTGCGTGGAACATGTGCGGGCATGTTTTCCGGGCAAGAAAATTCTCTCGCTGGTCGCCGGAATGCATCTGAACGGCGAGGGGCCGGAACGGATTCAAAAAACTCTGGAGTATTTTTCGCAGTCCGACCTTCAAAAGGTGATTCCGCTGCACTGTACCGGAATCACCGCAGCCGCACAGTTGAAACAGGCTTTGGGAAGCCGGTGCGCTCTGGGCGCGGTTGGGGACAAAATTGATCTGTCCTGAATCGATACCTGCGTTTCACCCTTGACGGGGGAACGGCGGCATTGTATAATAAACTTCAGAAATACAAAAATATCCGTTTCCCGTTTCCTGTAAGGGCCGGTGCCGCGAAGCGCCGGGCCGTGGAAGAGGCGTCGTGAATTCCATCCGTCCTCCCGGTGGGGAAGACGGTTTTTCTTTTTCAGGGTCAGAGCAGGGAGGAACTATATGAAAATTATCGATATTCTCAATCGTCAGGGAGTTTCCGTTTCCTTTGAGGTTTTTCCGCCAAAAAAAGATTCGGATTTTTCGCAGGCGCGGCAGGTCGTGACGGAAATCGCATCGCTGTCACCCTCGTTCTTGAGCGTGACGTTCGGCGCAGGAGGGGGAACCTCCAAATCCACCGCGCAGATTGCCGAATTGATTCAGCAGTGCGGCGTACCGGCCCTTGCGCACCTGACCTGCGTTTCTTCCACCGGGGAAGAGGTTTCCGGCGTTTTGGAGGATCTGAAATCGCGCGGCATACAAAACGTCCTCGCGCTGCGCGGAGATATTCCGCCCGGAATGGAATTTCCCTCCCCGCGTCAGTACCGGTACGCAAAGGAGCTGGTTCGCCAGATTAAGTCGTCGGGAAATTTCTGCATCGGCGCCGCCTGCTATCCGGAAGGCCACGTGGAATGCGAGCATAAGGAAGACGACATCGATCACCTGAAGGAAAAGGTCGACTGCGGTTGCGATTTTTTGACGACGCAGATGTTTTTTGACAACAACATTTTTTATAATTTTCTTTACCGCATTCTTGCAAAGGGGATTCAGGTTCCGGTTGCGGCGGGTATCATGCCTGTGACCAGCAGCAAACAGATCCGCAGAATCTGCGCATTGTCGGGGACGGCGCTTCCGCCGCGTTTTCTTGCTATTGTGGATAAATTTTCCGACAATCCCAAAGCGATGAAGCAGGCCGGCATTGCCTATGCCACGGAACAGATCATTGATCTGGTGGCGAACGGCGTAAAGGCGATTCACGTTTACACCATGAACAAACCGGATGTGGCGCGGAAGATTATGGAGAATATCTCCGATATTTTATCCGTCGGTCAAAAAGGTCTTGACTGATTTGGAAGATTATGTTATAATTCCTACTATAGTTTGGTTGTGATGCATAGCGCTATGGAAGTAGAATTTACCTACATAAAACAAAGGCGTTTCAGAAACTTATTCTGAAGTCGCCTTTATTTTTGTTTGCATCCCAAAAGGATTGGATTGCTCTCGATTTTTGTTCTTTGCGCGTGGGTGGGGCAAGGCTATGAAGACTTATCTCTTCTGAACCGGTTTTTTGCCGGTTCTTTTATTTTTACCCTTTACAGGAACGTATGTTCTGTGCTATGATTAGAAAAGATAACAGCGGGGGGAAGAATGAAATGGATTTGTTTGACAAACTGAAAATCCTGACCGACGCGGCAAAATACGATGTCGCCTGCACGTCCAGCGGAGTTGATCGAAGTGCCGCCCGCGGCGGGATCGGCAGTGCGGAGGCATGCGGAATCTGCCATACCTTTGCGGCCGACGGGCGCTGCGTGTCACTTTTAAAGGTTCTGATGACCAATCGATGCGCCTACGACTGCCGGTATTGTGTCAACCGGCGTTCCCACCAGACGCCGCGCGCCGAATTCACCCCCCGGGAGCTGGCGGACCTTACCATCAGCTTCTATCGGCGTAATTATATCGAAGGGCTGTTTTTAAGCTCCGGCGTTCTGAAAAGTCCGGATTATACCTGTGAGCGCATGATTGAAACGCTGAGAATTTTACGGGAGGAGTACCGTTTCGGCGGATATATCCATGCGAAGGCGATACCGGGGGCGGACCGCTCGCTGATTGAGCGGCTCGGCCTGCTGGCCGACCGGATGAGCGTCAACATTGAGCTTCCCTCCCGCCAAAGTCTTTCTCTGCTCGCGCCGGATAAAAGCAAGGCTTCCATTTTGAAGCCGATGGGTGAGATTCGGGACGGGATCCGGCAGAATAAAACGGATCTGGTGCGGTACCGGCATACGCCGAGATTTGTTCCGGCGGGGCAGAGCACGCAGATGATGATCGGAGCGACGCCCGACACCGATTACCGCATTCTGAATCTGGCGCAGGGGCTTTACCGGAATTACGGCCTGAAGCGCGTCTTTTACTCCGCGTACCTCCCGGTTGTGGAAAACAGTCTGCTGCCGGCCTTGGGTTCCCGCCCGCCGCTTCTGCGGGAGCACCGGCTGTATCAAGCGGACTGGCTCCTTCGCTTTTACGGCTTTTCCGCGGAGGAACTGCTCGACCCCGAGCATCAGACCTTTAATCCGTATGTGGACCCGAAATGCAACTGGGCGCTGAACCGTATGGAAGTTTTTCCGATGGAAGTCAACCGCGCGCCGAAAGAATTGCTGCTGCGCGTTCCGGGAATCGGCGTGACCGGGGTAAAGCGGATTCTGACGGCTCGCCGGACCGCTTCTCTTGATTTCGCAGATTTGAAAAAGCTGGGCGTCGTGCTCAAACGGGCGCAGTATTTTATTACCTGCCGGGGAAAAACCGTTCCCGGGCTGAAATTGACGCGGGATTCGATTCTCAGGGCTCTTTTGTCTTCAAAAGAGCTGAATTTGTACAGCCGCGACCTTGACTGGGAAGAGGCTCCGCAGCAGCTTTCGTTTTTCGGGGGCGCAGGGCCGGAACGGGAGGAGGTGCAAAGATGGCTGACAACATAATTTACCGGTATGACGGCAGCTTTGAAGGGCTTTTGTGCTGCGTGTTCGAAAGTTACGAGCGAAAGGAAATTCCCTTTGCCGTGCTCCCGCCGGACGACGGCCAGATCATGCTGGCGCCGGAACGGGAAATCACCGCCGACTCGGAAAAAGCGGCGCGGGTCGCCGCGTCTATTCCGAAGAAAATCGGGCCGGAGGCAGTCGGTTTTGTCAAGCGTGCGTTTCTGACCTGCCTGCCGGGAAAAGAACGTCATATTCTCCTGTTTTTGCGCCTTGGGTACCGGCACGGCCCGCAGGTCATGGAGATGCTTGCGAATGACACGGTTCACGTGCTGTTTCAGGCGGTCAATTTTCTGGATCGTGAAACGCATCTTTTGAAGGGATTCCTCAGATTTTCAGAATTTGACGGGGCCCTCGCGGCGGAAATCGAGCCAAAAAATTTTGTGCTTCCGCTGTTGGCGCCGCACTTTTGCGCGCGCTACCCGGAGGAACGATTCCTGATCTATGACAAAAATCATGGCGCCGCGCTGGTTTACCGCCCCCATCAAACGGCGATTATCCCGGCGGACGGCGTAGAGCTGCCGGAACCGGACGAACGGGAACGGGAGGCGCGGGCCTTGTGGCGGCTTTATTATAAGACCGTAGAAGTGGAGGGAAGGCATAACCCGGTCTGCCGCAGAAGCCACATGCCGATGCGGTACTGGAGCTGTATGACGGAATTCTGCGAACGAAAAGAAAGCCCAAAAAAATCCGCCCCGAATCAACCGGAGCGGGATAAAAATCAGCTGCCTTTTATTTGTGGATCGTGAGCTTTTTTTCCGTGCCGTTTTTCAGCCTTCGGATATTTTCACGGTGCTTCCAAATCAGCAGGGAAGAGATCACGAGCGCGAACAGCGTGGTAATCCAGACGAAGGAAAGCGGAACGGCGCCGTTTGCGCCTGCGCGGTAGTCTTGAAAATATAAAAACAGGAAATTCGCGATGGGAAAGGAAATGGCCGCCAGAACCGACCCGAGGGATACGATTCTGGAAAAAGCAAAAACAAAAGCGAAGATGACAATGGCAACGCTGAAAAGGCGCCAGTCCAGCAGTAAGAGCATTGCCGCGGAAGAAAGGACGCCCTTGCCGCCGCGGAAACCGAAATAGACCGGGTAAATATGGCCGATCATGCAGAAAAGCCCGGCTAAATAAGCCCCATACTGGGCAAAGTAGGGCGGGATTCCGGAAAGCGCGCTGAAGTATTGAAAAATGGCCCTCCCGGCGTAGACGGAAACGGCGCCCTTTGAAAAGTCGAAAATCAACGTCAGAATTCCGGCCTTTACCCCGACGGAACGAAGCACATTGGTTAATCCCGCGTTTCCGCTGCCGAGCGTGCGGATATCCGTGTTGTGACAAAGCCTTTTCGTAAAAATAATGGAAAAGCTGATGCTTCCCAGAAGATAGGACAGGACCGCGACAATCAGCGCGGGCGCGGCAATCGAAAAGTCCGGCATAATCGTTTCTCCCCCCGTTTAAAAAGCCTTCCCCACAGGCGGATCCATCATCCGCTTCGCCGCCGATCAAAAGAATCGAGCGGCCGGGGCGCCATGCCAATATCATAACACCGGCATCCCGTTTTTTCAAGGAGATACTTTGCGATGGCTCAATTACATCGCCCGGAGGCCGTTAGGCCTGCGGCCGGCGCTCATTGAAAACGATTGCAGCCCGGTCGTAAGGCCGCTAAAATAGAATCAGGATAAAATTAGCTGAGAAATAAAATCCATGGGAAACGGTCTGAAAGGAGTAAAGTCAAATGAAATCGTACCGAAAGGAACTCTTCTTCCATCTGCCGACCCGGCGTGGAATTGTCAACATCACTCGGCAGGTGGAGGCCGCCCTGAAGGAAAGCGGCGTAAAAGAAGGGCTTGTATTGGTTAACGCCATGAATATCACGGCGAGTGTGTTTATCAACGACGATGAAAGCGGGCTCCATCAGGATTTTGAGGACTGGCTGGAAAAGCTCGCGCCGGAAAAGCCGTACAGCCGCTACCGGCACAACGGCTACGAGGACAATGCCGACGCGCATTTGAAGCGCACGGTTATGGGGCGGGAGGTCGTTGTGGCGGTCACGGAGGGAAAACTGGATTTCGGCACCTGGGAGCAGATTTTTTATTTCGAATTCGACGGAAAACGGGACAAGCATGCGCTTGTGAAAATCATAGGAGAGTGAGCTGAGACTTTTTCAGGGAAGCCGCTTTTCGTTCGGTCACCCGATCGGATTCCGATAAATGCCCCGCGAGCAGCGGAGAATGCGGGTCGTGGCTCCGGGCTTTTCTGCGGAGGGTTTCCTCGCCGCCGCAGGCGTAGCAGTAGACGCAGCCGTGCCGGCAGGTGTCGTAAGCGCCGATGTCGACGCTCTGCAAACAGCCGCACCCGGGCCGTTGGTTCGGGTCTTTTGCACCGTCGATCGGGCAGCCGACCAGCCGCTCGATTCTGCCGCGGTCGATGCAGCTCGCGTGTTTTATTCCGCAGCCGGAAAGATCGATCGCTTCTGAACAGGTTTTCAGCGCAATCCCGTTCTTTTGCGCGGCTTCGGCGAAACCCGCCGCTACCTGCCGCATTTCCTCCGGCCGGATTTCACGGACGAGGCCTGCGGTTCGGCGGGACATTTTACTGTAATGGTCCACAAAACTGAAAATACACTCCTCCGTCAAGCCGCCGATCCGTTCGCAAAGCTCGCGAAAGGACCGCATGTGCCAGTCGGGAGTCAGTTCGTCGTTCAAAATCACGGGGTCGTAGCGCCAGACGACGCGGCTGCGCCCGACTGCCCGGCTGAGGCGGCAAAACGCTTCGATACGGGCATCTCTGCCGGGCAGATACCGTTCGATCGCGCTACCGTAGGGATTCAGCGTGAACTGAAAGTAAAATTCATACCCCATTTGCCGGATTTCTTCCAGCATGTCCAGCATGGGGGCCGGGTTTTTGGTCCAAAATACGATGCAGTCGATTGTTTCCGGGGAAAGGACGACACGGGAGACCTGAGAAGGGCTCATCGGGTTGCGAACCAGAACATAACCCTGTTTCAGGCGGTGAAGGAACCATTCGGAATAGAACGCGGGAAGGTCCGTTCTTCTGCTTGCGGAAAGAATCATTATACTTCTCCTGAAGATTAATTTGTTTTGAAAGAGGGTAAAACCCATGCAGGTCAGCCGTCTGTTTGAAATTGTCTATCAGCTGCTTCTGCACGGCAGCGTGACCGCCGCCGACCTTGCGGAGCGGTTTGAGGTTTCAACGCGAACCGTCTATCGCGATATTGAGGCCCTCAGCGAGGCCGGCATACCGGTTTATGCCAGCAGGGGCAGAAACGGCGGAATTTCTTTAATCGACCGCTTCGTTCTGGACCGGTCGCTTCTTTCCGAGCAGGAGCAGGACGAGATTCTTTTCGCCCTGCAGAGTGTTCGGGCCGCGAGAACCGGCCGCGACGGGGAGCTTCTTTCACGGCTCAGCAGCGTTTTTAAGAGGGAAAGCCCGGACTGGATTGAAGCGGATTTTACAGACTGGGGAAGCGGGAAAGAGGAGAAAGACAGGTTCGCCCTGCTGAAAAGCGCTGTTTTGCAGCGCCGGGTAATCGGCTTTACTTATTATAACGCAAAAGGCGAAAGCAGGGAACGTCTGGCCGAACCCGTCAAGCTCATTTTTAAAAACAGCTGGTATCTTCAGGCGTTCTGCCTGAACCGGCAGGATTACCGTACGTTTAAAATCAGCAGAATGGAACAGGTCCGGCTTACGGAGCAAAGTTTCGAAAAACGCGAGGCGCCGCTTCCTGACCTCGACGAGAAAGGCATTGCGATGGTGGAGCTCAGCCTGCTGTTTTCTCCTCGGCTTGCTTACCGCGTCCGTGATGAATTTCATCCATCCTGCATCAGCGCCCGGCCTGACGGCTCCTTTGCGGTGACGACGAGTTATCCCGCCGGCGACTGGATCATCGGATATCTGCTGTCCTTCGGGAGCGGCGTCAAGGTGCTTGCGCCGGACGCAATCCGTGAGCAGGTACAAAAAGAAGCTGAGGGGATCCAAAGAAATTATTTCAAGGAAAAAACATGACATACTGCTGTCAGATTATATCTGGTATCCTTGAGACATCAAAGAAGAAGGGATGTTTTTACAATGGAAAATCAAAAAATCTGCCAAAGCTGCGGGATGCCGATGACGAAGGACGAGGAGTTTGGCACGAATGCGGACGGCGGTAAAAATGAAGAGTTCTGCTGCTACTGTTTTAAAAACGGAGCGTTTACCGCGGACTGCACGATGGAGGAAATGATCGATTTCTGCGCGTCTGTTCCGGGATTGTTTCAGGATAAGGAACAGGCGAAGAAAGAAATGCGGCAGTCGTTTCCAAAGCTGAAACGCTGGGCGGCAGAATAACCAATACCGATAAAAGACGACTGCCCCGGACAAAGCCCGGGGCAGTCGTCTTTTATATTTTATTCATTAATTCAAAATGCTCGGCAGCTTTTTCCAGTTCTCCGAGCGTCGAAATCTCGACGCCGGATTCAATGATTCTGTCCTTAATTTCAATCGGCAGGGACTCGAAATATTCCCTGAGGTCCGGATTGTTTTCATAATAAGTTCCCATTTGCGCCTCCGTATTGATGCGGATTCAGGCGCCTCGATAGGAATCGTCCTTCATATAGCTTTCAGCGAGCAGCCTCATAGACTTCACTCCGTCAATCTGTTCGGCGTGCTTTCTGACCGCTTCCCTTGCGTATTGAGGAAGCGTTTCAAAGTATTCTTTTGCTTTCGGGTCCGAATCCAGCAAGCGCCCGAGTTGATCCGCCATATATTTTCACCCCGAACTTATTATTTGCTGCTTAACCGAATTCTTTCAAGTTAATTTTTTACAGGTTTTAATCTTTCTTCATAAACTCACGAAGGCCGTTCAAAGAGCTTTCACAGTCGTGAATTCCCATTTCATAAATTTTAATTAATTTTTCTGGGTCCTTTTCGTACCTGCTTGTAATAATCGGGACGCTTGGGCGAATAACAAACGCCTTTTCGGCTTTTTCCTGTCTGCGGCAAACGTCGAGTTCGTTATTATAGGTTTCAGGCCGCTTCATCATCGCTTCGACAAAAAGGGGATAGTCACCGTATTTAACCCGGAGCACCGAACGCGGAAATTCGGGGTGGGGGCCTTTTCGATAGGTCCTGTCGCGAGTCAGTACGATAACGTTGCGATCGTTTCCGTCAAAAATGGAGCGTTCAATTGGGATCGGCATACTGCAGCCGCCATCCAAAAGCTCATGACCGAGATAAGACACAATGTTGGAGATAAAAGGCAGCGAGCAGGACGCCCGGACCGCCGTCATAGTTTCGTCCAGCTGAGATTTGTCAAAAAAGACAGCTTGACCCGTTTTCAGGTCTGTTGCGCCGACTTTCAGGTCGGTCGGAGAATTAAAAAACGTTTCATAGTCAAAAGGCAGAAGAGAATGGAACAGTTCTCCGAACATAAAATCAAAGCCGAACAGGGAACCGGTTCTCTGCAGATTGCTGACGCTGATATAGCGTTCATCTGTGGAGTACCGGATCATCTCGCGCGCGAAATCCCTGGTGTTTTGCTTGCTGATATAATTGAGAGCATTGGAAGCCCCGGCGGAAATTCCGTAAACGCTTGGGAATTCAATACCGGTTTCCGTCAGAACAGTTAAAACGCCGGCGGTGTACCAGCCCCGCATGCCGCCGCCTTCCAGCACAAGACCAATCGACATGATGGATCATCCTCCTGTTTTTATCATTATAGGATAAATGGGTGTCGAAAACAAGAGTTTCAAATAATTTAGAAATTTTTGATTTTGTACTTGATTTTCGACAGCATATACGTTATAATAATCAAGCACTTTAAAGACCGATTCAATTTGGATGTTTAGCTCAGCTGGCTAGAGCGTTCGCTTGACGTGCGAAAGGTCATAGGTTCGAGTCCTATAACGTCCACCAAAATAATGGTAATTAAGGGCAAAGCGGAATGTTTTGTCCTTGTTATCATAAAATCAAGTGTTTAAGTTTTAAGCATTTGATTTTATGATAACCTCCCACCCGAAGATCAGCAGGAGATTACCACAAAGCGTATATTACAAACTTGCATTGGTGTTAGTATATCTCCAGCCTTTCATTCGTCGAGGCCTGCCCAATGCGGTGAAGCGTTCAAGGCAGAAGTATCATTATCACTTACCGGGATCATCGCACGACATGCAGTGAATCGCAACAGCGCCTGTGTCTGCTTCGCGTTTTCTGGTGTTTCCGCCCCCCAGCAAGAAACGTTTTTGTAATTTCCCCAATCGTTCTGACCGATTGGTAGAAATATTTTCAATGTGCGCCAACCTCGCGCAGTCGGTTTTTTAAGGCCGAGAACGGAGGTACACAGGATAACCCCTGTGGAATTGGTAGTGAAAAAAGAAAGCCTGCACCCTCACCGACCAAATAAGGGTACAGACTTGACATCTATCCGAAATACGCAGTAAAATAAACCACGCATAATTGGCATTCACAAGTCATATGGGTTCTAGTTACCCTTATGGCGCATGGGGACTAATCATTTGGACGATGGTTAATCTTCTGTGGATGCTGCTTTTTTGTCCACATACAGGAATTATATACCAGCTTTCAAAAAAAGCAATCTAAATTTCAGAGCAAAAAGAGGAATTAAATCTAAAGTGGAACCGGTTCCGCTTTTGACCATGCAGATCATTTGCATGGCCTTTTTATTTCATCAAATTCCCATTGATATTTCAGAACGCTTGTTCTATACTAATACAAGAACATGCGTTTGGAAGTGAGAATTTGGAACGGGTCATTCTTCACAGCGATTGCAACAGCTTTTATGCTTCCGTGGAATGCCTGCACCGCCCGGAAATCCGCGACAAGCCGGTCGCGGTCGGCGGCGACGTCGAGCAGCGGCACGGCATTATCCTGACGAAAAACCAGATCGCGAAACGGTATCATGTCAAGACCGGAGAAGCTCTCTGGCAGGCGAAACAGAAATGCCCGGATCTTGTCATTGTGCCGCCGAACTACGAACTGTATATGCGCTTTTCACAAATGGCCCGCCGGATTTATCAGGATTACACTGATCTCGTGGAACCGTTCGGGCTTGATGAATGCTGGCTGGATGTGACCGCTGATTCCCGGGGCCGCGACGGGATGACGATTGCGGAAGAGATCCGCGGTCGGATCAAAAATGAGCTTGGGATTACCGTGAGCATCGGGGTATCGTATAACAAAATCTTTGCGAAGCTCGGCAGCGACTACAAAAAGCCCGATGCGATTACCCGGGTAGGAAAGGATAATTACCGTGAGATCGCGTGGCCCCTCTCTTGCTCCGACCTTTTGTACGTCGGCAGCGCGACGAAACGAAAGCTGGAGCGTTACGGAATCCACACGATCGGAGACTTGGCCAACACACCGGAGCGAACGCTGCGCGGCTGGTTCGGCAAATGGGGCGAGGTCCTTTCTTGCTTTGCAAACGGCTTGGACTGCTCTCCTGTGGCGCGGTACGACAATCAGCCGACGGTCAAATCCGTCGGCAACAGCACGACTACGCCCCGTGATCTCAAAAATGACGAGGACGTCAAGATCATCCTCACTGTGCTGGCCGACAGCGTCGCGCGCCGCCTGCGGGAACAGGGCTTCCAGGGGAGGACGGTCTGTATCAGTGTCCGGGACAATCAGCTGTTCAGCTTCACCCGTCAGCATACGATGGGCTCCTACACCAATATCACCTCCGAGATTTCGGACGCGGGCCTTGAATTGTTCCGAAAGCATTACCGATGGGAACGGCCGATCCGGAGCATCGGAATCAGCATGACGGATTTAGTACCGGATACGGTTCCCTCCCAGGCAAACCTGTACCGGGATGAGGCGGGCCGGGAACGGCTGGAGCATCTGGATCGCGCGGTGGACTGGCTGAAGAACAGATTCGGGAGTTTTGCGGTGCAGCCCGCGGTTCTGCTGACGGACCGGCAGCTCTCCGGCTTTGATCCGAAGAAGGACCACACGATTCATCCGGTCGGATACTTTTAAGGGGGAAATCTGAATGTCCTGT